>NZ_CP019063.1:0-300000 GCF_002951615.1 Rahnella sikkimica | reverse complement strand
CAGCAACCGGTTTGCGGCATACGGGAGGAAGCAACGGTAAAGGTGATGGCGCTGAGGAAGAATATACCTACGTAGGTTTAGCCCCGACGAAAGAAGCATCAGACAGAAAATTCCTTGTTGGAAGCTCGACAGTGACTGCCAGTGCTAATGGCGGCGCAGGGCGCATAGCGTCAAACCGTGATCTGAATGTTTCAGTCGGAACTTTGGATAACATCGCCAGCAATATACTGGCTGGCGGTAATATCAGTCTCTCCGGAAATAATCTTAACAATCAGTCCTATGAAAACAGTATTGAGAATGAATACCTGACTTATCAGTACAAGGGTACTACAGGGACATTGCAAAAAGATGCGACGCTTATTCCTGACATCAGGAAAGGGAAAAAAAGAGGAGTCGACTACAGAACGGATCTTGGGGATCAGTTTACCTACAAACTGACGGAAGGACCGACTTACGAAACGATCACTACCGGAGAAGGCCTCCGCTCAGTCATTCAGGCGGGTGGCGCGGTCAACGCCAGCTTCAGCAACAACATCAGTAACACCACGACGACGGCGAACGCAGGTGGCTTATCACACGTCATCAGCGCGCCGGGGATAAGCGGACCATCAGGCCTGCAACAGGTCGGCGGTGTGCAGAGTCAGCAACTGGCGGCGGGTAAAAACCTGACTGTCGGATCTGTGCAGTGGACTGATTCCGTCAGCAATGCTTTGCAGCAAATCGGTAACCGGGGCGCGGCGCTGACCGATTACCCGCTGCCGACCGGCAATAATGGCCTGTTTGTGGCGAGTCAGGATCCGTCCAGCCCGTATCTGATCACCACAAATCCGCAGCTTGGCAGCATCGGTAAAACCGATCCGTCGCTGTTCAATGCCCTGAATGATTACCTTGCTCGCCCAACGTCTGCGGTATCCGCCGTCGGCAAACAGGCCACACCGGGCAGTACGGCGCTGACCTTTGCGTCTCTTTCCGGCACGCCGGTGGCAGGCAAAGTCGTCAACCCGGCCGTTCAGCCCGGCACACCCTCCAGTCCGCGTATTGAAACAGCACCCGTCTATACCGACGAGAGCAAATTCATCGGTTCGGCCTACTTTATGGACCGGCTGAAACTGACGCCGGATTACGACTACAAATTCCTCGGCGATGCGGCGTTTGATACCCGCTACGTCAGTAATGCGGTGCTCAGCCAGACCGGTAACCGCTACGTCGGCGGCACCGGTTCTGACCTGGCGCAGATGCAGTATCTGATCGACAACGCGGCCGACCAGCAGGCCGGTCTTGGCCTGCAACTGGGCGTTAGTTTGTCGTCTGAACAGGTCGCGGCGCTGACCAAAAGTATCGTCTGGTGGGAAAAAACCACCGTCAACGGCCAGACCGTTCTTGCGCCAAAACTGTATCTTTCCGCCAATGACATGAATGCCGTCACCGGCAGCGTGATTTCCGGGAATACCGTCAATCTCGACGCGGGTCATATCGTCAACGCCGGCAGCACGCTTCAGGCGCAAACGCAGCTGGCCGCGAAAAGCAACAGCTCACTGGATAACCTGAATGCGGGGCTGATTGCATCGAATGGCAGCCTGCAACTGAGCGCGCTGGGGGATATCAATAACATCGGTTCCTCGATTGCCGGACAAACTGTCGCACTGGCTTCGGTCAGCGGCGACATCAATAACGTCACGCAGGCACAGCAGTGGAACGCTGCGCCAGCCACCAGCAAAAGCAAAACGGCGCAGCTAACGTTCAGTGATACCCAGACCGGTGATGTCGCCAGCATTTCGGCCACCGGCGGGCTGGCGCTGACGGCCGGTAACAGCATCAACAACACCGGCGCCAGACTCAGCGCCGGGAGTGATTTGCAGCTGATCGCACTCAACGATATCAACATCACCGGCAATGCGCTGAGCACCAGCAAATCGACGGCGAAAACGAGCGCGCAGACCACCGGCAGCCAGGCCAGTGAAGTCAGCGCGGGCGGCAGTTTGCAGGCCAGTGCCGGTAACAACCTGACGGTCGCAGGCAGTGCCGTGACAGCTAAAGGCGACACCACGCTGGCGGCGGTGAATGACATCAATCTGGACGCGATGGACAAAAGCAGCCATCAGACCAGCGGTAAAAACCGGACCGATGATAACAACGCCACCCGCACGGTCGTGAGCAGCGGCGGTGACCTGGCGCTCAGCGCAGGCCGGGATCTGAACTCGCAGGCGGCGCAACTGACCGCCGACCTTAACGCCTCGCTCAGCGCGGGTCGCGACGTCAACCTGAACGCCCAACAGACCAGCACCTACAGCGAAACCAACGGCAATAAAAGCGTGAGTATCCGTGAAAATGTCGGGCAGGAAGGGACGACGGTGGTGAGCGGCGGGGGTACACAAATTAAAGCGGGTCAGGATGTTAATGCTCACGCCGCAAGTGTCACTGCGAAGCAGGACATCTCAGTCAATGCCGGCCGTGATGTCAATCTTGATACTGCCACAGAGAGCAATTACGCCTACGACGAGAAGACGAAAACCAAGAAACACCTGTTATCAAGTACCACGACACACACCATTAGTGAAGACAGTTCCAGTCAGGAAAAAGGGTCGTTACTGAGCGGCGATAATGTGGCTGTTACGGCAGGTAATAATCTGCTGGTAAAAGGTTCATCGGTAGTCGGTGATGGCAATGTGGCTCTGAATGCAGGGAAAAATGTCGATATCGTCGCGGCTACAAATACAGAATCCAGCTGGCGGCTGAGTGAAACGAAAAAAAGTGGCCTTATGGGGACGGGTGGCCTCGGTATCACGCTTGGAACGTCCAAAACACGCCATGAGCTGAAAGAACAGGGAGCGACGCAGAGTCAGAGCGTCAGTACCGTGGGGAGTACAGCAGGTAATCTGAGCATTACCGCCGGAAGCCAGGCACATATCAGCGGCGCAGACCTGGTTGCTGCAAAAGACATGTCATTGACCGGTGACAGCGTGGTGATTGATCCCGGCCACGATAGACGCAGCAGCGATGAAAAATTTGAACAGAAATCAACGGGTCTGACGCTTGCTCTTTCCGGGGCTGTTGCCGATGCGGTGAACTCCGCTATTGCAGCAACACAGAGTGCGAAGCAGGAAAGTGATGGCCGCCTGGCAGCGTTGCAGGCGACCAAGGCAGCGCTGTCCGGTGCTCAGGCCATGCTGGCGAAACAGCAGGCTAATGTCAGCGCAGACCCCAATAACGGCGTGGGTATCAGCATCTCGCTGACGTCGCAGCAGTCAAAATCATCGCAACATCAGCAGAGTGATACCGTCAATGGGTCCACGCTGAATGCGGGAGACAATTTATCGATTACGGCGACAGGTAAAGGCTCCGATACGCATAGCGGCGATATTGCAATTGGCGGCAGCCAGTTAAAAGCCGGCGGCAATACGTCGCTCAATGCCGCCAACGACATTTTACTTACCGGCGCGGCCACCACGCAGGAAACGACAGGTAAAAATAGCAGCAGCGGCGGCGGTGTCGGGCTGAGTTTCGGGGTAGGCAGTGGGAGTGCAGGTCTGAGTATTTTTGCCAGCGTCAATGGTGCCAAAGGCAATGATAAAGGCAATGGCACGAGTTGGTCTGAAACGACGCTGGACAGTGGCGGCGATGTCACCCTTAACAGCGGACGCGATACCACCTTGTCGGGGGCGCAGGTGAACGGCGATAAGGTCACAGTTGACGCTGGCCGTGACCTGACCATTACCAGCCTGCAAGACAGTGACGATTATAAATCGAAACAAACCAGTTTCGGTGCGGGTGGCAGTTTCACTTTTGGTTCCATGAGCGGTTCCGGCTATATCAATGTTAGCCAGGATAAAATGAACAGTACTTACGACAGCGTCGCAGAGCAGAGTGGCATTTATGCGGGTAAGGGCGGATTTGATATCAATGTGGGCAATCATACCCAGCTGAATGGTGGTGTGATTGCGAGTCAGGGAACGGCAGATAAAAATCTGCTGGATACGGGTACGCTCGGGTTCAGCGATATCGGCAATGAGGCCGATTATAAAGTCAGTCATAGCGGGATAAGCCTGAGCGCTGGCAACGGCGCCAGCATGGTGAGTAATGCTATCTCGAATGTCGGCAATGTACTGGCAGGGCTCAACGGTAAAGGGCATGCGGAAGGCACCACGCAATCGGCTGTCGCTAATGGCACCATTGTTATTCGCGATGCGGCTAATCAGCAGCAGAGTGTGGCTGATTTAAGCCGCGACACTGACCACGCCAATGGCAGCATCAGCCCGATTTTCGACAAAGAGAAAGAGCAGAAGCGCCTGCAGGCCAGCCAGTTGGTGGGTGAAATTGCGGGTCAGATGACGGATATCGTCAACACCTACGGCGATATCAAGGCGCTGGAGGCTCTGGGTGGTGTACCTGAAGGGATGTCCACGGAGGAGAGGGAACAATATCTTAATACACTGCGTAACAGTGATGCCTATCAGGACGAAATTAAAAACTACGGTATTGGTAGTGACAACCAGATGGTTGTGCAGGCACTCAGTGGCGTATTGCAGGGATTGTCAGCGGAAATATCTCCGGGGCGGTAGCGGGGGGTATCAGCCCGCTCATCGCGCGTGAAATTAAAAGCCAGACGATGAACGCAGATGGTTCGACCAATGTTGCCGCAAATGCGATGGCCCACGCAGTATGGGGTGCCGTGGCCGCGCAAATGTCCGGTGGCAACGCCGCCGCGGGCGCAGCCGGGGCGTTCAGTGGAGAACTGGCAGCACGATACATTGCAGTATATTACTACCATGCGGCCACTCAGGCGGATATCGATAAACTCACGCAAAGAGATCGGCAGGAAATAAGCTTACTGAGTACGCTTGCTGCGGGTGTTGCCGGGGCTACAGCGGGCAATAATCTGTCTTCAGCAACCACGGGGGCGCAGGCGGGTAAGAATGCGGTTGAGAATAATGCGCTGGCATTAGGCGGCACTGCATCTGCACTGAATGCAGCAATCTCTGGTGCAATTGGAAATGGAAGCCAGCAACAACAGGATACTAAAGAAGATCAAGGCGCGGGATATACTTGTGAAGGAACCCGTGAACAATGTGCAGTTCGCGATCCTAACCGTGGACCGGGAAGGGTATTAAATGATGATGGTTCAGGTGCGGAAAGTCAGCCAAATTTAGGCAATGATCTAACGAGTGCAGAGAAGGCCGAGCTGGGTGGAGCGGGTTCAGGAACCCCCCCTCTCCAGAAAATGATCCTAACAGTAAAGATGGAAAACCTGTAGAAAAGCTTAATCAGAAACAAGAAAGTTCTATCAAGAAGATTGATAATACTATAAAAAATGCTTTGAAAGACCATGATATAACAGGAACTCTTAAGGACATGGATGGTAACCCGGTACCAAAAGAAAATGGTGGGTATTGGGACCATATGCAAGAAATGCAAAATACTCTTAGAGGCCTAAGAAACCATGCGGATACATTGAAAAATGTGAATAATCCCGAGGCCCAGGCTGCATACGGCAGAGCAACCGATGCAATTAATAAAATAGAATCAGCCTTGAAAGGACATGGAATATGATTACCTTCCGTAAATTAATAGGAAACATCAACATATTGAAGGAACCGAGCCAACAATCTCCGCTTGAAATATGGTTTGAAAGTATTATCGACCTACCAATAGAAGAGTTGGCAGTAGAAGATCTTTGTCGTGCCATCCGACAAAAGTTGTGTGTTGATAAGTTGATGCCGAGAGTGCTGGATGTTCTTACAGAGGATCCGTTGGCTGGAGAATATTATGATGGTGAACTCATAGCTTCGCTATCGACGATAAAAGAAGAAGATTTGAAAGATCAGCTAATTAGCTTTGCACAAATAAAGCACCTTATAAATCAGCTAGATTTCTCAAATATTAACGATGATTTAAGAAAAGATATATTAAAAATCAATAAAATAGGAGCATAACGAATCCTGAACCATGTTGTTGGGTTTTTTTGCCCGTTCGGGGATCACCAGATACAGGCTGCTTTTGAATTGAAAAAGCCTCCAGCCGCTTTCAGAAAGTTTGCTGAATGAGCGTTTCGAGACCGAAAGGCTCGAAGACCGAAATGAGAGTACCGCGAAGCGGCGGCGTTTGCGGCAATAACGGCGGCACCTGAAACATAGCCAGCGAGGGATAGCGCGCAGTTAAAAAACGCAGGATTATTAAGGAGCGCATTTACGCTCCTTAACCCGGTGTGGGCCGGTGCCACGACCTTGACCTGTGCGATACCCGGCCTTGGTCGGGGTTACTACGGTTACGCCCGAAATCCTTCCACTTCGTCCCGCCGCCGCAACCGGATCACTCCGAGTGCGGCGGTGATCTCCAGTTGTTCCGCATTGCAGGGCAGTTCTGTTGCGGGCGGAGTGGTGGGCGCTGCGACCAGAGAACTGGCTGCGCAGCTGATTGCGAAAGAGCTGTATCCGGGAGTAAAACCGGAAAACCTGACGAATGAGAAAAAGCGAATGTCAGCGCACTGAGCACGCTGGCCGCCGGGCTAGCGGGGGGCGTAGCCGGGAATTCCTCGCTTGCTGCGGGGGCGCAGGCCGGGAAGGTGGCTGTTGAGAATAATTCGCTGGCATTAGGCGGCACTCCAGTACAGCGGATTGGGATGAACCATCAGGTACTGTTGTCATCCGTAATCCTAAGTCAGCAGATAGTGGGACGGCGTTTAGGCCCACGAATGGCAGAGCGTACTACGATAATTTAGGGTGATTTTATGGAATTAGTGAATCTTGAAGGGCGTAGTGCTGTCGTGATATTAAATGAATCTGAATTGTTGGTATTGAATGCCGCGCTTAACGAGATCTGTAATGGTATTGATGTTCAGGAATTTGATACTCGAATAGGTTCTTCTAAAGAGTGTGTAGCAGGCCTGTTAGGGGAAGTTGGCAGAGTGTTAGACCAAATAGAATCATTTAACTAAAGTAATATCCCGGCAAGGTCGCCGGGATTTTTTTATCTGTCACTCAGCCAAAGTGCGGATCACCAGTTGCCCGCGTTCAATCGCGATCGTTACCGCCGTATCCGTCCCAAATCGGCTGTCGCTAACGGCACCATTGTTATTCGCGATAAGGCTAACCAGCAGCAAAGTGTGGCTGATTTAAGCCGTGACACTGACCACGCCAATGGCAGCATCAACCCGATTTTCGACAAAGAGAAAGAGCAGAAGCGCCTGCAGGCCAGCCAGTTGGTGGGTGAAATTGCGGGTCAGATGACGGATATCGTCAACACCTACGGCGATATCAAGGCGCTGGAGGCTCTGGGTGGTGTACCTGAAGGGATGTCCACGGAGGAGAGGGAACAATATCTTAATACACTGCGTAACAGTGATGCCTATCAGGACGAAATTAAAAACTACGGTATTGGTAGTGACAACCAGATGGTTGTGCAGGCACTCAGTGGCGTATTGCAGGGGATTGTCAGCGGAAATATCTCCGGGGCGGTAGCGGGGGGGTATCAGCCCGCTCATCGCGCGTGAAATTAAAAGCCGGACGATGAACGCAGATGGGTCGACCAATGTTGCCGCAAATGCGATGGCCCACGCAGTATGGGGTGCCGTGGCCGCACAAATGTCCGGAGGCAACGCCGCTGCGGGCGCAGCCGGGGCGTTCAGTGGAGAACTGGCAGCACGATACATTGCAGAATATTACTACCATGCGGCCACTCAGGCGGATATCGATAAACTCACGCAAAGAGATCGGCAGGAAATAAGCTTACTGAGTACGCTTGCTGCGGGTGTTGCCGGGGCTACAGCGGGCAATAATCTGTCTTCAGCAACCACGGGGGCGCAGGCGGGTAAGAATGCGGTTGAGAATAATATGTTTGGTTTGCATCATGAGGAAACGGAACAGGAAAAAGAATGGTTGGGTGAGTATGATGCGGATCATCCGGTTCATCCTGTAAGAATTACACCTCCTGATATGATGGGGGTTGGTATCAGTGGCTCTTCTATTAAGATAATATCTGTTGATAAAGGTAAGTATCCTGAATCAGCTCAGCATATTGAAGATGCACAGAATGCAGGACAACCTACAGTACTGACAATTGATCGCGGTGGAGCCTCTATGAGGAGGAAAGAATCTTTAAAAGATACCCCTACGGTACCTGGATTAGATAGGGATGAGTATCCTCCAGCTATGTTCGAACAAGGGGGAGGAGGTGCTTCAGTGCGACCAATTAATCCTTCTAATAACCGGGGGGCTGGAGCCTGCATTGGTGCACAATGCCGAAATTTACCTGATGGTACATCTGTGATTATAAAGACAAAGTGAGGAGTATTGATCATGCTATCCGCAAAGCAAAAACTTTTATCCATTTGCAGTGGTGATTTATCCTCAATTAAGGGGAATAAGGATTTGTTGCCAGCCAGTGAATCACCTTTATTTGCTGAGTTAATTGACTTCCTGGAGGATAAGAATGGAGCTTATGCATTTGAGTCAGCACTACATATCTACCCTTATGAGACTGTTGAAGATGATATAGGTTTAGCAGAATGGAATGACCGTGCATTGTGGATAGATTCATATGATGGCATGGCCGACGGTTCAATATATTTTGCTGAAGATATATTTGGTAATCAGTTTTGTATTAAAGATGACGGGATATATACCTTCGACCCTGAAATCGGTGAGTTTGACAAGCTTGCCGGAAATATAAATGAATGGTGCGGAATGATTTTGAAAAATTATAATTTCTTAACTGGCTATTCAATAGCTCATTCTTGGCAAAAAGAAAAAGGGCAAATCCCTGTGGGATATCGACTTGTCCCAAAAATCCCATTTGTTGCAGGAGGAGTGTATGAGATTGAGAATCTTTATCTTGAAAAATCATATATTGCTATGAAAACAAGAGCTAACCTTGCCAGGCAGATAAAGGATGTGCCTGATGGAGGGAGTATTCAATTCAATTTGTAAATTTAAAATAGAGCATATCTTTAATTCTGCTGAACTGCTATTGGATTTGGTAACACATTGATGTCAGATATTCAAGAGGAGAGAGGGTGGCAGAAGTTTGAAACCTGGGGTGAGGCAATAACTTGTCGTATGAATAACGGTCAGGAGTTTTTCCCTACTTATAATCCTTACGATTATAAAGGACCATCACGTATTTCTGAAGGTGCTAATGAAGCCTTTTTTGTACGACCTTCCAATTTTACCCAATAGTTTTGAATTTCCTGTTGACTATTTAGATGTGGTTTTAGCTGAAGAGTTTTTAGATATAGAGCCTTGGCGGCTTCTATCGAAAGATATGGCGACACCTCTTTTTTATTACAGCTCGATGCTTTTGAAGTTTTCGGAGGCTGCCCTGGTTCCCTTTGCAATTATTCAAGATGAGTCAGGGCTGTATAATGATGGCTGGGTTGTTCTTGCTTGTTTTGATGGGGGAGGCAAGGAAGGCACTACGGGTGTCCGGATTTATGATTATTCAAAACCGAAGTTAAGTCCTTGGGATAATTTGTCTTATTCTGGTTTCTCTGAATGGTTCAGTGCTGCCAAAGAAGAGTCCTCCCGCTATAAAGCCGAGCAAGTCGAAGACAAAGACAAAGGCTAATCCTGATATATGAAAAAATTGGGGACATGACGGGTTAACCATACATCATTTTCAGCCCGAAAAAACGTGAATCCCTGTTGGTACATTCGCAGGGATTCAATCTTCAGAACTACTGGTTTACCGTAGCGTAGCCCAACGGCGATAGCCGTCTGAGTCTCCTGCGAAAGATGCACATAGTGACGTGAACCGGCAATCAATCCTTGCTGAAGAATAGATTCAAGAAAGCGTGTTGCCGTGCCGTGGTAGAGGAATTCTGGTGGTTTTTTCTCTATGTGTTGGAGGTCTACGTCTGGAGTTGAATGCCCCTGAGCGGCACGAATATGCTGGCCATCCTCGGAGAGAGTAAAACGTTTCTTATCACTGCTATTTACAACTGTCTGGATTATCGCCTGATCAAGTATGCGACCTTCTTTCGCCGCGCCGATAATCAAGGAGTTGATATCTGCCCAGCCTTCTGTATCAAGTTGCAATCCTATAGCGGCAGGTTTATGTCGTAAAATATAACTTAGAAATTTACTCGTTTCGCTGAGTGTATTGTTGTCCATGATTGCCCTAAATAAGTTTGACGTGAGGCGATGCCTGAGATGTTAGCACACCAAAAACACGTTTATGCCAAAACGATCCAGTCCATAACTCAACTGAACTCCAGCATCCCAATTACCCCTTCCAACATCACTGGCTGAGTTTGAAATCCTGCTGAAGTGATCGTGTCGGAGACCATAGGCTACGGGTGAAGGAAGCACGAAGTGTCGGGATTTGCGCCACCCACTTGTGCGACATGTCCGTCGTCCCGGCGATAGCGCGCAGTTAAAAACGCAGGATTGTTAAGGATAGCGTTTATGCCCCTTAACCCGGTGTGGGCCGGTGCCCACGATCTTGGCCTGAACGGCCAACGGCTGAAGAGATTAACCAGCGTATAGCTGCCTTTTTCCGCGTAACCGCTACGTCGGCGGCACCGGTTCTGACCTGGCGCTGACCAAAAGTATCGTCTGGTGGGAAAAAACCACCGTCAACGGCCAGACCGTGCTTGCGCCAAAACTCTATCTCTCGGCTAACGATACTCATGCGGTGACCGGCAGCGTGATTTCCGGGAATACCGTCAATCTCGACGCGGGTCATATCGTCAACGCCGGCAGCACGCTTCAGGCACAAACGCAGCTGGCGGCGAAAAGCAGCAGCTCACTGGATAACCTGAACGCGGGGCTGATTGCATCCAACGGCAGCCTGCAACTGAGCGCGCTGGGGGATATCAATAACATCGGTTCCTCGATTGCCGGACAAACTGTCGCCCTGGCTTCGGTCAGCGGCGACATCAATAACGTCACGCAGGCGCAGCAGTGGGTTGCCGCGCCGACGACCAGTAAAAATAAAACCTCACAGCTGACGTTCAGTGATACCCAGACCGGTGATGTCGCCAGCATTTCGGCCACCGGCGGGCTTGCCCTGACGGCGGGCAATAGCATCAACAACACCGGCGCAAAACTCAGCGCCGGGAGCGATTTGCAGCTGGTCGCACTCAACGATATCAACATCACCGGCAATGCGCTGAGCACCAGCAAATCGACGGCGAAAACGAGCGCACAGACCACCGGCAGCCAGGCCAGCGAAGTCAGCGCGGGCGGCAGTATGTCGGCCAGCGCGGGTAACAACCTGACGGTCGCAGGCAGTGCCGTGACAGCTAAAGGTGACACCACGCTGGCGGCGGTGAATGACATCAATCTCGACGCGATGGACAAAAGCAGCCATCAGACCAGCGGTAAAAATAAAGCAGACGATAACAACGCCACCCGCACGGTGGTGAGCAGCGGCGGTGACCTGACGTTCAGCGCAGGCCGTGACCTCAACTCGCAGGCGGCGCAGCTGACCGCCGACCTTAACGCCTCACTCAGCGCGGGTCGCGACGTCAACCTGAACGCCCAGCAGACCAGCACCTACAGCGAAACCCACGGCAATAAAAGCGTAAGTATCCGTGAAAATGTCGGGCAGGAAGGGACGGCAGTGGTGAGCGGCGGGAGTACGACCATTGCCGCCGGACGTGACATTACGACACAAGCTGCGCAAGTCCAGGCCACCGGTGACCTGGCCCTGAACGCCGGTCGCGACGTCAATATCACCACCGCCCAGGAAAGCCAGTACAGCTACGACGAACAGACCAAAACCAAGAAACATCTCTTCTCCAGCACCACCACGCACACCGTCAAAGAGGATTATTCCACCACGGAAAAAGCCTCGCAGCTCAGTGGCGACAGGGTATCCATTGTTGCCGGTCAGGACCTGACGGTTAAAGGCTCGTCGGTGGTCGGTGACGGGGATGTGACGCTTAAAGCGGGGAACAATGTCGATATCGTTGCCGCCACTGATACCAGTTCCAGTTATCGCCTGAGTGAGACTAAAAAGAGCGGGCTGATGGGCACGGGAGGCTTTGGTGTCACCATCGGCAGCGCACAATCGCGACATCAACTCAATGAAGATGGTGCCACTCAGAGTCAGAGTGTAAGCACTATTGGTTCAACCGGCGGTAACGCAAATATTGTCGCGGGTGAAAAAGCACATATCAGCGGCGCGGATGTGATTGCCGATAAAAATCTCAATGTTGTCGCGGGTGAAATAGTGGTTGACCCCGGTAACAATTTATTGAGACGTAAAGAGAGTTACGAGCAGAAAAAGAGCGGTCTGACATTGTCAGTGTCCAGCCCGGTGACCGATGCCATTCTAGCAGCGAACAGCACACTGAAACGGAGTGGGGAGGTCAGCGACGAACGGCTGAAAACGCTTTATGCAGTGCAGGCGGCAGATAATGCCTGGATAGCTGTCGCGGGTGCCTCTTCCATGGCGACGGATGTAGCCCAGGGCAATCTGAACGCCGTTAAGGTGGAAATAAGCGTAGGTTCGAGTAAAAGCTCATCTGAATCCAGTTCCACACAAAATCAGGTACGCGGCAGCACCCTCAGCGCAGGCGGGAATACAACGCTGGTGGCAACAGGTAATAAAGGTACCAGCGGTGATCTTCATATCAGCGGCAGTGGTGTCACAGGCAATAATGTCACCCTTGTGGCGAAGAATGACCTGCTGCTGGATGCCGCATCTAACAATACCGAGCAAACCAGTAAGAATAACAGCAGCGGCTGGAACGTCGGTGTGCATATATCGCTGGGTCAGGAGACAGGAATTGGTGTCTCAGCCAGTGGCTACCAATCAAAAGGAACGGCTGACGGTAAGAGTACCGAGTATGTTAATTCCCGTGTCAGCGCCAGTGACGCGCTTAGCCTCAGCAGCGGGCGGGATACGGTTATCTCCGGTGCGCAGGTATTGGGTGAAAAAATCACAGCTGAGGTAGGACGCGACCTTACGATTAGCAGCCTGCAGGATACTGACGAGTACCACAGCCAGCAGAAAAGTGTGAGTGGTGGCGCTAGTTTCACTTTCGGGTCAATGACCGGTTCGGCCTCATTAAGCATTAATAAAAGCAAAACCGACAGCGACTATGCCAGTGTCGGTGAGCAAAGCGGGCTATTTGCCGGCGATAAAGGGTTTGATATTACAGTCGGCAACCATACTCAGCTGGATGGTGCAGTCATAGCCAGTACCGCGACGGCAGATAAGAACTTGCTTGATACCGGTTCGTTGGGCTGGAGCAACATTAATAATGAAGCGCAGTACAGCGCCAGTAGCCAAGGTCTTGCCGCGGGTTTCTCGTCGGAAAAAAATGATAAAGGCGAGCGGGCTAACGGCGGGGGTGTTGTCCCTGTTATTGGTGTGAAGAGTAGCGGTGACGCTTCAGGTACAACACAATCGGCCATTGCTGCGGGCAGTATCGTGATCCGAGATGGCGCGAAGCAGACGCAGGATATTGCAGGTTTAAGCCGTGATACCGACAACGCTAATGGTCATATCGATAAAATTTTTGATGAGAAGAAAATTGCCGAGCAACAGGAACTCGCGGCGGTATTCGGGCAGATGGCGAACTCGGCCGCCGGTAATCTTGGTGAGGCAATGGGTTGGGGGCCGGATAGCCCCGAAAAAGCCGCTATTCACGGTGTGATAGGGGCAATCCAGGCAAGTTTCGGTGGCGGTAATGCGCTGGCAGGCGGGCTGGCCGGGATGAGCAGCGAAGCGTTTAGTCAGATGGTCGATACTTATCTGAGCAACAACACGCAACTGGACCGCAATGAAAGAGGGGCCATCACCCAGTGGGCCGCCACGTTAAGTGGTAGTGCAATTGGCGGAATTATTGGCGGAACAACCGGTGCACAATCTGGCGCAGCCATCTCACTGGATGCGGAACGTTATAACCGGCAATTGCACCCTGATGAAGTGGCCCGAATCCAGCAATTGTCCGGAGGGGATAAAGACAAAGAAGCGCGTCTGAAAGCAGCGGCCTGTGCGCTGGTGAAATGTTCTGCTGAGTTTGCGGAAGGTTCTCCGGATTATGTGAAAGCGCTGGCGCTGGAGCAGTTAGGTAACAGCGATGCGTATGCAGCAGAACGTGCGCAACTGTCATCTCAGAGCGGCAGCCAACTGATTTATGCCATGGGCAGTAATGCCAGTGCCAGTCTGCCAATGTTCGGGTATTCGGTCAGCGATCAAACCGGTGATGCGCTGTCTCACTATGGTGTGGGGACACGTTTAAGTGGTTTGACGCAATTTACCGCAGGAGAACTCCAGGCGGTAAGTGGCGCGGCAATATGCACTACCAGCGCGGGTGTAGCTTGTCTGGCAGGCAGTTATCTGGCAGCCTCAGGGCTGGATACGGCGAATGCAGGTTTTAATACCTTCTTGTCTGGTGTCAACCAAAAAACCAGCGGTGCGTATTTGCTGGAAGGGTTGGGAGTCTCTCCAGAGTACTCAGAATCAATCTACGGGTTTTCCCAAATGGGGGCACTAGGTCTTGGTGTGTGGAATGGATTTCGGGTGGAATCTACTGCCGCGACAGGGACTGTGCCCGGTACTAGCGAAATATTGTCCACCCCACCAGGGCAAAGACCTGATCCGGCTGCGTATATGACCCCGGAATATATTTCTCAGCATTTGGCATTGTTCGATGAGGGAGCGACGAAGTTCATGAAGGAAACTAACTTTAATAAGTATGGCATTGGTCAAATTGATGGCACGTCCTTCGTTTTGTCTAAAACAGAAGCTGATATGTTAATGAAGTATGCAAATGGAGATGCAGCGAAACTGGAGCAATCATTAGGTTTACCTTCCGGCTTCTTTTCTACAGGTAATGTTGTACGTGTTGACATCCCTAAACCTGGTGATTTTAATCTACGGATTCCTTCTGGAAATGAGGCCGGTGTGAATGAATTTTGGGTACCGGGAGGGATACTACCAAACAATAACGCCGAAGCAGTGATTGATGCGGGGAGTATATTACCCAGTGATTACACGGTTTCTCCTGTTAAATTTAGATGAGATAATTTAATGAAATTTGAAGACGTTTTTTTTAGCAGAGAGGAAAGATATTCTATTGGAATTGAAACAGAGACTGCTCGATATTATCTGTCCATTCCTGTAACCAATCATATGATTGATTATGAAGAATATTATGAGATAAGTGAAAGCGAGTATAATATCTTTCTGAGTAATCCTGCCATGGCAGTAGATTTTGCTAAACAATGCAAAAGACGAGAAAAGGATGATCTTCTAATCGTAAAACCAGGTGCTCTTAGAGGCGTTGCTTCTTAGCATAAACTCAGTCATATCTATCTTGACGGATTTTAACATTCTGTATTTGTCAGAGAATCTTACGTTCCATGTGCTTGCAGCAGATGTATTTTTGAAAGCGGCCAATCGTTATGTAATTCGAAAGATTTATGCAGGCTGCTTTTGAATTGAAAAAGCAGCCAGCCGCTTTCAGAAAGCTTGCTGAATGAGTGTTTCGAGACCAAAAGGCTCGAAGACCGAAATGAAGGTACCGCGCAGCGGCAAGTTTTCGCGGCAATAGCAAGAGGTGCTGAAACATAACCAGCGAGCGGCAGCGCGTGTTGAAAAAGCGTGGGGAAATCCAAAAGGGGAAACGCTTTTCCCCTTTTGGTCGGTTTCGGCGAGAGCCGCTGAGCGATCACCGCAATTAAAAAACCGAAATTTACGCCAGGCTGCCGTTCCAAAGTTGTTTGGTTGCAACCCAAGGTCTTGACTTGAGTTAAGAGCTCACCGTACCGGTTATGCCCGATACGGCGAGTCTCTATGAGCCAAAATCAGAAACTATAACTCGCTGTCACCGACACATTCCTCGGCTCTCCGTACACCACGTACTGGCTGACACTCGTGTCATATTCTTTGTCGAACAGGTTGTTCACGTTGGCCTGAACGGCGAGTTGTTTCGTGACCTGATAACGGCTGAAGAGATTAACCACGGTGTAACTGCCTTGCTCGGCGTAACGGGTGCCGTTGCCGCTTGGGCCCGGAACATCCTGCCAGACGTGCGTCTGCCAGTTCGCGCCGCCGCCGACGGTCAGATCCTGCAACATCGGCAGGCGGTAGCTGGTGAACAGTTTCAGCTGCGTGCGCGGCAGTTGCGGGTTAACCGCGTCGCTGTTTTCGTCTTCGGCAATGTAACGGGTGCCGCCGAACGTCATCTGCCAGTTGTCGGTCAGCGCGCCGTTCAGCTCGAATTCAATCCCGCGACTCACCGTGCCGTTTTTGCCTTCATATGCCGTATCGGTCGAGCCTTCGATGGTGCGGCCGGTACTTTGCGCGACGTTATCCAGCTCCGCGCGGAACACCGCAACGGACGCGGTCAGGCGGCTGTTGAACCAGTCGGATTTCACGCCCGCTTCGTAGTTTTTGCCGATAACCGGTGCCAGATACGCGCCGTTGATATCGCGGTAAGTCTGCGGCTGGAATACCGACGTGTAGCTGGCGTAGGTTGACCACGTATCGTTGATATCGAACACCAGACCGGCATATGGCGTGATGTTGTTCTTCTCAATCTGAGCCGTCAGGGTGTCAGAATTCCAGTTGGTGTAACGCGCGCCGACAATCAGGTGCAGCGGATCGGCCAGCGAAATACGCGTGGCGACGTACGCTGATTTCTGGCGGATAACGTCCCGCTCAGCCAGAGAGCGCGGGCCCCAGTCGGTTTCCGGGAACTGGCTGTTGTAGTTGTTAAAGTTGCCCAGCTCTTCCGTCGAGACATTGGCGAAGGCGCTGTAATAGGTATTTTGCTGTTTGGAATAACTCATGCCGGTCATCAGCTCATGCTGACGGCCAAACAGTTCGTACGGGCCGCTGGCAAAGGCGTCCACGCCATCGACTTTACGTTTCCCGGTGTTGTAGCCGGTTCCCGCGACGACCGGATAACCTTCATAAGCGGATTCGCCCACGCCGGTGGTTTTATCGAAAGTCCCGTCTATGTACATCATTTTACTGTCGATACGGGATTCAGTGTGCGTGCCGTTCAGCGTCGCCTGCCAGCCGTTATCGAAGGACTGTTTCAGGGTGGTGAAGAGTTTAGTGGTCTCTTTATTGCTGTAAGCCCAGTCCGGCGCGGAGTTAAAGCCACGGCGGTAATCGGTTTTGCTGCCGTCGAGATACCAGCGCGGCATGCCGCCCCAGGTCGGGCTGTCAGTGTTGGTTTGCTGGAATTCGTAGCCCGCAGAAAGCAGGGTGGAATCAGTCAGGTCGGCATCGACCGTGGCGTAGACGAATTTTTTGGTCGCGCCGTAGCGTTCAACGTAGCTGTTCTGATCCTGATAACCGGTGATCAGGCGACCACGCACGCTGCCGGATTCATTCAGCGGGGTGGATAAATCCGCGACGTAACGTTGTTTGTTCCAGCTGCCGTAAGTCGCGGAAACATTGCCGGTGAATTCTTTGCTGTCGGCGTGTTTACGCACCTGGTTTACCGAAGCAGACGGATTGCCGGGACCGGTCATCAGGCCGGTTGCGCCGCGCACAACTTCGATGCGTTCGAAAAGCGCGGTGTCGGACTGAGAATCACCCAGATCCCAGCGCGGGTCGAAGGTGGTCGGAATGCCATCGACCATGTAGTTATCGATTAAAAAGCCACGGGCGTAATAGGTGCGACGGTCAAGATCCGAAACGCTTTCCTGAATGCCTGTGGTGTTTTTCAGCACATCGCCCAGCGTTTGCAACTGCTGATCCTGCATACGCTGCTTGCTGATGATACTGACAGACTGCGGAATGTCGCGCGTGGTCAGCGCCATTTTTGTGCCCGCAGTGGTGACCGGCACGCTGTAATCGGTGGCGGCAGTGTCGGCAGACGCAGCGTTATTTTGGCCGGTCACGACGACCGTATCGTCGGTTTTATTCGCCGTGGTTTCGGCGGCATAAGCAGAATGCAAAGAAGATGAAATAAAAACCGCAATAACAGAAAGTGAAAGTTTCTGTCCTAAATTATTATTCCTGCCACGGTTTGATTTAACTGACTTTTTCCCTGAAACGGATACCATTTATTAATCTCCGGAAGATTATTTTATATTTTATTAGCCACAACTTTTAGTTATTCGTAACGCTTTAAAAGGGTGAACAAGACCCGCCGGGATCCTCCAAAAAGAAGGCCGGAATGATGAAAGGTCAGGTTTAGTTAGTAAAGCGAATGAGAATAATACGTATTGAGTTTAACTGTGTAAATAATTATTACCATTCCGTCATCGCGAGTTTGCTTTTCTCTTTTTTAGCCATTAAGAAATCTAGACATCTAAACGTTCGTTTTGTAGAGTGTCATTTACCTGCTGAATTACTGTTTGATTCAGATAAGAAAAACGCGAGGCGGCGACACAATGATCAGTAACATTAAAATCCTCGATGGCGGAATGGGCCGTGAACTGGCCCGGATGGGCGCGCCGTTTCGTCAGCCGGAATGGTCGGCGCTGGCGCTGATCCAGGCACCGGAATTTGTCCGCAGGGCGCACAACGCGTTTATTGCAGCCGGTTCCGACGTGATCACCACCAACAGTTACGCCGTCGTCCCTTTCCATGTGGGCGAAACCGTCTTTGCAGAGCAGGGCGCGGCGCTGATTGCGCTTTCCGGAAAACTGGCGCGTGAAGCGGCGGATGCGGCAAAAACGCCGGTGAAAGTGGCGGGTTCCCTGCCGCCGGTTCTCGGCTCCTATCGCCCGGATCTCTTCGAACCGGTTGCGGCGAAAAAGCTGCTGACAGTACTGGTGGAAAATCTCAAAGACACCGTGGATTACTGGCTGGCCGAAACGCAAAGTTCGGTTGCCGAGGTCGAAGCCGTGCGCGAAGTGCTGACGGACGTACTGGGCGATGACCCGCGTCCGCTGTGGTTCTCTTTTACATTACAAGATCAGCTTAACGATGACGGTCAGGCGCTGCTGCGCTCCGGCGAATCCATCGAACAGGCGGTTGACGCTGTGCAGCGCTTATCCGCCAGCGCGATATTGTTCAACTGTAGCCGACCGGAAGTGATGGCGGCTGCGGTTCATGCGGCACGCGCCGCAAACACCTCCCTCGATATCGGCGTTTATGCCAACGCTTTTGAGCCTGCGGATAACAAACGCGGCGCGAACGAAGGGTTGAGCAAAATGCGTCAGGACACCGATCCTGCCGGATATCGGCAATTCGCCGAAGAGTGGGTGGCGCAGGGCGCAACGATGGTTGGCGGCTGCTGCGGTATCGGGCCGGAACACATCGCGGCACTGAAAAAAGCCTTCAGCCAATAAAATCAAAAACATCAGCCGCCAGACGGACTGAATTTAGGGGCGTCATCGCCTCAGTGACAGGGGAAAAACATGATTGATCGTCGTTCGTTTATTAAAAGTGCGGGGGCACTTTCCATCGCGGCTGCCACGCATTCTTTGTGGCTGGGCAACGCGTTTGCCGCGGAAGCGGAAAAGCCGAAAAAAGGCGGGCATTTAGTGGTGGGCGTCGATAACGCCTCCAGCACCGACCGTCTCGATCCGGCATTCTGGTTCGAAACCTACATGTATTTCGTCGGCTCTCAGGTCTTCAATAATCTGGTGGAAATCGACGAAAGCGCCGGACTTGCCCCTTCGCTGGCGGAATCCTGGTCATCTGCCGACGGCAGCAAAACCTGGGTGCTGAAAATCCGTCAGGGCGTGCAGTTCCACGATGGCCGCTCACTCGGCGCGAAAGACGTGGTGTATTCCCTGAATCACCACCGCGGCGAGAAATCCACGTCGCCGGTGAAAGGTTATCTGGACACCGTCAGCTCCCTGGAAGCGACCGGCGAACACGAAGTGACGATCAAACTGACGGCACCGGATGTGGAATTTGTCTGGCTGCTGAGCGCGGTGCATTTTGCGATCACTGCCGAAAATGAAAACTTCGACAAAGGCATCGGCACCGGCGCGTTCATTCTGGAGAAATTCCAGCCGGGCGTCACCACGCTGACCAAACGCAATCCGAACTACTGGAACAGCGAACGCGGGCATGTCGATTCCGTCGAAACGCTGGCGATGAACGACTCCACGGCGCGCGTGGCGGCGCTGGTTAGCGGTTCTGCGCACCTGATTAACCGCGTGAATCCGCGCATTGTCAGCCGTATCGAGCGTATGCCGAACCTGAAACTGGTGCGTGCGAAAGACAGCATGATTTACACCTTCCCTGGCCTGTCGAATCTGGCACCGTTTGATAACGTCGATGGCCGTCTGGCGCTGAAATATGCCATTGACCGTCAGCAGATTATCGACACCGTGCTGGGCGGTTATGGCACTGTTGCCAACGATAATCCAATTTTCCCGTCTAACCGCTACTTTGCCAAAGACATTCCGCAGCGTCCGTATGACCCGGAAAAAGCCCAGTTCCACTGGAAAAAATCCGGGTTCAGCGGCCCGCTGACGCTTAACGTTGCCGACGCGGGTTTCCCCGGCGCGGTCGATGCCGGTCAGCTTTATCAGCAATCAGCGGCGAAAGCCGGGATCAACCTCAACGTGGTTCGCGTGCCGGATGACGCGTTCTGGAATGATATCTGGCAGAAAAAAGCGTTTGTGTCGTCTAACTGGGCGAACCGTCCGACCGCCGATGCACTGCTTTCTCTGGTGTTTACCAGCCAGTCGTCGTGGAATGAATCGGCGTGGCACGTTCCGGCCTTCGACGCGATGGTGAAAGCCGCACGCGGCGAGCCGGACGAAGCACGCCGTAAGCAGATTTACCATGATATTCAGGTGATGCTGGTCGATCAGGGCAGTGAAGTGATCCCGCTTTACGCCGACGCGCTTGACGGTTGTTCTTCCAAAATTAAAGGGTTCACCTCCGTGCCGGGCATGCCACTGAGCGGTAACCGTGCGGCAGAGAAAATCTGGATCGAAAGCTGAACCGGGTAACAGAATAATGTCAGATCTTCCTTCATCAAAAACAACACAACGGCCTGCGGGCCGTTTTTCGCTGAACCGTATATCACTAAACGGCTCGCTTTTGCGCATGGTGCTGGTGCGCCTGTTTTATGGCGTGCTGGTGGTGCTGGCGGTTTCCGTGCTGATTTTTGCCGGTGTGCAGTTGCTGCCGGGCAACGCGGCCACCGCTATTCTCGGCCAGAGCGCGACGCCGGACGCCATCCGCGAGCTGAACTTACAACTCGGGCTGGATAAACCGGCGGCAAGCCGCTATCTGAGCTGGCTGTTCGGCGTACTGCACGGCGATTTCGGCACCAGCTTTTCCACCCGCGAAGCCATCAGCGGCCCGCTGTTTACGCGGCTTGGCAACACGCTGTTTCTGGCGGGATGCACCGCCGCCATCGCCGTTCCGCTGGCGCTAATCATCGGGTTTATTTCCGTGCGTTATCACGGCAGCGTTATCGATGCTTTCCTCAATGCCATCACCCGCGCCACCGTTGCACTGCCGGAATTTTTCTCCGGTTATCTGCTGATCCTGATTTTCGCCATCACCCTGGCGTGGGCACCGAGCAACAGCAGTATTTCGCCGGACATGCCGCTGGCGGCCAAACTTTCTGCGATCTCCCTGCCGTGCGCCACGCTGGTGCTGGCGATCCTCGGGCACATGAGCAACATGACCCGCGCCGCGCTGATTGCCGCGCAAAGCTCGGCGTATGTCGATACCGCGCTGCTGAAAGGGTTGTCGCCGTCGCGCATTTTATGGCGTCACGTTCTGCCCAACGCTATCGGGCCGATTATCAACGTCGTGGCGATCAATCTGGCGTATCTGATGGTCGGCGTGGTGATTGTCGAGAACGTCTTTGTGTATCCGGGGCTGGGGCAGTACATGGTCGACAGCATCAGTAAACGCGATATTCCGGTGATGCAGGATTGCGCGCTGTTGCTGGCCGGGATTTATATCCTATTGAATTTGCTGGCAGACGTGATGGCGCTGGTTGCCAATCCGCGTTTACGCCATAACCGTTAAATTTTAGGAATTGCTGCAATGCCTGCCTTAAAACCTGCCTCGATTCTTGGCCTGCTGGTGCTGAGTCTCTTTGTTCTTATCGCGATTTTTGCGCCGTGGCTGGCGCCGCACGCACCGGATAAAACGCTGGGGATGTCGTGGGATCTGCCGGGGCCGAATGCGCTGCTTGGCACCGATAATCTCGGGCGTGATCTGCTTTCGCGTCTCATCTGGGGGACCCGCGTTTCACTGGGCGTTACCGCGCTGGCGGCGCTGGTGGCCTTTTCGGTCGGCTGCACGCTGGGCTTTATTGCTGGCTTACGCGGCGGCTGGCTGGATCAGGTGATTTCGCGCTGCAACGATATTGTGATGGCGATCCCGACGCTGATCCTGGCGCTGATTGTGCTGGCGGTTCTGCCGAAAACCTTGCTGACCCTGACGCTGGTTCTCGGGCTGCTGGAATCCACCCGCGTGCTGCGCGTGGCGCGCTCGCTGGCGACAGATATCGGCGTGATGGAGTTTGTTGATGTGGCGCGTCTGCGCGGTGAAAGCCTTGGCTGGATCCTCTGGCGGGTGATTTTGCCAAACGCTTTACAGACGCTGATTGCCGAATTTGGCCTGCGTTTTATTTTCATTTTGCTGTTCTTGTCGGCGTTGTCGTTCCTTGGCCTTGGCGTGCAGCCTCCGACCGCCGACTGGGGCGGGCTGGCGCGGGATAATAAAGACGGCATTCTGTTTGGCGTCTGGGCGGCACTGATCCCCGGCGGGGCGATTGCGGTGCTGGCGCTGGCGGTAAATGCCGTCGCCGACTGGCTGATGAGCGGTTCGACCCGCGTCTGGGGGAAAAAATCATGAGCGACGTTTTACTCAAAACAGAAAACTTGTGCGTGGTGTCCGCCGGTAAAAATCCGCGAACGCTGGTGGATAACGTGTCTTTCACCGTCAGACGCGGCGAAGTGCTGGGGCTGATTGGCGAATCCGGTGCGGGGAAATCCACCATCGGGCTGGCGATCCTCGGTCATTGCCGTCAGGGAATGCGCATTCATTCCGGCAGTATTGTCTTTAACGGGCAGGATCTGACTGCGTTGTCTGACCGGCATTTACGCCAGATCCGGGGCCGCCATATTGCCTACGTGGCGCAGTCAGCCGGTGCGGCGTTTAACCCGGCGATGACGCTGGGCGAACAGGTAATTGAAGCGGCGCTGAAACACAAAATTTACAACCGTCAGCAGGCACAGGCGCGTGCCATCGGGCTGTTTGAACTGCTCGGTTTGCCGCAGCCGCAGGCGTTTTATCAGCGTTATCCGCATCAGGTTTCCGGCGGGCAGTTACAGCGGGCGATGATTGCGATGGCGCTGTGTGCCAACCCGGAACTGCTGATTTTTGATGAGCCGACGACCGCGCTGGATGTCACCACGCAGCTTGGCGTGCTGAAAGCCATTGCCGATGTGATCCGCATTTCCGGCGTGGCGGCGATTTACATCAGCCATGATCTGGCCGTTGTCGCGCAAATCAGCGACAAGATTATGGTGTTGCAGCAAGGTAAAACAGTGGAACAGGCACCGACCGCGCAACTGCTGGCGCAGCCGCAACAGGAATACACGCGGCGTCTGCTGAGTGCGCAGGGTGAAACCAAAACGCCGCAAACCGGCGAGGCACCGGTGGCGCTGAGTCTGCGCAATATCAGCGCGCGTTATCAGGCGCAGCCGGTCTTGCAGGATATCTCCCTGAACCTGCCGCGTGGCCGCACGCTGGCGGTGATCGGCGAATCCGGTTCGGGTAAATCGACGCTCGGCAAAGTCATTTGCGGGTTGCTCAGCCCGGAAACGGGGGAAGTGACGCTCGAACAGCACACGCTGCCAGTGGGTTTGCGTCAGCGCAGCCGCCCGCAGTTGCGCGATGTACAGCTGATCCATCAGATCCCCGATACCGCGCTGAACCCGAAAGAGCGCATTGGCGGGCAGATTTCCCGCGTGCTGGAATGCTTTACCTCACTGAACCGCAGTGAACGGCAGGCCAAAGTCAGCGAACTGCTGGCGCAGGTCGGGCTTCACGCGGAACTCGCGGAGCGTTTCCCATCGGCGTTGTCCGGCGGCCAGAAACAGCGCGTGTGCATTGCGCGGGCGCTGGCGGCGGAGCCCAAACTGATCGTGTGCGATGAACCGACGTCGGCGCTAGATCCGCTGGTAGCGCGCGACGTGCTGGCGCTGCTGCGTAAAATTCAGCACGACACCGGCATCGCTTATCTGTTTATCACGCATGATTTGCAGGTAGTGCGGGAGATTGCCGATGAAGTGGCGGTGCTGAAACAGGGTGTGATTGTTCGCCAGGGGCCGGTGGCGTCCGCACTGAGCGAACCGCTGGACGATTACACCCGCGAGTTGCTGCACTCGGTGCCTGAAATGCGCACCGGCTGGCTGGCGGAAATGTTCTCCGGTGAATAAAACGGCCTCCCCTGGAAAGGGGAGGAGTAATTCACAACCCCCTTATGTACAGTAACAAACCATTTTGATTCATCTCTCTTTACACTTCCATAATAATTCATTCACTAAAGATCTCTTTATTTGTACCGATAACCCTTCTGAACAGTAAATATTTTTTAAAGGTATTATCTCCGCTTTAAAAATTAATTTGAGATAAGTGCTGATGAATTATTTTAAAGAAAACAAATAATAATTTCGCTCAGCAATCATCAGTGCTTTGAATTGTTTAACGTTGTATTCATTTAATTGGCCAGGAAATAAGGGAGTGATAATGTTTCGAATGATCAACAATATGCGGGTGGGTGCCCGTCTGGGTGCCGCATTCAGCCTGGTAATTCTGTTATTAATTATTGTCAGTGTGACAGCAGTAACCAAAATAAGCGGTATCAACGCCAGCATTGAGCAAATAGTCAACGATCGTTATATGAAAGTGCGGCTGGCATTTGATGTCCGCGACGGTGTGAATAATCAGATTAAATTCCTGCGCGGAATTGTCATCGATACTAAAAATCCTGAGCAAAACCAAAAACGGTATTTACAACTTGATGACACCGTTAAACAAACCAATCTGGCGATGAGCAAAATTGCGGCCATCCAGACGACGGTGACCGGTAAGCAAAAAATCAAGGCATTGCAGGATGCCAGTGAAGCGTTTGAAAGCGGCAAAGAAGCGCTGATCGCACTGGCCCGTAACGGTGATATGGACGGTGCAACCGAATATGTACTGCGCAAACTGACCATTACGCAAAACACTTATCTGGACCTGGCGAGTGCTTTCGCCAATTCTCAGGATCAGCAGTTGCAGGCCGAAGGCAAAAAAGCGGTGGCAGACGGGCATACCGCCATCGAACTGACCCTGATTTTCTCCGCACTGGCGATTCTGATGGCCGCGGCAATGGGCTATTTCCTGACGCGTTCTATCACCCGTCCGCTGCTTAATGCCGTGAAAGTGGCTGAAAATGTGGCAGCAGGCGATCTGACCACACAGATTCAGGTGAACTCCCGCGACGAAACCGGGCAGCTGATGCAGGGCCTGAAAAACATGAACGAAAATCTGCTCAAGATCGTGACAGAAGTGCGTGCCGGTACGAACGCCATTAACAGTGCATCCAGCGAAATTGCCGCCGGTAACCTCGATTTGTCTTCCCGTACCGAACAGCAGGCCAGCTCGCTGGAAGAAACCGCCTCGGCGATGGAACAGATGACCGCGACGGTGAAACAGAATGCTGATAACGCGCGTCAGGCCAATCAGCTGGCGGCGCAGGCTTCCCGCGTGGCGGTTCAGGGCGGCGAAGTGGTCGGGCAGGTTGTGAATACGATGGAAGGCATTAATGTCTCTTCGCGCAAAATTGTCGATATCATTTCGGTTATTGACGGTATAGCGTTCCAGACCAATATTCTGGCGCTGAACGCCGCAGTAGAAGCCGCGCGTGCCGGTGAGCAGGGGCGTGGGTTTGCCGTGGTGGCCTCCGAAGTGCGCAATCTGGCGCAGCGTTCTGCCAGTGCCGCGAAAGAGATCAAAGTGCTGATCGACGATTCTGTATCGAAAGTCGATAACGGCACGCAACTGGTCGCCAAAGCGGGCGCGACGATGGCCGAAGTGGTGTCGAGTGTGAAAAACGTCACGGATATCGTGGGTGAAATCGCCATCGCCAGTAACGAACAAAGCACCGGCATTGAAGAGATTAACAAAGCCATCAATCAGATGGACGAAGTGACGCAGCAGAACGCCGCGCTGGTTCAGGAAGCGTCTTCGGCGGCGTATTCCCTGAATGAGCAGGCGGAGCGCCTGTCGCAGGCCATCAGCATCTTTAAAGTGAGTGCGGCCACGGCGACCTCTGCCGTACGCAAAGCCACGCAGGCAAACGCCCCGGCGTTGTTACCAAACCGTCGTGCGGTGCCTGCGGCCAGCACCGATGAAGGCTCGTGGGAAACGTTCTGATTTTCTGCGTTTTTTCTCAGTGAATTCTCCAAACCCGGTACTCAGTATCGGGTTTTTTACTTTTCTGCCGTTTTCAGACTTTTAAGACATTTCCCCTTACTGCCGTACTTCCCCTCTTTGTTATTGTTCTCCCGTTAAACACACTCATTTTTTGAAAGGGAGTTTTCATATGGCCGGTTTTCTGACAGCTAAAAATAATGCACGTCTGGGGATTGTCGCGGGTACAGCGGCTTTGCTTTTCAGTTTTGTGGCGAACGCAGATGTGCAATCACGTCAGCAGTTTCTGGATCAGGCCGCCGAGAAGAACCGTCAGCAACAGGAACAGGTTCTGCAACAGCAACGAAAACAACAGGAAGAGTTTGAGAAGAGTTCACGCGACTATGTCAGACAGGTTGAGGAACGTGTTAAACAGCAAAATGCCGAGACTGACCGCATCCATAAAGAAGCGGTCGATCGTGATAAACAGGATGAAATGGACAGACTTACGCGGGAGCAAAAAATGCGCGATGAAGCCGGAGATCCGGAGCGGAACTAATAAGCGCAATCTGATGTTTGGTTTCCGTTGCTGCGCCGTAACCCAAGCTCAGCCCCATGCAGCTTAAACCGGGAGACGAAACGTCGAGGCCAGATTTTCCCGGTAAGCGTTTTTACATGTGATTTTTCCCCAGAATTCACGTGATACGTACAGTGTCTGTGGGATCTGCCAACGTTGTCTTATGTGAATCTTGTAATCCTGAAATCCCGTGATTTCAGGATTAATATCAGCGAAGGTTTCACTTAGAACAGAGCATAGCCGCTGAAGGTTCATCGGATCAGAGGGGCAATCCCAGACCATAATGAGCTGAGTTCATCGGTCGGGGAGGATCCTGATTGTGAATTCCGCAAAGTAAATAAAATTCAATGCGCCGAATGGGGTAGGCTATTTTCTTAAGTCTCCGGGTCTTTCTGACAATAAGAGAAAAACGCTGAACATGACCAAAACTTTTTCGCCTTCCGCGCAGGCGCTGATGATGTCGTTACTGACGGGGCAGGTGGTTCACTGGCAACGGGCGTGGGTTTCACTGCCTTTTGCCGCGCAAACCTGGCTGACGGTCAGTTCTGTGATGTTTTCCAACGTTCTCGAACCGGTCTGGTGGTGTTGCCGTTGCCCGGATCCGGTGGTGACCGTCCGGAAAAATACCGTCTACTGGCTGGCGAATCTGGTGCAGGAACCCGGCCCGGCGGCGGAAAAACTGTGGGTGGAAGCCGTGAAAGCCCGCTACCAGATGCAGACGAACAGCGCGCTCGGGCAGGACGCCGATGCTTTTTTGCTGCAAGTTTTTCAGGACTACGTCGTGCTTTACGATTTTTACCGTAAAGGAAAAAATCATACGTCAAATGGCTAGCAATATTGTAAACCTGTTTTGGAAAGCGTCTTTCTGATTACCGGCGATATAATAAATGTCCGAATCATTTCGATAATAACCTGCCGTTATATCGGTGTAATATATTTCAAAATTTATATTCGGCTACTATTCAGCCATTTACTGCCCGGACGATTAATATCCACATTCATGCAACGTCCGGCAGGCTATAATAATCACGTTGTTCTGGGATCCGCTCACCGGCATCTGTTCCGGTGTGAGATCACGTCCGGCCAGTGGGGACAAGACGTGACTTAAGGGCGATTTTGTTCCCGTGGTATCACGCGTTTAGCCTTTGTTTATCGGACAGGATGTGCTTTTTAGTGCTTTATTAATGACCGTGTAACGGAGTTAAGTCAGCATGATCGTTCACTAAATCAGCAACATATTGATTCCTTTAAAAAAGAATAAACAATTCTATACAAAATAAATTATTGAGGTACAGAGTAAAAAGCCATATATTGGCCGCGTTTTTCTCATGGTACTTACCTTTTAAATACATTTATTCAATTGCAGCGTTTCCAAAACCTGCGGTTGTAGGAGAGATATGATGACGGATAAAGTCCGTATTGACAGTTTAGGTGCGAATTCATTAAACGGAAACAATGAAACCTATTTGGCGAGACAAGCTGAATTTGAATCGAATGTCAGGAGCTACCCGCGCAAGTTGCCGTTAGCAATTGCGAAGGCCAATGGCGTGTGGATCACCGATGTTGAGAACAATCAATATCTTGATTGCCTTGCCGGTGCCGGTACGCTGGCTCTTGGACATAATCATCCGGACGTGCTGCAAAGCATCCAAAATGTCATTACCAGCGGCTTGCCGTTACATACACTGGATCTGACAACACCGTTGAAAGATCAGTTCTCAGAATATCTGCTTTCTTTATTGCCGCAACAGGGCAAAGAGTATTGCCTGCAGTTCACCGGCCCGTCCGGCGCGGATGCGGTAGAAGCAGCGATGAAACTGGCTAAGAAATTCACCGGTCGCTCTGGCATCATCAGCTTCTCCGGCGGTTATCACGGTATGACACACGCCACGCTGGCGGTGACCGGTAACCTGTCTCCGAAAGAAGCGGTCAACGGCATGATGCCGGAAGTGCAGTTCATGCCTTATCCGCACCAGTACCGCTGCCCGCTGGGCATTGGCGGTGACGCTGGCGTTAAAGCATTAACCTATTACTTCGAAAACCTGATCAACGACGTGGAAAGCGGCGTTCGCAAACCTGCGGCTGTGATTCTGGAAGCCGTTCAGGGCGAAGGCGGCGTGAACCCTGCGCCGGCTGAGTGGTTGCAGCGCATCCGTAAAGTGACTCAGGAACACGGCATTCTGCTGATCCTCGACGAAGTTCAGGCTGGCTTCTGCCGTACCGGCAAACAGTTCGCCTTCGAACACGCGGGCATCGAGCCGGATATCATCGTGATGTCTAAAGCGGTCGGCGGCGGCTTGCCACTGGCGGTTCTGGGTATCAAAAAACAGTTCGACGCCTGGGCACCGGGTCACCACACCGGTACGTTCCGGGGTAACCAGCTGGCAATGGCCACCGGCCTGACGACGCTGAAAATCCTGAAAGACCAAAAGATTGCAGAAAAAGTCGCCGCGCAGGGTGAATGGCTGAAAGGCAAACTGGCTGACCTGCAAAAACGTTATCCGGTGATCGGTCATGTGCGCGGTCTGGGCTTAATGATCGGTATCGAGATCGTTAAACCTAACGAAGCGCAGGATCACATGGGTTGCTACCCGGCTGATGGCGATTTGTCTGCCCTGTTGCAGAAAAAATGCTTCGAAGCGGGCCTGATCCTCGAGCGCGGTGGCCGTAACGGCTGCGTGCTGCGCCTGTTGCCTTCACTGCTGATCACTAACGATGAGCTGGGTATTTTCCTCGATAAGTTTGAGCAGGCGCTGCTGGCGGCTGGCATCAAACCTGTCTGAGCGGAGTAAGAGATTCTGATGTCCGAGTTAAACCCTATTCTGGCAGGCTCAGCGCAAAGCACTGAAGCCTACCAGCAGGCCATTGCACAGAGCAGTGAAGCTGTTGTGCAGTGGCTGCAACAACCTGAGATGTATCAGGGGAAAACCGTTGCTGAACTGCGTGAACGTATTACGCTTGACTTCAATCCGCAGGGCCTGGGCAACCAGGCTGCGATTGAACGTGCGATTGAATACTTCCTGAAAGACAGCCTGTCGGTGCATCACCCGCAGTGCGTGGCGCATCTGCATTGCCCGAGTCTGGTGATCAGCCAGGCCGCGGAAGTGCTGATTAACGCCACCAACCAGAGCATGGACTCCTGGGACCAAAGCCCGTCAGCGACCATCATCGAGATGAAGCTGATTGAATGGCTACGTACTCAGGTCGGTTACCAGGCTGGCGATGCGGGCGTGTTCACCAGCGGCGGCACCCAGAGCAATCTGATGGGCCTGATGCTGGCGCGTGACGCGTTCTTCGCCCGTCAGGGACATTCCATCCAGCAGGATGGTCTGACCGGTAATCTGCGTAAGATTAAAGTGTTATGTTCTGAGAACGCGCACTTCTCCGTGCAGAAGAACATGGCATTGCTGGGCCTCGGCTACCAGTCCGTGACGCTTGTGAAAACCGATGAATTCGCCCGTATGGATTTCAACGATTTACGCGAGAAAGTGGCACAGGCGCAGGCCAACGGCGAGCAGATCCTGGCGATCGTCGCCACAGCCGGTACTACCGACGCCGGTGCTATCGACCCGCTGCGCGATATTGCGAAACTGGCCGCAGAGCACCAGATTTGGGTGCACGTTGATGCGGCGTGGGGCGGTGCCTTGCTGTTGTCTGAAAAATACCGTCATTATCTGGACGGTATTGAGCTGGTGGATTCCATTACGCTGGACTTCCACAAACAGTTCTTCCAGACCATCAGTTGCGGCGCGTTCCTGCTTAAAGAAGAGCGTCACTACGAGCTGATGCGCTATCAGGCGGCTTACCTGAACTCTGAGTTCGACGAAGCGGCTGGCGTGCCAAATCTGGTGTCTAAATCGCTGCAAACTACCCGCCGTTTCGATGCACTGAAACTGTGGATGGGTCTGGAAGCGTTAGGCCAGAAACAGTACGCCGAGATCATCGATCATGGCGTGACGCTGGCACAAGACGTGGCGCAGTTCGTGACGTCCGAAGCCGCGCTCGAACTGGTGATGAAGCCTCAGCTGGCGAGCGTTCTGTTCCGTTATCGTCCACAGCAACTGGCGACCGCCAGCGACGCGGCTATCGCGCTGCTGAACCAGAAAATCGGTGATGCGCTGCTGGAATCAGGCCGTGCCAACGTGGGCGTGACCGAACATAACGGCGTGACCTGCCTGAAACTGACGCTGCTGAACCCGACCGTGACGCTGGAGGATGTTAAAGTCCTGCTGGCGCTGGTTGAGAAAACGGCACAGCAACTGCTGAACGCGTAAGTTTTCACTCAGTACGCAGTAAAAAGCCGGTAACACTTTTCAGGTGTTACCGGCTTTTTTTATGCCTGACGCACAATCTCCCGCGACACGAAAAACCACCCGAAAGCCGTACGTTCCCTCCAATAATCCATTCACTGCGCGTATTTCCCGATAATCCGTATTTCTGGGGAACGGTATTCAGTGTGTTGTTTGCTCTGTTTATCCGAAATACAGTCACCGTTGTAATACTGAGTATGGTGATGTTTTACCTGGTGGGTTCAGTGCTTAAGCATTATCAAAAATGACGATCAGATGTGACTTCAGCCTGCTGTGAAAGCTGTCCGGGAACGCTCTGCTCCCGGATCGACCGCAACAAAAAAGCCATTCTGCAAAATAACGTCATTCGCAGAATGGCTTATGTTTTTTTACAGCGGACGCGATCAGCGTCCTGCTGGCCCTGATGAAGAAAACCGCACTTAGTTTCGTGCACCAATAATCAGTGCTGCGACCAATGCAATTGAAACGAACGACATATAACCCACCACTAAAGCTCTTTTCATCATTAAGCACCTCAGTTGAACGTTTTTCAGAACATCGGACTCACGACTGGACGCAGAGTAAACCGGGCAAATCGCAGCTTACCTATTGATGATAGATCACGCTGCCGTGGTCATGCTTCTTCTTTTTCAGGCCACCCCCGCGTTCAGCGCGTTTTCCGGTTCTGTCGTTCCTTCACCATCAGCCACTGATGAAAGGCTGGCCTTATATTCCGTTCAGTTTCGCCATGACTTCTTCAGACAATTGCAGCTTCGCACTCGCCAGATTTTCCTGTAAATGCTGCGGCGACGACGTGCCGGGGATCAGCAAAATATTCGGCGAGCGCTTGAGCAGCCACGCCAGCGCGACCTGCATCGGTGTGGCCTGCAATGTCGCGGCCACGTCATCGAGCGACGTGGACTGCAAACGCGAAAAACCGCCCAGCGGGAAGAACGGCACATACGCGATGCCCTGTTCTGCAAGGCTATCAACCAGCGCATCGTCGTGCCGGTTCGCCAGGTTATACATGTTTTGCACGCAGGCTATTGTCGTCAGTTTCTGCGCATCGGCGACCTGTTTTGCCGTGACGTTACTCAGGCCGATATGGCGGATCAAACCGCGTTCTTTCAGTTTGATCAACGCTTCCAGTTGCGGTTCCAGCGATCCTTCTTTCGGCTTGTGGACGTCGAGCATACTGCGCAGATTCACCACATCCATCGCATCCAGCCCCAGATTGCGCAGATTATCTTCCACCGCCTGCGTCAGCTCCTGCGGGCTGAAAGCCGGTAACCAGCCGCCTTTTGCATCACGGCGCGCGCCGACTTTGGTCACGATGCACAGATTTTCAGGGTAGGGATTCAGCGCTTTTTTGATCAGCCGGTTGGTTTCATGCGGGCCGTAAAAATCGCTGGTATCGATATGGTTCACACCGCTGGCGATGGCGTCCTGCAATACCTGAATACCCCGCGCTTCATCTTTCACCGGACCAAAAACGCCCGGCCCCGCCAGTTGCATAGCGCCGTAACCTAAGCGTCCCACTTCGCGATCGCCAAGGCGATAAGTCATTGAAGGCTGTGACATGGAATTCTCCTCTGTGAGTATGCATTGAGTGTAGCGCGTGATTAATCCGGCTGTTGAGGTTGCACCTTTGCAGGCGTTTATCGATTTCGTCCGCGAAGATAATCTGAACCGGGCGGCGGCGGATTAGAACCCGAATTCGCTCAGGCCGGGATGATCGTCAGGTCTGCGGCCCAGCGGCCAGTGGAATTTGCGATCCGCTTCACGGATAGGTAAATCGTTGATGCAGGCGTGACGTTCGAACATCAGTCCCTGCGCGTTAAACGCCCAGTTTTCGTTGCCAAAACTGCGGAACCAGTTTCCGGAATCGTCGTGCCATTCATAAGCAAAGCGCACGGCAATCCGCTCGCCGTCAAACGCCCAAAGCTCTTTAATCAGCCGGTAATCCAACTCTTTTGCCCATTTACGTTGCAGGAATTCCACCACACCGGCCTGACCTGTGACGAATTCGCTGCGGTTGCGCCAGCGCGTGTCGGCGGAATACACCTGGCTGACGCGCTGCGGATCGCGGCTGTTCCACGCATCCTCGGCGAGCCGGACTTTTTCGATGGCGCTTTCACGCGTAAACGGCGGAAGGGGTTTTTTCACAATTACGCTGCTGCTGTCAGTCATTATGGCCTCACGTTAAGGGAGAGTGTGCGTTGGTGTTTCATGTATATAAACGTTCGGCCATGCATAAGAAAGCAATGTTGCGTTGCTAAAAGTTAATCAGCACAATTTTGCCCTGAATATGTCCTTTGGCTGCGCGCTCATGGGCTTTGCGGGCGTCAGCAAGCGGCCAGGTGCTGTCCAGAACCACCCGGATACTGCCGTCGTTAAGCAGGCTGGCCAGTTCGGCAAGCTGACGTCCGCTTGAACGCACCTGCGTCGCGGATACGGTAATACCGCGTTTTTCCGCGTCTTCCGCACCGGCAAAACCCAGCGGGAAGACCGGGAACAGGGCACCCCCGCGCTTTATCGCTTTCAGAAAACGGTGGCTGTTTGCGCCGCCGACGGCATCAATCACCAGATCCAAATCCCGTGCAACGTCTTCAGGCGGGGTTTGGGTGTAGTCGATAAACGCATCCGCGCCCAGTTCACGGAGCCGCGCTTCATGTTCGCCCGATGCCACCGCAGTAACGTGTGCGCCTTTCAGTTTCGCGACCTGAACGGCGAAATGCCCGACGCCGCCTGCTGCGCCGTTGATCAGCACTTTTTTCCCGGCGAGAGCGACCGGAACGTGCGGTTCGGGCTGGAGAGGATTGGGTTCTTCATGACCCACTTCCACCATAAATTGCCAGGCCGTCAGCAATGACATCGGCGCGCCCGCCGCGTGAATGTGATCGACGCCAGCAGGTTTCAAAGCGAGTTCCTGCACCGGCACGCTCACGTACTGCGCATAAGCCTGACTTTCACCCGTGCTGAAAAACCGCACCATCGAATACACGGCATCCCCCACGGAAAATGCTGTGACGTCACTGGCGACCGCTTCCACGACGCCCGAGATATCCGTTCCCAAAATGATCGGGAATGACAGCTGTGGCCGCCATTCAGGCGGAAGGGCGCTGTATCCATCGCGCAGATACCAGTCGGGGGGATTCACGCCGACAGCGTGAACGCGAACCAGCACTTCGCCCGGCCCGATCGCCGGCACAGGGGCATCTTCATAGTGCAATACGTCCGGGCCGCCGTAAGCGTGGATCCGAACGGCTTTCATCATATTTTGTGACATCGCTTTATCCTGAGTGAGGGGGGTGTTAAATTATCCGGAACACTGGTCCATATAAACGGTTCACTGATCCACTTGTCAAGGTGAATGATGAGAGCTGACGCAAAACAAAACTATGAACACATTCTTTCGGTCGCAGAGGAATTCCTCACGGGCGGGGTGGCTGATGTTTCCCTGCGCGATATTGCCCGCAAAGCCGGGGTGGGAAATGCGACGCTTCACCGGCACTTCCCGACGCGGGAAGCGCTGTTTGAAGCGTTACTGCGCAAGGGTTTTGATGCCCTGAGTCTGAGAGCGGCAGAACTGTTGGTCACGGACGACGCGAAAGGTGCGCTGGTGATATGGCTGCGTGAAGCCGCTTCCGTGACCTGCGCGTACAGAGGCGTGATTTCGCCGATGGTGGCCGCCATTGCCGATGAACATTCTGCGCTTCACGACTCCTGCGTTGGCTTACGAACCGCCGGTACCCGCCTGCTGAGCCGCGCACAGGCAGAAGGTCTGGCGCGTAAAGGCATGGACGGCAACGATCTGTTTGCGTTGATCAGCGCGCTGGCGTGGCTCGCCGAACAACCGCCGCTGGTTCCGCACGCCGACAATGTTTTCGGGATTATTGCGGACGGGATTTTTATACGCGGCTAGCCCTGTCTTTTCCCCCCTAAAAAGACACGCCCCGTCAGGAGAAAGCGCCAAAAAATTCTTCTCAGCGAGATCAACACGATAGTCGTGCGGGAGGCGGCAGGCCTGCTTATCGGCGCGGGCAGGCATTGATCTGAATACCTGATCAACTACACTGTATATAAACACAGTATAGTTGCAGGAACTGCAGTGGCATAGTTAATTTGGCCACCTGAATAGAGGTGATATCATCGCCTCATAGTCAAAACAGGTGACATTATGACCGGACGTAACAAACGCAATTTTAGCCCCGAGTTTCGCCTCGAAGTTGCCCAGCTTGTACTCGATCAGTATTACACCGTTGCCGCCGCTGCCACGGCAATGAATGTCGGTAAATCCACGATGGATAAGTGGGTTCGGCAGTTGAAAGAAGAACGAGGAGGGAAATCACCCGTAGCGTCACCCATGACACCTGAGCAGATTGAAATACGCGAGCTGAAGAAAAGACTTCAACGTGTTGAAATGCAAAGAGATATATTAAAAAAGGCTACCGCGCTCTTTATGTCAGACTCCCTGAACAGTTCTCATTAGTTGAGAAACTCAGGGCGCGGTTTCCTGTTGCCGTTGTGTGCAACGTGTTTGGGATTCATCGCAGCAGCTATAAATACTGGCGGCAGCCAAAGAAGCCTGATGCCGCACGCGTGGCATTACTGAGTCTTGTTCGTGAAAGCTATCGCGAAAGTAATGGCTCCGCAGGTGCACGTAATATTGCCGCGATGGTCACTACCAAAGGCGTAAAACTGAGCCGCTGGCGGGCAACAAAGCTAATGAAAGAACTTAATCTCATCAGCTGTCAGCAGCCTGGTCATCGATATAAAAAGGCGTCTAAGGAACACGTAGAAATCCCCAATTATCTGGAACGCCAGTTTGCAGTAACAGAGCCTAATCAGGTCTGGTGCGGTGATGTGACTTATATCTGGGCGGGTAAACGCTGGGCTTATTTAGCCGTTGTGCTTGATTTGTTTTCCCGTAAACCAGTTGGCTGGGCGATGTCATTTTTTCCGGACTCTGCACTGACAGGTAAAGCGCTGTCCATGGCCTGGGAGGCGCGAGGAAAGCCCGCTAATTTGCTGTATCACTCGGATCAAGGCAGCCACTATACCAGCAGGAATTTCAGACAGTTATTGTGGCGATATCAGATAAAGCAAAGCCTGAGTCGCAGAGGGAATTGCTGGGATAACAGCCCCATGGAACGTTTTTTTAGAAGTCTGAAAACGGAGTGGGTACCGGATAATGGATACGCTAATTTTAGCGAAGCCAGGACAGCAATAACTAATTACATAACGGGATATTACAGCCAGCTCAGACCTCATCAATATAATGGTGGTTTGACGCCAAATGAATCAGAGCGATTGTTCTGGAAAAACTCTAAAGCCGTGGCCAGTTTTGCTTGACCACTACATATCGCTGATTTTCGTGACCGTGGTGAATGTGAGTGGGACTCACCAAAGGCTGTTTACTTCCCTCATAACGCTCCTAAATAATTTCACCTCGCCACTGGTAAGTCTGCATATCGAGTTGTGTAAGCGGGAGAAAGCATCTCCCGTTTCATAGCCCAGGTTTTTTCGATTCCCTGCCCTGCAAACCAGACCTTTCCTTTTCCAGAGTTATTTAATTGATCGATAGCCTCCATTAAAGCTGCACTATTTTTTCGTGGTGAACTATCGTCAAATAAGTTTAGTTGCGCCACGCCATTACTAAAAAAATCAGCAAGCATGACACCAGCTTTCATATATCGATGGCCATCAACCCATATCCTCTTCAGAGAGTTTGTAGCCGAATTTATAATGTCACGAGTATCATTGGAAGGGGTCAGTAGCTTCATGGAAGCTTGATTTGCATAGTATACTTCATTATCTGCATGTGGGCTGGTACGAAGGAAAACACTGACGAAACGACAGAACTGGCGCTCACTACGCAGTTTTTCTGATGCTCTCTCTGCATAAGCACAAATTGCTTGGTGCATATCTGAGTACTGAGTTATTCGGTTACCAAAAGATCTACTGCAGATGATCTGTTGTTTTGCTGGTGCAAATTCTTCTAATTCAAGACATTGTTCACCTCGAAGTTCACGAACAGTCCTTTCGAGAACAACGTTGAAGTGTTTTCTTATTACCCATAATGAGCTTTCAACCAGGTCAAGTGCTGTATTAATACCCATTGAATTAAGTTTCTTACTAATTCTCCGACCAACACCCCACACATCCTCAACAGAGGTAAGTGCCAGCAACCTGTGCTGACGTTCAATATTCGATAAGTCGACAACGCCACCAGTGCCACGCCATTTCTTGGCTGCATGGTTAGCTAGCTTTGCTAATGTTTTTGTTTGCGCAATACCAACTCCCACAGTTAAACCTGTATTTTTAAATACTTTGTTTTTCATTTCATGACCGAAATCACTTAATGGCATGCAGTTTATCACCCCAGATAAATTAACGAAGGCTTCGTCTATTGAATAAACTTCGATCGAAGGAGATATTGCAGTTAGCGTCTGCATAACTCGCTCACTTAGATCGGCATAAAGTGCATAATTAGAACTAAATATATGAACCCTGGAACTATATGTATTGTTTTTTATTTTAAAAAAAGGCTCACCCATTTTTATACCGAGGGATTTCGCTTCAGCTGAACGAGAAATAATGCAGCCATCGTTATTGGAAACCACGACAACAGGCTTTCCCTGCAAGTCTGGCCGAAAAAGAGTTTCGCAAGAAGTATAAAAACTATTTACATCTACGAGAGCAAACATATTTATTTATGAGCCTTAATACTGAAAATCACCACCCCAAATATTTCTAATTCATCTGCATTTTGAAATGAAATTGAAGAATAAGCATGGTTGTGGGGTACTAACTGTAGATAAGGGTGAGTACGAAGTTCTTTCACGGTGAATTCACCTGAAACAGCAGCAATAACAATATCGCCATGTACGGCCGAAAGCGAGCGATCGACCACTAAAAGATCACCATCACTGATACCAGCACCATGCATAGACTCCCCGCTAACTTTTATGAAGTAAGTGGCACTCGGATGTCTTATCAGCAATTTATTGAGATCCAGTCTGTCCTCAACATAGTCCTGCGCTGGGCTCGGAAAGCCACAGGGCACTTTCTCAGAGAAGAGGGGAAGTATGAGCGGGGGAGAAATCTCAGTTGGTCGGGTGAAAAGCATGATGTTGATCCTGATTTACTGTGTTTATATACAGTATTACTGAATGCAGCTAAGGATCAAGAAACTTGTGAAGCGATTCCTGAAAGTGCTTGAAGTGTCTGTTAATTTAGTTGTGTGGTATCCAATATAGTTTTGTTGCTTGACTTAAACTCAGTTCAGCGAAACCGTAGCACTCTGACAGTAATTCACGCCTACTCCTTGCTCTTCGATGAAGAACCAGCTCTCACTATAATGGTCTACCATGCCGTTGTAATCTGTTCTGAGAATGGAAAGCTCACGACGCAACTCAGCTACCAACTCGCTGCTGAGGGAGTCGCTCTTCATTTGCAGTAGGCTGGCCGGGTTTACGCCCTGCTCCTGCTCCTGCATCGCAGCAGCCAGCATTTTCAATGCCTGAAGTGGTCAAGAATCACATTTCGGTCAGTTCCCGAGGTAATAGCAATGGCAGGTTTGGTGTTCCCCGCCCTGAAGGCAACTGTTAGCGCAGGCATGTTAAGGCTGTTTGTCGTCTTATGTTGCTAATGCGCTGAGATATTACCGATATCTTTAAAACACTAATACTTTAACATTTGGTTTTTTATCTCGAAAATGCATGCGCTTTCTGAAAGAAAATATCAAAACTGATGATTGCTGTATCTTTTAATTTCAATGATGGCACTGCCTTTCATTATCAGTGATTCAATCGCTGGTCTTCATTAGTAAACGGACATGCAACGAATTAGATAAATATCTCTCTGGTATATTTAACTGTTGGTTTTCATATTGTTTTCGTTAATTTTATTCCTTACACTGACAAAGTGCTGAGTTGGTTTTCATTGCTGCCCATCCGATAAGGAATAGTTCATATTACTGAGTGCTTAATTTATATTTGGTTTTGAAAAACATCACTCATGATCTTGGTGGGTATTCTGATTGTTTTTTATTCCCTCTGACTCTGAGGGTGTTTGCAATGCGGGGTTTTTCAGTGATGGATAATGCGGTAATTAAATCGTTGAAAGTAAAAAAAATAAAAACAATCTCCGGATGTTTTTCTATTTTTTCATTTCTTGTGTATATTATCTCATTGCTGATTTACGGTTTGTGTCGATATGGCTACGCTGGAATGTATGTCGGAGGCTTATATTATTTATCATACATATTAATTATTTTTTCTATTTTATTTGGCATTTTTTCTCTTTCAAAAAATTCTATAGTCATCTCTATGTTCATCGTTGCTTTCATATTGCTTTCGAATAAATATGATGTTCGTGGGTTTTTGTTTAAAAGTGGTTTTCAATGGTATGTTGCATCGCACCAAGATTTTAAAAATAATTGTATTCCGTATGTCTATGGCGAATCAGGTTCTCAGGTAATATCCTGGTGTATGAGAGTTCATGACTCGGTTGCTAACAATATGAGTGATGTTATTTACGATCCTTCTGGGGAAATAAATAGAAAAAAAATCGATAGATCCGATGAATGGATGGAAGCCTTTGTGTTTTTAGCAAAAAAAACTAAGGGTAGTGCTTTAAATATAATGAATTTTATTGAGAATTTACATGACGTGGAATACATGACTTACCCTCTAGGCAATGGCTATTACGAGGTTTGGTATAATCTCTATTATTAAAAATAATCATAAATTTTTTTTAAAGAGGTTGATATAAGTGAATTAAAATCGACTGATGCGTTCTCAGTGGGTGCAACTACCGGCTCAAATGCAGCACCGGATTCTTTTGTTGCGGCCCATTTTTTACTTGACCAAAACGGCAATCCAATCACTGACCCTGTGGTCGGGGGGCTCAGTCCTATAATATATATTTAAGTGATGGAACCGTATTAGGTGGCAAAGATGCGAACCCTAATAATTGGTTGATTGCACCAGCATCCTATGATTTATCGAGCGCTCTCGTTTTCGCGTCATCGTTGTCAAACCAACTTCCACCAGCAGATTCAGAAGGCCCGGGAATTTACGACGTTGCTGCTGTTTTATCCTCGATGGTTGATGCATTCAGGCCTGCTGGCTCACAAGATCTCCAGAGGAGTACAGATTACGGAATTCCAGCAGATCATTTTGTAAAGGCATTTACGGATGCTGCGTCATACAATTTAGGTGTTGTCACTAGCTTGTTAGGGATACCTTCCTATAAATGGTAGTAATAACTCACTTATCCTTGGCAATAATGAAACCGTGATTGCTAATGGTGGTAGCGATGATGTTGTGCTCGAAAGTAATAATGCTCACGTTACCACTAACGGCGATGCAGAACAGATATTGCTTGCTGGCAATAATAATACTCTGACGGCGAACGGTAAGAATAATACTGCTGAAGCTTCGGGCACTGGCAATGTGCTTAATCTGTCCATTGTTGCCATAGTGGTGAAAAACATGAAATTTGAAACCGGATTTATGGCTATGAGTCACGATCTTGTTCCGCACACAATAATCGTATGAGGTCTTTATGCTGATAGCGCAGGTTTCAGACATTCACGCCTCACCCGAAAATGATCATCTGTTTCGGTTCGACCAGGTACTAAATTGGCTTACGCATCTGCAACCGGACGTACTGGTAGTTACAGGTGATCTAATGGATGGGCATTGGCAGGAAGGTTATATAAAGATAGCTAACCGCCTTAATCAGCAAAATTACCCTTCGTTGATCCTGCCGGGTAACTCAGACGACCGCAGTTTGTTACGTTCTGTTTGGGATGAGAACAGATGGGCGCACGATGCCCAAGGAGAATCCCTGCACTTAACTCATAACACCGATGGCATTCGCCTGATTGGTCTGGATTCGACGATTGATTATAAGGATTACGGCAGCGTGACTGACCATCTGGAATGGTTGGATAATCAACTTAGCGACGCATACAGCCCTCCGTCCTTGCTGTTTCTGCATCATCACGTATTTGCATCTGGCATACCAACGCTAGACGAAACGATGTGCAGAGGTCTGCCTGAGATGGAAGATTTGATTAGACGCGCCCCGGCCAGACTACTCGCCATTTCTTCAGGCCATGTCCACAGACCAATAGCGGGTACGTTTGCGGGCATACCTGCCTACATTTGTGGCTCCGTCTGCCCGGCTAATCCTGTCTGGTTTGGAACAGTAAACGCTCCCCCTGCGAATGACCCACCAGCGTTGATAATTCACCGCTACGTCAGTAACTCCCTTACCAGTCATCACGTTTGCGTTTAACTGGCATTCAGAAAAACATAGGCCTCATAGAAAACGACCTGATCCCCAGTGATTAACACTTCATGATATGAGGAATCTCCGCTCCTGGCACGAAGCAGCCCAAGTCAACAGCAGGGCTGCTATGAGCGAACAGCGGACATTGCTAACAGTATTCTGTACTAATCAACGGGGAGTAGGTCAATTTGGGCCATGCATTAAATGTTTTTTCTCAAGAAGTCAGAAAGTCTTTTGATCCTGATTTCTTAATGGGGTTTAAATTTGTGATTAACGATACCCTAGGCGTGTACAATAATATTTCTCCTATGTTTCTTATTCCAACTTCGTACTGCTCACATATACGCGAATTGTTTGGCCAAAAATGAATACTGATCGTTCCCTAAGGGATGTAGTAAATCTAAAAACTATTTATAAATAATGAAATGCAATAATTATCTCATTAATATATTTCGATGGATGAAGGATTTGATGGAAACACCAAGTGATTCCTCATTAACTATAAAAATTTAATTAAATAATATTCTTCTGCTTTTAGCACGAAGTAGTCAGACGTGGGAATTCGAGCTGCCCTATATTAGAAACCAGTCACACTGCCTAATCATGCTGGCAATTTCTCCTGCAATCGGGACGGTTTCAACCCCGTCCCGGAGATGGCCAAGTGATCCGAGAATGGTAGACAAGTAAAATAAAAATGGATAGTCAAATCAGATGTAAACCCGCAACCGAAACTGAGCATTTATCGTAGGAGGTTAACTTGTTTGAAGTCGCTTCTCACCGTATTTACCTATAGAGCCCGTTAACTTGACTTTACCACCAAGGCCAAAAATTCAGAAAAAAGTTAGTAATTAAATTTTATTAAAAATCATCAAGTTATTAACAACTAACTGTTAGTATCATTCAGATACAATGACGGCTGCGTGATAGCGCTTTCGGCGGAAGCGAAGAAGCTCAAAATCAAAATGGGCGCGCCGTACTTCAAACAAAAAGCCCTTTTTCAGCAGCACGGCGTGGTGGTTTTCAGCAGTAACTACGAACTTTACGGCGATATGAGCCAGCGGGTGATGACGACGCTGGGAGAGTTATGCCCGAAAATCGAAATCTACAGCATCGATGAAGCCTTTCTCGATCTCAGCCGGTTACCGGCGGATATCGATTTAGAACGTTTCGGCAAAGAAATCAGAGACACGGTGAAGCGCAACACACGGCTGACCATTGGTGTGGGCATTGCGCCGACGAAAACACTGGCCAAACTGGCGAATTACGCGGCAAAGAAATGGACAAAAAGTCAGGGGGTTATCGACCTCTCTGATCCGGCCCGTCAGAAAAAACTGATGTCTTATGTCCCGGTCGAAGAGGTCTGGGGCGTCGGGCGGCGGATATCGAAGAAACTGAATGACGCCGGGATTAAAACGGCACTCGAGCTTGCCGAATGCGATCTGTGGTTTATCAGAAAGAACTTTAATGTGGTAATGGAACGCACCGTGCGCGAGCTGCGTGGCGAACCTTGTCTCGGCTTTGACGAATTTGCGCCCGCCAAACAGGAAATTGTCTGTTCACGATCTTTCGGCACGCGGGTCACGGCGTATCAGGAAATGCGTGAAGCCATCTGCTATTACGCCACGCGCGCGTCTGAAAAATTGCGCGGGGAGCATCAGTTTTGCCGCCAGATCTCCGTATTTGTCAAAACCAGCCCGTTCGCGGAAGGCGAGATTTACTATGGGAATCTGGCCAGTACCCGGCTCATTACGCCCACACAGGACACCCGCGACATTATCTCCGCCGCAATACAGTGTCTGGATAATGTCTGGAGAGACGGCCACCGGTATCAAAAAGCGGGCGTGATGCTCGGGGATTTTTTCAGTCAGGGTGTGGCGCAGTTGCACCTGTTTGATGAGCGTGCGCCGCGTCCTGACAGCGATGCGCTGATGGCGATGTTTGATAAAATTAATGACGAAGGAAAAGGAGCATTGTGGTTTGCGGGGCAAGGGATCCAGCGAAACTGGCAGATGAAACGCGAGATGTTATCCCCCGCATGGACAACCCGTCTGAGCGATGCGCCGGTGGCGCGTGCCTGACGGCTACCCGCGTCACGCCGCGCAGAGTATTGAGCGTAAATTCATGTAATTCATGATTCATACATCTTGTGAATGTTTGAGTGGCCGTTAGAATGGCGGCCTGCTTGCGAGGGAAATGTGGATAAACAACGGCGTTCAGCACTGCTCTATTTATGCCTGGCCTGTCTGGTCATACTGACGTGTATGACACAGCGCATCGCCGGGCTGAATGCGTTGTCCGCTATCCTGCATCAGGAAACAGCGACTACGCAGGCGTCATCCACGACCTCTGAAATCGCTAAAATTCCCGCTCCCTGCGAGCTCAGCAGCAAATCGCTGCTTTCCGTTCCTCCTCTCCTTTTAGAATTTGCGTTTCTGGCGCTGAGCCTGCTGCTGGCCTTTTTGTCACGCGGCAATATGGCGGCGATCCGCCTGCTTGTGCCGGAAGCCGTCCCTGTGCCGCGCCTGCGGGTGCATTTGCGGCTCTGCGTTTTCCGGGAATAAAAACACGCCTGTTTTTCATCAGGATGTGACTTTTTATTTTTGGAGAAAATCGATGCGAAATTTATTCAGGGCGGCCGCTGGCGGCTTACTGATGCTCTGGCTGCATACCGGATATGCTGCCGACACCGGCTGGCTGCAAAGCCCGCAAAACTCCCACGCGAAAGTGCGCTTACAGGCGCAGCCTGCCCCTCTTTCTGAAAAAGAAACCCGGCTGCTGCTCTCTGTCAGCCTCGAAAAGGGCTGGAAAACCTACTGGCGATCGCCGGGCGAGGGCGGCATTTCACCGTCGGTCGACTGGCAAAAACCGGTCACTGTGCAACAGGCAAAATGGGACTGGCCGACGCCCGCACGTTTTGATGTGGCGGGCATCACCACGCAGGGCTATCACGATGAAGTCACGCTGCCCGTTACCCTCAGCGGTGAAGTGCCTGGCACAATAGCCGGAACGCTGACACTGCCGGTGTGCAGCAACGTGTGCATTCTCACTGACTATCCTTTTAGTCTGGATCTCGGTTCGTCCGGGGATAACGCAGATTTTGCGCGTCAGTTCGCCGCCGCGATGGGCAAGGTGCCGATTGCGGAAGGTCTGGCGGACACCATCACGGCGGGATATCGCCCCGGCGTATTGCAGATCACCGCTCACCGCGAGCAGGGCTGGCAAAATCCGGAGGTCTTTACCGATACGCTTGAAGGCAGTTCTCTGGGTAAACCGGTGGTGAAAGTGGACGGGCAACAGGCGCGGTTCACGCTGCCTGTGACGGACGAATGGGGCGATAAGGCGGCGGATATCACGGGCAAAACGCTGAGTATCGTGTTGTCAGACAACGGTCTGGCGCAGCAAATTCACCTGAAAGTGAACCCGCTTCCAGCCGAAGCGCCGGGCGCTGTCGCACTCTGGCAAGTGGCGCTGATGGCACTGGCCGGGGGGTTCATCCTCAATCTTATGCCCTGCGTTCTGCCGGTGCTGGGCATGAAACTCGGCAGTATTTTGCAGGTGGAACAGCGCAACCGGAAAAGCATTCGCGTGCAGTTTCTGGCGTCGTCGGGTGGGGTCATTACCTCGTTTCTGGCACTGGCGCTGCTGATGACGGGGCTCCGTTACACTGATCAGACGCTGGGCTGGGGCATTCAGTTTCAGAGTCCGTGGTTTATTGGGCTGATGGTACTGGTCACGGCGCTGTTTACCGCCAATCTGCTGGGGCTGTTTGAAATCAATCTGCCCTCAAAGATGACGACACGTCTGGCGACGCATCGGCGTTCCGGTCTCCGCGGACACTTCGCTGAAGGCGCTTTTGCCACGCTGCTGGCGACGCCCTGTTCCGCGCCGTTTCTCGGCACGGCGGTGGCGTTTGCGCTGGCCGCACCGCTGCCGGTTCTGTGGGGACTGTTCCTGATGCTGGGCATCGGCATGAGTCTGCCGTGGCTGATGATTGCCCTGTGGCCGGGGCTGGCGATGTGTCTGCCGCGGCCGGGGCGCTGGATGTTACGGCTGCGGCTTTTCCTCGGCGCGCTGATGCTGTCGGCCTGTCTCTGGTTGCTCAGCCTGATGCAAAACCATTTCTCTGCGCTGACGGTCGTCGTGCTGGCGGGTATCTTGCTGGTGATGCTGTTTTCCTTATCCCTGCGGCGCTACGGGTTGCGCAATTGTGCGTTAACCGCCGGTGCGGGCGCGCTTCTGGCAGGCGCAGCCATCGTCATTGTCTCGCCGTTTTCCGGCACGGGCGGGAAGCCACTTCGCGATGATATTGCCTGGCAACCGTTGTCCGAAGAGGCGATTCAGACCGCGCTGGCGGCAAAGAAAGTGGTCTTTGTGGATGTGACCGCCGACTGGTGTGTGACCTGTAAAGCCAACAAATACAACGTACTGATGCGCGACGATGTGCAGCAAGCACTGACGGAAAACGACGTTGTGGCCCTGCGCGGTGACTGGACGTTACCGTCAAAACCGGTCAATGACTTCCTGCAAAAACGCGGCAGCGTCGCCGTGCCGTTTAATCAAATTTATGGTCCGCACAATCCTGCCGGTGAAATCTTATCGCCGTTGCTGACGCGCGATGCCGTATTACAGGGGCTGAAAGATGCCCGTGGAGCCCGATAATGAAAACGTTAATGCTGATTATGATGATGGTGATTTCTCCGGTGGTTCTGGCGATGACGCCGGAAGACACCCTGTTTAATAACCCGGCCTCGCCGTGGTTTGGCGCGAAAAATCCCCGGCTGACCATTGTGTCCTTCACCGATTACAACTGTCCTTACTGCAAGCAGTTTGACCCGATGCTGGAAAAGGTCGCGAAAGAAAATCCTGATGTCAGAGTGGTGATTAAACTGCTGCCTTTTCGCGGGGCAAGTTCCATTATTGCCGGTCGTGCGGCGATGACGGTCTGGGAGCAGCATCCGGAAAAGTTTCTGGTGGTACATCAGCGGCTGATGTCTAAAAAAGGGCAGCATGATGAAGCCAGTGCGCTCGAGGCGGTGAAATATGCCGGACTCGAACCTATTCGCGTGACGCCTGCCAGTTACCTTGAACTTAAAACCAATGTGGAAATCGCCGAAGTCTTGGGTATTCAGGGCACCCCTGCGACGATTATTGGCGATCAGCTGATTGCGGGGGCCATCTCCTGGGAGGATTTGCAGAAAGTCGTGAAGGAACAACTGGCGAAGGCAAAGCATGATCAGACTTAAACGCTGGATGCGCGAAGGGGCGATTCTCGTCGTGCTGATTTTGGTGGTGATGCTGGGAATGGATTTTCTGCGCGCGCCGCAGGCACCGGCGGGTTTTGGCAGCCAGCCGTTGCAGACCCTCAGCAATCAGTCCGTGACGCCCGGCGAACAAAGCCAGCAACGCCCGCTGCTGGTCTACTTCTGGGCAACGTGGTGCGGTGTCTGCAAAATGACCACGCCTTCAGTTTCCCGGCTGGCAGAAGAAGGGGAGAACGTCCTGACCGTGGCATTGCGCTCGGGGGATAACGCCACGCTGGAGCGTTATCTGCATGGAAAGGGCATTAAGATGGCGGTGATTAACGATGCACGCGGCGATTTGTCGGCACAATGGGATATTGGCGTCACCCCGACGTTTATTATCATTGATAAAGGGCAGGTCATTGCCACAACCACCGGATGGACCTCTTACTGGGGAATGAAAGCGCGGCTGTGGTGGGCGCAAATTCGTACCTGAATTGCCGCTGCTGTTATCGTCTGAAACAAAAGGCCTTCACCGGGGTGGAGGCCTTTCTTTATTTCTGAGAAGTCATTAACTTTTTATAAATATTGGTTTTTTGTAAAATATATGTGTCTATCATCCTGATATTTACGATCTCTCTTCGGTGTTTTGCGTTCATTTATTTTTTGCTGCGTATCATGACCCGGTGAAAATTACCTCAACAATCGGGAGTACAGAATGGAAGATAAACAATCAGCGCTATGTTCACGACGGACGATTTTGAAACAAACTCTGGCGGTTTCAGCCCTTTCGGTCACCGGACTGGGGCTTTTATCAATGCCTTCCATTTCTTTTGCCGCATCACTCAGTAAAACAGAACGTGATGCTATGACGCCGGATGCGGTGATTGAACATTTCAAACAAGGCAATTTGCGTTTTAGAGAAAATCGCCCGGCGAAGCATGATTATCTGGCGCAAAAACGCAACAGTATTGCGGGGCAGTATCCGGCAGCGGTGATCCTCAGTTGCATTGATTCACGCGCCCCGGCAGAAATTGTGCTTGATGCGGGGATCGGCGAAACCTTTAATTCCCGCGTTGCGGGCAATATTAGCAACAGCGATATGCTGGGCAGCATGGAGTTTGCCTGCGCCGTTGCCGGTGCAAAAATCGTTCTGGTGATGGGGCATACACGCTGTGGCGCTGTGCGTGGCGCAATTGATAATGCCGAGTTGGGAAACCTGACGGGGCTGCTGGATAAGATTAAGCCTGCGATTAAAAGAACGAAATATAACGGAGAGCGCAAAGGTGACAATTATGATTTTGTCGATGCAGTCGCGCGGGAAAATGTCGTCCTGACGATTGAAGATATTCGTAAAAACAGCGCAGTCTTAAAAAATCTGGAAGACCAGAAGAAAATAAAAATTGTGGGCAGCATGTATCACCTTGATGGCGGGAAAGTCGAGTTTTTCGAGGTGTAGCGTCTGTTTTCAATTCGCGCCCGGCAGTCTGTAAAAAACGCTGGAAACCGGTTATTCGGATATGTTCTGAGCGAGGTGCCACGCTCAGACAATGACCCGCCACTGATTGGCCGCGAACCGCTGCAAGCCTCGTACATGGACTGGTCACTGCCGCAGCGAAAGTAATATTACGATAAGGTTAAGCACTTAAATCCAGGCGTGCGTCCCAATGACCGGGGCAGCACGCCTGATTTTTTTATTCGGATTAACGAACCGTATATCCGCCATCAACCGGCAGGGCATGGCCGACAATGAAACTGGACGCCGGGCTGCACAGCCAGAGTACGGCGTCGGCGATTTCTTCCGCGCGGCCTAACCGGCGCATAGGCACTTCTTTCATCAGTTCAGCCATGGCTTCAGGCTGCGATTCCAGCATCCCGGACACCATCGGCGTTTCGATAATGCCGGGGCAAACCGCATTGATCCGGATACCTTTGTGCGCATATTCCAGCCCTGCGCTTTTGGTTAAACCCACGACGCCGTGTTTTGAGGCGTGATAAATGCCCCGTTCTGCAATACCGACTAAACCGCCCAGCGACGAATTGTTAACGATCGCGCCGCTGCCCTGTTTACGCATTTCAATCAGCTCATACTTCATGCAGTTCCAGATGCCGCGTAAATTGACGTCCATGACAAAATCATAATCCCTGGGATCGGCATCTGCGGTTTCCGCGACCGGGCTTTGCACGCCAGCATTATTAAACGCAAAATCCAGACGTCCAAAGGCGGCGACGGTCTGTTCCACCATGCTTTTCACTTCATTGATATCCGCGACGTTGCAACGAATCCCCACTACTTTAAAGCCTGCGTCTGCCAGTTCCTGCGCGGCGGCGGTGACGGCATCACCGTTAACATCGGCCAGCGCCACGCTTGCGCCCGCCTGTGCAAAAGCTTTTGCCGCAGCCAGCCCCATGCCCGAAGCGGCACCGGTCACCAGGGCAACCTGATTTTCAAATAAAGTCTTCATAAAAAATCCTGTGAAAGTTAAGACTGACGCGATTCAAATATTTGTTTAAAAATCGGTAAGGCGGAGAACACATTCGGCCAGCCCGCATAGAAGGCTAACTGGGTTAATGCTTCACCGGCCTGTTCCTGTGTCAGCCCGTTATCCATCGCTTTACTCAGATGAAAGGTAATCTGCGCAACCTGACCGTTGGCGACTAACGCGCTGACGGTGACAAGACTGCGGTCGCGGGGGGCGAGATCGGGCCGCAGCCAGAGATCGTTGAAAACCGCGTCGGTGGTAAATTTCACCACGCCCGGAGACACCGTGGCGAAAAGCCCGCTGACGTGAGTGGCGCGTTGCGCTTCGGCTTTTTCATCCAGAGGCAGGGGCGTAATTTCAGCGCCGGGCAAACGGGCAGCATTAATCCCTTTTTCTGCAAACACTTCTGCCGCCAAAACGGCCGCGGCTTTGGCATTGCCCCAGCCTGAGTAAAACGCCAGATGCGCAATAATCTCTGAGATTTCTTCCGCTTTTACGCCGTTGTTCAGCGCCAGATGAAACTGGCTGCGCTGTTCTGAAAGATGATTCCGGGAAATCAGCACGGCAAGGGTGATGATGCTTCTGTCGCGTGGTGAGAGTTCCGGCCGTTTCCAGAGATCGCCCGAGAGGATGTTTTCCTCGTAGAGCGCTAATGCCGGGGAACCTGCTTTAACCGCAGGTGTGATGTGAGCAGAGGATGAATTGTCCATGTCATAGACCTTGTGGGCTGAGTTGAAGAACAATCATACCCGTGAGGTTTCACAAGATTAATGCAGGAATATGGGATGAACTTATGAGGAAAATTCATCACTGAAAGCTGTTAATAAAGGCAGAAGGCTGGAAGAAAGTTTGGAAAAGGAAAAGCCCCGGCTGTTGAGAGGACCGGGGCTTTTGCGGAACGCGAGCATGATTTAAAGTTTCGCTAACTAAAACTTGTACTCAGCGCCCAGATACGCATGAACTTCATTGCTCACGTCACTGGCAATAAGGGTATTCACTTTGGCCGTGGTACTCCAGTTTTTAGTGAGCGTCGCGTTCAGCCCGACGCCGATGTTTCCACCGTTCAGGTTCTGCCCGCCGAAGTTATAATCTGACGTATCGAACTTTGTGTCCTCAGAGAAACGCCCGACGTAAGCCGTTTCAATGTAAGGACGCAATACCTGGCCGCCTTTAAGCTGGATGGTTTTACCCGCTTTCACACCTGCACCGGCAAAACCACCGCTGTATTTACCGCTGGAAATCTGGCTGTAGCCGTCGTTATACGCATCGGTTTTGGTCTGGCTGTAGCCTAAAACGGTATATGGCTGCACCCACCAGTCATCGGCCAGATTCACCTGCGCACCCACGCGCGCCTGCCATAACCACGAGTTACCGTCGTAATCGCCACCTGCGTTCAACGTGCCGTCTTTGCCGGACGCGGAATAGGTCATGTCGCCGTAAGTCGCAGTGGTATCAGCAAACAGATGCCAGTTCTGGCCTTCGGCCTGATGCTGTGTCCAGCTGGCGTAAAGGCTGTAGTAATTGCCGTCGATGTCGTTGCTGCCGTTGCTGCTGGTCAGATCCAGATCGTTGTGCAGATAACCCAGACCGACACCCACCGTCAGCAGGTCACCGTTGGACAGCGCCAGTGACGTATCGCCACCCAACTGGAACCCGGAAATATCGTTACTGTATTGGGTTGCGCCCGCCGTGCGGTCACCGCCGGAATACATACCGTCCATCCAGACATTGCTGTCAGCTTTTGGCTGGCCGTTTTCGCCCATATGGCGGGCATCCAGATGCTGAGTAATGCTGTTGGCCATCAGATGAATCATATCGTCGCTGGCTAACAGACCGGCCTGCGCGGCCTGTAAATCAGCGGCGACGGTTTCGGCAGGTTTAGGTGACGGAGCGGGTTCTGGTGTTGGAACTGGTGTGGGATCTGAGGTGGGATCCGGTGTCGGATTTGGCGCTGGGTCAGGCGTTGGGCTCGGATCCGGGATCGTGTCTGTGCTGAACGCGATGCTGTAATAGCCTTTGTCCGTCAGCCCTTGTTTGCTGCTTTCATCGGTCACCTGATAATTAATATGATCCAGCACGTAAGAGCCGCTGCGCACGGAATCCAGCACGGAATTCGCGCCGACCTTGTTGGCAATCGTGACGTCTTCGCCTTCGTTGAAGAAGAAATAAGACGATTTGCCGGTATTGACCAGCGTCGGGTCGACATAATTAATATGGGCATTGACCTGGTTAAAACCGGTAATACGCTGGGAGTTATCGAGGTTTTCGCCGCCAATCACACCACCGCCGTTCACGTTCAGCGTTAACGAATCATCAGCCGCATTATCGAGAGAGGTGATATTCCCGCGATACGTGGCGTTAGAAATATTCACGGTGGTATTCGTTACGTCACTGGCAGTATCTCCGGCGCTGTCGACATTGATGTTGCCGTTCAGTTGGGCACCCTCAATATTGAGCAACATTGTGGAACCCATCAGGTCGGCGTTGCCATTGACCACGGTACCGTTCGTCAGGTTTATTTCGGCGCTGCCTTTATTCATGTTCATCGCGCCGACAGCCCCGTTAATCTGGCTGTTAGCGATATAAAGTTGTGCCGCGCCGGTTGCACCAATTTGGGATGAAAATGCGGTCGCTAAAACCATAAACTGTTGGTCATTCCCGTCCGGGGTACCGATCTGGCTGTCGGCAATATTTATATTTGCGGTTGCACCGATACCGGTATTAGAAATGTACATCTGAGCGGCATTCGAAAGCCGGGAATTGCTGATAGTAAGCGTACTGTCTGTTGCTGTGGAAACTTGCACAGATGAGGATTTATCCGGGGTAATGGAGTCAATATTGTCGAGCGACACTGTGGCTGAGCCATAAAGTGACTGAATATCAATCTTGTCTTTAAAGGTGCTGTTTTTAATTTCGGTATCATAATCGCCATTCTGGACATCAGATAAACCGCCATCAAACTGGTTGTTATCGGCGTACAACGACAGATTTGCATCCGCGTTAACTGAAACCTGATTGCTGAAATGCGAACCGGTCAGGCTCACCAGTCCGGGGCCATCACCTTGTTGCCCAATTGCCAGAGAATTGAAGCCACTTTCTGTTTCAAAATCGCTGTCGGCAATTGTCACGTCAGTCGTATAGCCGTTGACTGAAACGCTTCTTCCCTGAAATTGCAAATTGTCAGCATTGAATGTTGCCGTGCCGCTGTCTCCATTGGCCTGAACATTAAGGGAGGATGAGGCGGATTTCGTACTGTCGTTGATGTGGGTATTGGTCAGGCTAACGTCGGCATTTGCACCGGTTGACGTCACATTGAGGGTGTTATTGAACGTGGTGTCATCCGCGCTGAGTTGCAGGTTATCGGGGCCAGAGAAATTAACCGCATCGTTGACCGTTTCGTTGCCATAATTCAAGGACGATATATCAGCATGAGCGCCATTTGCGATAGCCAGAGAGATTAAAGACGCCAGAACGACTCTTTTCGTATGACATGAATAACGTATTCTTTTCTTCATTGCGTAAAATTTTCCTTCACGAAGATATCCTCCATCCTTTGAATCGTGATGGATTAAGTTCGATTAATAACAGAAATGGAATTGCGCACGTTTTCGCCTTTATTTTCAGGTCGAAGCGGTATTGGCGCCGAAATTAAATCCCTCATTCCTCAGGGATTTCATGACGCAAGAATATCGATTTTTGTTTTTCATTTCTCGTCCATTTTTGGACATAATAAAAAGCGGTTAAATATGTGGTGGGTATTGAATAATGACAATGTATTGATGAGGTTTATATTTCCATGTTTGAAGCAATAAATAAAAAAGGCCGCTTTCGCGGCCTTACAGTTTTGAATGTTACATCATGAAATGAATATCAGAACTTAAATTCCGCACCCACATACGCGTGCACTTCATTACTCACGTCACTGGCAATCAGGGTATTCACTTTAGCCGTGGTACTCCAGTTTTTGCTCAGTTGTGCATTCAGCCCTGCGCCAACACTGCCGCCGTTCAGATTCTGGCCGCCGAAGTTGTAATCTGACGTATTGAACTTCGTGTCTTCGGAGAAACGCCCGACGTAAGCCGTTTCAATGTAAGGACGCAATACCTGGCCACCTTTAAGCTGGATGGATTTACCCGCTTTAACACCTGCACCGGCAAAACCGGCGCTGAATTTGCCGTCTGCCACCTGGCTGTAACCGTCGTTATACGCATCGGTTTTGGTCTGGCTGTAACCGAGAACGGTATAAGGCTGAACCCACCAGTCGTCGGCCAGATTCACCTGCGCACCAACGCGCGCCTGCCATAACCACGAGTTACCGTCGTAATCGCCCCCCGCATTGAGCGTGCCGTCTTTGCCAGATGCGGAATAGCTCATGTCGCCGTAAGTCGCGGTGGTATCGGCAAACAGGTGCCAGTTCTGGCCTTCGTCCTGATGCTGTGTCCAGCTGGCGTAAAGGCTGTAGTAATTCCCGTCGATGTCATTGCTGCCGTCGCTGCTGGTCACATCCAGATCGTTGTGCAGATAACCCAGACCGGCACCAATGGAAACGGCATCACCGTTAGATAACGTCCATGCAGTACCGCCGCCCAGCTGGAAGCCGGTGATATCGTTGCTGTATTCCGTGGTTCCCGCCGTGCGGTCGCCGCCGGAATAAATACCGTCGATCCAGACATTACTGTCAGCCGTTTGCGCGCCGTTTTCGCCCATATGGCGGGCGTCCAGATGCTGAGTAATGCTGTTGGCGATGCGGTGGATCATATCGTCACTGGCTAACAGACCTGCCTGAGCGGCCTGTAAATCAGCAGCAATCCTTGGCTCAGGTTTGGGTGCCGGAGGTGTCGGCTCTGGTGGTGTTGGTGCCGGAGGTGTTGGCTCTGGCGGTGTTGGTTCCGGTGGCGCAGGCGGGATCGGATCGGCGCTAAATACAATGCTGTAATAGCCTTTATCCGCCAGCCCTTGTTTGGCGCTTTCATCAGTGATCTGATAATTAATCATGTCATTGATGTAAGAACCGGTGCGCACCGTATCCAGAACAGAATTTGTGCCGACTTTATTGGCAATAAAAACGTCTTCGCCTTCATTGAAGAAGAAATAAGACGCTTTTCCGGTATTCAGCAGTGAAGAGTCCACGTAATTAATATTGGTGCTGACGCGGTTAAAACCGGTAATTCGCTGAGAAGTATCAACGGCTTCACCGCCGATAATCCCGCCGCTGTTTATATTCAGTGTTAAAGAATCGTCGGCTTTACTGTTTGTCGAGGTGATATTCCCACGATAAACTGTGTTGGCGATATTTACCGTGGAGTTTACTGTGTCGCCAGCTTTTTCCTGGTAAGAACCGAGGGAAATATTTCCTGACAAAGTTGCTCCGTCTATATTTACGGAGTTATTCCCCCCGTCATGGTGGCATTACCATTCATGACAGTATCTTCATTGAGGTTAAGAATCGTGCTGCCGCCAGTATTATATATACTAACAAGAACGTTACCCAAAACCTGGCTATTAGAGATATCCAGTTCAGCCTTTCCGCCAGTAAACATTGCGCCGACTTCAGTGATAGTCCCTGTAGGATAAATTTGACCGGTGGCACCCAGTAGTGTATCTGTGACTTTTATGGTCGCATTGCCGCCATAGATATTAAAACCCCGTGGGTTTTGGTTATTACTCATATCAACATTAACATCACCGTTGTATGCATCAATACGCAACCCAACCCCGGGATTCTTATTTGCAGGCAAAACATCATAGTTGTTAAGGGTGAGTGTAAGGTCACCATTCGTTGCGGCTAGATTGATCCTGGCATTATTGTATCCTGCTTCATCACTGACAGTCGTACCATTCAATTCGGCAACCAGATTATCTGATGCAGTGACACTAAGCCCCCTTATAAACTGGCTATTATCAGCAGTAAAATTAAGATCGCCGGATACTGATGTTGTGGTCATATCAGGATAGGTTTGATTGCTGTAATCTAAATCTTGCGCCTGCACATGATTAGTTACTGCCACGGATATTAAAGAAGCCAGCATCAGTTTCTTGGTGTGACAGGTGTAGGGTGTGTTTTTTTTCATTCCTGAAATCCTTCCTTGTTGAATGTATTGCGCATCTTTCCTATCATCATTTCAAAAGTGATAAATGGAAGGGCGCTGGCGTTGAAATTAAATCCCGTTCTTGTTGGGATTAGATGGCGACAGGATATCTATTTTGTATTTGTTTTTCTCGTCCACTTTTGGACACAATTGGGAAATATTTAAATAGGTGTTGGAAATGAAATTTATATTTATATTGGTGGTTGTTATGTAAATAACAATTAATTGAAGTGATTCGCTAGATTATTTAACATATTACGCAAGCTTAGCTGCCATGACTTTTATGATATTTGGCCGGTATATTCTCGGGAAGCGGTTTAACCAATTGAATCAATTTTCCATTTTCCACGGTGATAAATCCCTCTTCACGCAGGGTGGCGATGATCCGCATTATGCCGCTGCGTGCCAGATTACTGCGGGCAAGAATATAGTTTGAAACACCGATGCTGAGGCGTTCTTCGGGGGGGAGCGTGCCAAGTTCTTCGAGTAAGCCGCAAACAATATGCAGTGACGTTCTGTTAATCAGCAGGTTATTGCGGTTCGCCTGATAATCGCTGAGGTACGTTTGATAGGTCAAAACATGCGGGAAAACGTGATGTTTAATGGCGAGTTTCAGGGCTTTTTCACGGGGGAGAAGACTTATTTTTGAACCCTTTGCAGGTTCGAATTTAAAAAGCTTGTACTGAAACAGTGAACCCTGAAAACCAAGAATAAAAGGTGCCCGCGCGGTGGCAAGCAACATCATATCTGAACGGTGGTATACGTTGACTTCCCCTTCAGTGACCAGCGCAACTGCCAGAGAGTTATTTTCGTGTAAGTGCAGATTACCGTTGCCTCTTCTTTTTTCTTGCAGAGGTTCTGCATAAGGGAGAAAAAGAGAAATAAGCTCTTCCAGTATTAATAACGGTTTCTCCATGGGGAGCGGGGCAGGGCTTGAATCAGCAGTAATAAGTGACGTCATTTCGGTAGCATCCATTCTTTATTAATAACCCAAAGGATTATGTGTTTATTTTATATCGGTGCGCATTATTCAAACAAACGTGACCGGAGGCAAGGAGAGGGAACGTCCAAAACTAGACATCAAAGAGTGATGTAAGAAATCCCCCCGGTAATGGCTGAAAAATTCGTGATGTCTCTCCCAAAATGGATTTTCCGCGCTTGCCGCAGGCACCGGCCTGTGGCGATACTCCGCTGGCAACGGGTTACGACCGGTTGCGACGCATTTTTATTGAGGCGTGTTACTGCTCAGGCAGGCAAGACCAAAATAAGAATGCACTTCTCTTCAGGGGAGGTGCATTTTCATTTTGGTCTTTTTTTTTGCTATTTTTCACCGGGGAAAACCAATGGATTACAAACAATTAGGTATTGAAATTTTGGCGCATACCGGGGGCAAACAGAACGTCAGCAAACTGACGCACTGCGCCACCCGTTTACGGTTGGAATTTAACGATGACGCGAAAGTGAATGCGAAAGCCATCGAAGCGTTGCCGGGCGTCATCAGCGTCGTGGAGCGCGGTGGGCAATTTCAGATCGTGGTCGGCAATAATGTGCAGCAGACATTCCGCGCTATACAAAAAGAGATTGGCGCACCTGGCGGACGACCGGCCGGGCAGCAAAAGCAGAAAGCCAAAGGCGGGATTATTTCGCAAATCATCAGCGTGATTTCCACCACCTTTACGCCGGTTATCCCGGCCATTACCGGCGCGGGGATGATCAAAGCGCTGCTGGCGATTCTGAAACTGACCGGTGTGATGAGCGCAGCCAGCCCGACGTACCATCTGCTGGATACCATTTCTGACGCGGCGTTTTTCTTCCTGCCGGTGCTGCTGGCCTACGGCGCGTCCATCAAATTTGAATGTAACCCGATTCTGGCGATGACCATCGCCGGGGCGCTGCTGCACCCGAATCTGGCGCAGATGATGGCGGCGGGCACCGCGATTGATTTCATCGGTATTCCGGTACGGCTGGCCGATTACGCCGGTTCGGTGCTGCCGATTATCTTCACGGTCTGGCTGATGTCGTATGTCGAGCGCTTTGCCGAGAAAGTCTCGCCGACGATGATTAAATTCTTCACCAAACCGATGATCATCTTACTGGTGACGGCACCGCTGGCGCTGGTTGTCGTCGGGCCTTTCGGGATTTTCCTCAATGACGTTGTCGCCAGCGGCGCGGCGATTGTTGACCATAAAGCCAGCTGGCTGATCCCGATGTTAATGGGCGGATTGCAGCCATTCCTGGTGATCACCGGCACTGCGTGGGCGATGACGCCGATTGCGACAGGACAGCTCAGTAAGAATGGTTTTGAAATGATTAACGGGCCGGGAATGCTGGCTTCCAACATTGCGCAGGGTGCGGCGACATTGTGCGTGGCATTCCGCACGAAAAATAAAAATTTACGTCAGCTGGCGTCGTCGGCGGGTTTTACCGCGCTGCTGGGGATCACGGAGCCTTCGCTGTATGGCGTGACGCTGAAACTTCGCCGTCCGCTGATTGCGGCCATGATCGGCGGCGGATGCGCTGGCATCTACGCCGGGCTGAGCGGGCTGGTGCGTTACGCGTTCGTTTCGCCGGGGCTGGCGGCGTTACCGGCGTTTATCGGCGAAAATCCGATGAACATCGTCCATGCGCTGGTGACTTGTGCGATTGCGATTGTGGTCACGTTTGCCCTGACCTGGATTTTAGGGTTTGAAGATCCGGTTGAAGACGTTGAGGAAGCGGAGGATGCTGCGCCGGTTGCCGGTTTGCCGCAGGAAATCGTCAGCCCGCTGGCCGGTGAGTTAGTGGCGCTGGATCAGGTAAGCGATGACGTCTTTTCTCAGGGATTGTTAGGCAAAGGCATCGCGATTATTCCGCATGAAGGTTTGTTGCGCGCCCCGGTTGATGGCGAAGTGGTGACGTTCCTGCCTTCACGCCATGCCGTGGGCATTCGCGGTGACAATGGCGTGGAAATCCTGATGCACATCGGTATTGATACCGTCAATCTGGGCGGAAAGCATTTTACCTCCGCGCTTAAGATTGGCGATCGGGTGAAGGCGGGCGATGAGCTGGTGCGTTTTGATATCGCCGCGATCACCGCGCTCGGTTACGAAATCATCACGCCGGTGCTGGTGGTCAACAGCGAAGAATATCCGCAACTGGAATGCCGTCAGGCGGGTACGGTCAATTTTGGTGAGCCGGTCATCACATTGAATGCCGCTAAGGAGAACGTATGATTTTTCAGACGCTGAAAGGCTTTCCGAAAGATTTTCTGTGGGGCGCATCAACGTCGGCCTATCAGGTCGAAGGGGCATGGAATGAAGACGGTAAAAGTCCGTCAGTCGTTGACATGCTGGTGCATCCCGAAGAAGCCGCGGATTTCACCGTTGCCAGCGATCACTATCATCGTTTTCGGGAAGATGTGGCGCTGTTCGCCGAACTGGGGCTGAAAGCCTACCGGTTCTCCGTGGCCTGGACGCGTATCCTGCCGCATGGCACCGGCGAGGTGAATCAGGCCGGGCTGGCGTTTTACCAGCAACTGATCGACGAGCTACTTCATCACGGCATTGAACCGGTGGTGACGCTCTATCATTTTGATCTGCCGTATATTCTGGAGCAGCAGGGCGGCTGGTCGAACCGGGCAACCATCGATGCCTTTGTGGAATATGCCGGTGTGCTGTTTACGGCTTTTGGCAGCAAAATCAAATACTGGCTGACCATTAATGAGCAAAACACGCTGATCTTGCATCCGGGGGCGGTCGGTATGCCCGAGGGCGGCGAGTTACCGTCGAAGCAAGTGCTGTATCAGCAAAACCACCACATGATGGTGGCGCAGGCGCGGGTCATGGCGTTGTGTCACCAGCGTTGTCCGGCCGGAAAGATTGGTCCGGCGATTAACACAACGTCGATGTATCAGGAAACCTGTCATCCGCTGGATGCCATCGCCGCCCACAACTGGGAAACGCTGCGGTGCTGGAGTTTTCTGGATGTTGCGGTGCATGGCCGGTATAACGCGCTGGCATGGCGGTATCTGGAAGATCGCGGGCTGGCACCGGTGATGGCGGCGGAAGATGCGGCGCTTTTATTGCAGGGCAAACCGGATTACGTGGCGATCAACTATTATTCAACAGCGACCATTGCCGCCAGCCGGGGCGACGCGTCGGATGTCAGCGCACGGGCGGGCGATCAGCAAATCATGCTGGGTGAACCGGGCGTCTATCGCGCGGCAGAAAATCCGTTCGTGGATAAAACGCAGTATGGCTGGGTGATTGATCCGGTCGGGTTGCGCCTGACGTTGCGTAAAACTTGTGAGCGTTATCACCTGCCAATATTGATCACGGAGAATGGTATTGGCGCGCCTGATACATTGCAGCCCGATGGAACAGTTAATGATGATTACCGCATTGAATTTATGCGCCAGCACGTTGAGCAGATGCAGATGGCGATCAACGACGGTGTCGAGCTGATAGGATACTGCCCGTGGGCGGCCATCGATGTGGTCAGCACGCATCAGGGATATGCCAAACGCTACGGGTTTATCTACGTCAACCGGGGTGAAAAAGACCTGCTGGATCTGCGGCGGATCAAAAAGAACAGCTTCGGCTGGTATCAGCGCGTAATCGCGTCAAACGGCGAACAGCGCGCATAGAAAAGGTGTATGGCTGAGAAGATGAAGGTCATTAAAGTCCTCAATAATAGCCTGGTGCTATCAACGGATGACGATAACCACGAAGTTATCGTCATGGGCAAAGGTATTGGCTTTGGCAGCAAACTGGGTGACGTTCTCGACCCGGCCAGCATTGAGAAAATCTATGCCGTACAAAATAACCAGAAAGGCCGTGAATACCTGCGGCTGATCGAAGACACGCCGGAAGTGCATCTTGAGATTGTGCAGATGATCCTCAGCCTGGCCAGTGCCGGGCTGAAAGGGCGGATCAACGAGCAGATTTTTTTCACGCTGGTCGATCACATCAGTTTTGCGATTGAGCGTTATCACAAAGGCATCAGCATTCAGAACCGGCTGCTGTTCGAAGTGAAACGCTTTTATCCGCAGGAATTCGCCGTGGCGGTGCAGGCTCTGGCGTACATCAACCAGCGTTTGCAGATCCAGCTTCCTGAAGAAGAAGCGGGCAATATTGCGTTTCATCTGGTTAACGGTCAGACCGATGTGCAGAACATGGAACACACGCTGCTGGCGGTGAAAATGCTGAAGGATATTTTCAATATCATCCAGTATCACTTTCGCATCACCATCAATACGGAATCCCTGAACTACGCGCGTTTTCTGGTTCACATGCAGTTCTTCATCCAGCGGATGGTAGAAAAACAGCAGGTGGTGTCAAAAGATGACTTCATTTTTTCGCAGGTGATCCGGGAGTATCCGCACGTTTACCGCTGCGCCTTGCTCATCCGCGATTACATCAAAAACCTGCTGGAAATGGAGATGTCCAATGATGAACTGCTGTACCTGGTCATCCATCTGACGCGCATTACCGATCAGGACGAGTGAGCGGTTTTGCCTTCGTTTATTCCTCCATAAAACGTTCAATTTTCTGTCAATGAGTCTGGCATTACATCCAGACTCATTTGTTTAACAATACATTTACTTTTCTTATGGATCTTTCAGTCTTTCCTTCAGACCGGATTTTGCGCTTTTTCTTTAGAACGAAATCGAAGCGTCTCCTGCGATCGTAATCTAACCCAATCCTGTAAAGCGATGCCGGATCCTGACGAACAACACGTCAGCCTGAGTCCGGTGAGAACCCGCAATTTTTTGCAGATGAATGATTAATTTCAGAAAGGGTTAAATGAGCAGATTTTCTTGATGAGTTACGTCATTTTGAAAATTTAACCTCAGTTGATTTAACGTAAATTATTGAATTAGATCGTTTTAATTAATGTTTGGGTAAGGCTTGCCGATATTCTCCTTTTACCCCCTGCCTCATTTTTAGTTGAGCAGGACTTACAATTCAGGGAGATAAAATGAACATAACCCAACGTCTTTTGCTTACGTTTACACTGCTTTCGGCAGCGCTCATTGCGCTGGGCATTGCCGCCATCATGCTCATTTCGGGTTTTCAGTCCCGGTTTGAATATGTTCAGGACAACGCCATCCCATCAATAAAAGACCTCAGCAAACTTATCGAACAGAGTAATCAACTCTCGCTGACGCTCTACAAACATCAGAGCCAGACGGACAACACCAAAATGCCGCCGGTTGAGGCGCTTATTCAGCAGCAGATTGAAACCCTTAAATCTCAGACAAAAAACTACCTTGAGCACGACATCTCGAGTGATGAGGATGAGCGGCTGACCCATGTGGCGTTTGACAATATTCGTAAAGTTGAAGAACAGCTGCCTGCGTTTTTAGCCGCGTCGCGCTCGCATGAAGATGATGTCACGCTGGGGCTTATCGAAGGGGACAAGGGCATCGGGGAAGCGATCCGCCAGATGGTCACGAACTATCAGAAACAACTGACGCTGAATATTGAGATTGGCGAAGCGCTGCGGGCGACTAACGGTACTATTTTCCAGGAAACCCTGTGGGGCATGGGGATCGGCGTGACGCTGACCATTTTACTGCTCGGTTTGCTGGCGCTGACGACGATTTTACGGGTGCGCAAAAGCCTGCTCGCCATCGGCGATATCATGAAGAATGCCAGTGATAATCTCGATCTGACCGTCAGCGCGGATACCCGCCGTCTCGATGAAATCGGCACTATGGCGCAGGCCTTTAACCATCTCATGCAACGCGTTTCTGCCGCCTTGTTGTCCGTGGGTGCCGCGTCGCAGTCTGTCAGCAGTGCGTCGGCACAAATCGCGGCGGGCAATGAAGATCTCTCTTCCCGCACCGAGCAACAGGCCGCTTCCCTTGAAGAAACCGCTGCCAGCATGACGCAACTCAGTGAAACGGTGCGCCAGACCGCAGATAACACCCGTCAGGCCAGCCAGCTGGCCGGAAACATGAGTACGCTGTCGGAAAAGAGCGCGTCATCACTGGAGAAAATGCTCGGAACGATGGGGGATATCCGCAGTAGTTCGCGCAAGGTGACCGAAATTATCACCCTGATCGAAGGCATTGCTTTCCAGACCAACATTCTGGCCTTGAACGCCGCCGTTGAAGCTGCACGCGCCGGGGAACACGGCAAGGGATTCGCCGTCGTGGCGGGAGAAGTCCGAAATCTTTCGCAGCGTTCCACCCTTGCGGCGCGGGAAATAAAAGAACTGCTCGATATTTCCTATAATCAGATAGAAGCGGGTGCCGATCAGGCGGGGGATGTCGGGGAAAACATGAACAATATGAGCACTACCATCCGGCAGGTTACGGATTTGGTGAACGAAATTGCGGCCGCCGCGCTCGAGCAAAGCCAGGGGATTTCACAGGTGCATCAGGCCGTTAACCAGATGGATGACGTGACGCAGCAAAACGCCGCGCTGGTTGAAGAAGCCTCCGCGGCTTCGCGATCTTTACAGGAACAGGCCAACAGTCTGGCGCAGCTGGTGGGTGAATTCAGAGTCAAAGGCTCCGCGCCGCGTTCTCCGGCGCAGTCCCCGCAGGCGCAGATCCCACGCCTGAACGGTGAAACGAAAGCATTGAAATCTGTCACTGATGGCCCGAACTGGGAAAGCTTTTAATGCCGCGTAAAAACGGGCAGACCCAAAGCGAACCCGCCATTAACGAGGGAGGATCCCGATGGACCTTACGCAAGAACCGGCTGAGCATCTGATAAAACATAAGGCTCTGATCGACATTTTTGAGCAAATGATTGCGCTGGTGAATCAGCTGGCGGTGGGGGAATATCACTCGCTGGATCTGTATCTCAATAATTGCCGGCATTTCAGTCAGCGCAGTCAGGAAGCGCAAAAGATATTGGCCGAACCCTCCTTCGAACACTATCTGATGCGAAATGACATTGTCCTTTTTTACAGCATTAACAGTGTCAACATGGCCTTCGGAATGATGACAAATCTTCTGGAAAACATGAATAAGCTGGTGGCAAACGACCAGGTGCAGTGACGCGTTTAATCATCGCGTGCAGTGTCTTTTAACGGGAAAGGTGACCGCGTGTTCGGCCACCTTTTCTTCATGATCAGCCGCCCAGTTTCAGCGCGTCCATCACCAGTGAAAACGCCGGGGAATGCTGTTTCCGGCTCGGGTAGTAAAGGTAATAGCCCTGAAACGGTAAACACCAGGTCTCCAGAACGCGGATCAGACGCCCTTCATCAATATGCGGTTCGAATTCTTCCTCCGGCAAAAAGGCGATCCCCAGCCCGGTCAGCGCGGCTTCCACCATGTGCGCGGAAGTATTAAACGTCAGTTGTCCGTTCACCCGCACGTTGACCGGCCCGTCGTCATTATCGAATTCCCACACGTAAAGCCCGCCGGATGTGGCCTGACGCATATTCATGCAGTTGTGATGCAGCAAATCGTGGGGCGTTTCGGGCCTGGGATGCTGGTCGAAATACTCGGGTGAGGCGACGGCGGCCATACGCAGTGGCCCGGTAATCGGCATGGCGATCATGTCTTTATCAATCGTATCGCCCAGACGCACGCCCGCATCAAACCGGTCAGCGACGATATTGCGGAACCCGTGGTTGGCATCAAACTCCAGCCGGACATCCGGGTATTTTCGCAATACCGGTGCGAGTTTCGGCAACAAAAGCGCGCTGAGAATATTCGGGCCACAGGTGATGCGCACCGTCCCGGCAGGTTTTTCGCGCATTTCCGTCAGCATGTCCAGCTCCGCCTCAATTTCATCAAAACGGCTGCCAATTGCCAGCAATAAACGCTCGCCCGCCGCCGTCGGCGACACGTTTCGCGTGGTGCGCGTCAGTAAGCGGATATCCATACGATTTTCCAGCGCTGTAATGGTCTGGCTTAATGCCGGCTGCGTGATACCCAGTTGCGCCGCCGCACGGGTGAAACTGCCTTCGCGGGCCACGGTCACAAATGCCATCAGGTCATTAAGATTACGTTTCATCGAACATTCCGCCTCTTGGTCATACTATTTATAAGCAGGGCTTATAAGCCTATTAAGGATTCATTACCTAGTCAGAATATACCTGCCGTGTAGAATTTCAGGCAAGCCAAAACACAAAATCAGCGGATTATTTTTCTGCTGCATTCTCCGGTTAACGTGATGTTTTATCAGTTTTTATTCCCGTGAATAAAGACCGGTCCCGGCTTGCCAAAAATTCATCCTGCAAAAAATTAAAAAGGGTAATGCGTGACGACAATCATTGAGAACCCTGTAGCGAACCGGCAGCCCGTGGCGCACTGGAACGGCATCTGGGCGATAACGATGTGCGCCTTTGCGCTGGTGGCGTCGGAGTTTATGCCCGTCAGCCTGCTGTCACCGGTTTCACAGGATCTGGGCGTCAGCGAAGGGCTGGCCGGGCAGGGGATCGCCATCTCCGGCGCGCTGGCCGTGATCACCAGTTTGCTGCTGCCGCGACTGGCGGGGAATATCAACCGCAAACATCTGCTTTTAGGACTGACGCTGCTGATGGCGTTTTCCGGTGCGGTGATTGCTTTTGCGCCCAACTATCTGACGTACATGGCGGGCCGCGCACTGATTGGCGTGGTGATCGGCGGATTCTGGTCGATGTCCGCCGCGCTGGCCATCCGGATGGTGCCGCTGGAGAAAGTGCCGCGCGCCCTGGCGATTTTCAACGGCGGCAATGCGCTGGCGACGGTGGTGGCTGCACCGCTGGGCAGTTATCTCGGCTCCGTGATGGGCTGGCGTGGCGCATTCTTTTGCCTCGTGCCGGTCGCGCTCGTCGCCTTTATCTGGCAGATGATCAGCCTGCCGTCGATGGCTCCTGGCGTTCGTGAAAAAGGCACGGGAAACCTCTTCCGGTTGTTGAAAAATCCGCTTGCGGCAACAGGGCTGGTGGCCTGCGGTGTTTTCTTCATGGGGCAGTTTGCGCTGTTCACATATTTGCGCCCGTTTCTTGAAACGGTCACGCGCGTCAACGTGGAAACCTTGTCTCTCATTCTGCTGACGCTCGGTGTTTCCGGGTTTATCGGGACGCTGCTGATCGGCACGTTCCTGAAGAAAAACTTCTACCTAACGCTCATCGCGATCCCGCTGATGATGGCCGTGATAGCTGTAACGCTGATGCTCTCCGGCCATGTTCTCTGGCTCGTATTCACCTTACTGGGCCTCTGGGGCCTGGTGGCCACGGCGGCACCCGTTGGCTGGTGGTCGTGGGTGGCGAAGACCTTCCCCGACAACGCGGAAGCCGGGGGCGGGCTGATGGTTGCCGTCGTGCAACTCAGCATCGCGCTGGGCTCCACCACCGGCGGCCTGGCGTTTGACCACACCGGCTGGCAAAGCACTTTTGCCCTCAGCGCCGCACTGCTGGCGCTGGCTTCCTGCCTGGCATGGGTGACATCCCGCCGGGATAACGCGGCGTAACGCACAACAAACGTAATTCACTGATTCACCGGGCGAACTGCCGCCTGTTTTTGCCACTCTCCATCAAGGATATCGCTATGAGAATGCTGTCTATGTTACTGGGGCTGTTCATCAGCTCGTTCGCGGCAACCGCTGCGGACATGTCAAAAGGTGCGGATAATTTTTATAAAAGTGACAATGTCACCCAGCAAAAAGTGACGTTTAAAAATCAGTATCAGATGAACGTCACCGGCAACCTGTTTATGCCCAAAGGCATGGATCAGAACGCTAAAAATCCGGCGATTGTTATCGGTCATCCGATGGGCGCGGTGAAAGAGCAAAGCTCGAATCTGTACGCGCAGAAACTGGCCGAGCAGGGTTTTGTCACGCTGGCGATTGATATCTCTTTCTGGGGTGAAAGCGAAGGCAAACCGCGTAACGCCGTTGCGCCGGATATCTATGCGGAAGATTTCAGTGCCGCCGTGGATTACCTCGGGACACGTCCGTTTATCGACAGAAACCGCATCGGCGTATTGGGGATTTGCGGCAGCGGCAGCTTTGTGATCAGCGCGGCCAAAATCGATCCGCGCATGAAAGCGATTGCGACGGTGAGCATGTACGACATGGGTTCCGCCAACCGTCACGCGCTGAATAATTCGTTAACGCTGGCGCAGCGTAAGCAGATCATCGCCGACGCCGCCGAACAGCGTTATACCGAATTCACCGGTGGCGCAACCCAGTACACCAGCGGCACGCCGGATAAAATTGACGAAAACTCCCCGCCAATTGCCAAAGAGTTTTATGATTTTTACCGCACGCCGCGCGGCGAGTTTACGCCAAAAGGAACAACCTCAGCGCTGACCACGCACCCGACGCTGACCAGCAACGTGAAATTCATGAATTTCTATCCGTTCAACGATATCGAAACGATTTCACCGCGCCCGATGCTGTTCATCACCGGCGACCAGGCGCACTCCAAGGAATTCAGTGAAGACGCCTACAAACGTGCGGGCCAGCCGAAAGAGCTCTACATCGTTCCCGGTGCCGGTCACGTTGATCTCTACGACCGTACCGATCTGATCCCGTTTGCCAAACTGACCTCTTTCTTTAAAGAGAACCTGAAGTAAAACTATCGGGTATTACACAGCAAACCGCTCTCTGGAGCGGTTTTTTATGCCTAAAACCGGCCGGGCAATGGCCGCCGTGGCAGGGGGATTACTTCATCAGGAACTATGTTAAAATGCGCGGATCCGGGGCACCCGCCAGCAAAGCCAATTATTAAAAGAAAGGTTTATTCTGAGTCATGTCTGACAATCTTATTGAGCGCATTTCGAGTGCGTTAGAATCTGAATACACGCTTGAAGGACTCGTTCGACAACTGCTCGAAATGCTTGAGCTGGTGACCAATATGGAATCGACGTATCTCACCCGCATTGAACCGGAAGGCGACTTCCAGCACATTCTGTTCTCCCGCAACACGAAAAGTATGCAAATTCCCGAAGGGCTTTCCGTTCCTTGGGGCGATACGCTGTGCAAGCGCGCGCTCGACGAAGGCCGCCGTTATACCTGCGATGTCGCCAGTATCTGGGGCGATTCCGAGGCGGCAAAAGCGCTGGGGATCATGACTTACGTGAGCACGCCGGTGACGCTGGTGGACGGTTCGCTGTACGGCACGCTGTGCGCCGCCAGTTCCGAAAACCGCGAGCTGTCCGAGCGCAGCGAACAGGTGTTGCAGCTTTTCGCGCAACTGATCGCCCAGCAGATTCAGAACGAACAACTGCTGAAAAAGCTGCAAGAGGCGAATGCCGCGCTGACCGCCGTCAGCCTGACCGATGAACTCACCGAATTACCCAACCGCCGCGCGGTGTTTGAAACGTTGCCAGCGCTTTTCGATCGTGCCGCTGACAAGGCGAATTATGTTCTGGTGGCCTTTGCCGATTTAGATGATTTCAAACAGATCAATGATGTTTACGGGCATGAAACGGGCGATGATTTTCTGTATGCCATCGGGCAAAGGCTGAAAGCGGGCGCGGCGGAAGGGGAAATTCTCGGACGAGTGGGCGGTGACGAATTTATCGTGGCCGGAGAAGGGCCATCCGGCTTTGACGACGCGCAGCTTGCGGCGGAGGCGTTTAAAACCCGTCTGCGCAATTTACTGACCGGCCAGTACAAACTGCATTCCTGTACGCTGGATTACGCGGGGCCGAGTATCGGCGCTATCGCGATTAATCCTGCGCTGGTGAATCCGGATCAGGCGCTGCATGAAGCCGACCAGGCGATGTATCTGGATAAGAAACAGCGAAGAACCAAAACCTCATAAAGCGGGGTCTTGCGCCTTGGCGTTTTACCGCAAAGGCGCAAGACCAGCCCGTCAGTTGTGATGCAAATCGCTCAAAAACTTCTGCGCACGGGCGTGCTGCGGGCGCGTGAAGAAGTTCTCCGGCGTGGATTTCTCCAGAATTTTCCCCTGATCCATAAACCAGATCGTGTCCGCCACTTCGCGGGCAAAATTCATTTCGTGCGTCACGCACATCATGGTCATGCCTTCCCGCGCCAGACCGCGCATCACGTTCAGCACTTCACCGACCATTTCCGGATCCAGCGCTGACGTCGGTTCATCAAACAACATCACCGGCGGCTTCATGGCTAACGCACGCGCAATGGCGACGCGCTGCTGTTGTCCGCCGGAAAGCTGCGCCGGATAGGCATTGGCTTTGTGCGACAACCCGACGCGTTCCAGCAGTTCGCCCGCGTGCTGACGCGCGTCCTGACGCTTCACGCCGAGCACTTTCACCGGCGACATCATGATGTTTTCCAGCACTGAAACGTGCGGGAAAAGGTTGAAGTTCTGGAACACAAACCCGATGCGCGTGCGCAACTGGTTCAGGCGCGTGCTGGTGCCGTGAATGTCCATGCCATCAAACAAAATCTGGCCTTCTTCGATCGGCTCCAGCCGGTTGACGGTGCGGATCAGCGTTGATTTGCCCGAACCGGACGGCCCGCACACCACCACCACTTCACCGCTTCGAACTTCTGCACTCAGATCGGTCAGCGCCTGGTATTCGCCATACCATTTATTGACCTGATTAAATAAGATCATCGGTCGCATCGTCGTTCCTTATTGTGATTGAGTCTTGGTCAGCAGCATCGCCTGCGCCACATTGTCCGCGTCTGGCACGCGGTTCTGCCGTTTGCGCGTAATGCGCGCTTCCAGCTTATTGGCGAGCCACGTCAGGCTGAAACAGATCAGGTAATAGCCCATCGCGACAATCGCGAAAACCTGAAACGGCTTGGTCAGCAGCTGGTTGTTCACCTGACTGGCGGCAAAGGTCAGCTCCGGCACGTTAATCACGTAACCGAGCGTGCTGTCTTTAATAATCGAAACCAGCTGGCTGACCAGGCTTGGTAGCGTGTTGTACAACGCCTGCGGCAGAATAATCAGGCGCAGCGTTTTGAAATAACTCATGCCCAACGCGCGTGCCGCCTCGTACTGGCCGCCCGGCAGCGCCTGAATGCCGCCGCGCACAATCTCGGCGATATAGGCACTTTCATAAATCACCAGCGTACACAGCATGGTGCTGAATCCGCTGATGTTGTGGCCGATTAACAGCGGGACGCAAAAGTACGTCCAGAACACCACCATCAGCAGCGGAATACCGCGCAAACCGTAGACCCAGCAGGCGGCAGGCCAGCTCAGCCAGCGGAACGGCGACAAACGCGCCAGCCCGAGCAAGACCCCCACCGGCAGCGCAAACAGCACGGCCAGCACGGAAATCAGCAGCGTACAGAGGATCCCGCCGAGCGGCCCCTGCGGGTATTGTCCCATCAGGAACAGCATCCCGTTGTCGTGCAAAATCGTGAACATTTCGAGCATGGGATTACCTCGCGTAAACCCGCTGGAACCGGCGGGCCAGCAACGCACCGGCACCCATCAGCAGCAGAGAGAAGAACAGATAACCGGCAGAGGCCACCAGATACGATTCGAAAGTGCGGAACGTCTGGTTTTCAATATCACGGGTCACGTAAGTCAGTTCAGCCACGCCAATGACCATCGCCAGACTGGTGTTTTTGAACAGTAAAACGGTGTGGTTAAGCAGCGACGGCAACGCGTTGCGGATGGCCTGCGGCAAAATCACCGAACGCAGGGAGCGGGTGTAACTCATGCCCAGCGCGCGTGATGCCTCGGTTTGCCCTTCAGGAATAGCGCGTAAACCGCTGCGGATGTCTTCGGAGAAGTACGCCGCCTGACACAATCCGAGCGCAAACATCGAGAACAGGAACTCGGCGTTGAAATCGTTAATCCACATCTGCACGGATTCCGGCAGCAGCGTCGGAATGGCGAAATACCACATCATCAGCTGGATAAGCGTCGGCACATTGCGGTGATACGACACATATGCGCGGACAAAATATTCGGCGGCGCGTTTGTGCGTCAGCCGGATGACGACCAGCAGCAGGGCAATAAACATCGCCAGCAGCCAGGACCCCAGCGCCAGCTTGAGGGTGACAACCATTCCATCGACGATCATCTGTCCGAACTGACCGGTCAGGACTTTGCTGAAATCGAGCGTCATCGTATTTTCACCCTCCTGAATGGTTGAACTGTCGGTTTATAAGGATAAGATCACAGGCTCTCGCCGGGGCGCATGGTGGAAAGGCCACCGGGCACCTGCAACGTCGGAGTGATTTCGATGTTGCCGATGTTCACGGCAATCGGCGCAGACACGGCAAACGCCACGCAGTCGGCGATATCTTTGGCTTCCGGCAGTTCAAAACCGTCAATGAAGCGGCGGCGGGCGTCTTCGTGATCGCCGGAAACGTTACCGAAAATGTCCGTCGCCACGCGGCCGGGGCAGATTTCGGTAATGCGCACACGTTTCCCGTAGCAGTCAACGCGCAGCTGGCGCGAGAGGGCGTGAACCCCGGCTTTGGTGGCGTGATAAATCGAGTTGCCGCCGAAGTTATAAATCGCGGCAATCGAGGTGATATTAATGACGTGGCCGCGATCGCGTTCCATCATGCCCGGCACCAGCAGGCGGCAGAGATGCAAAACGGCGCGCAGATTCACGTCCACCTGCGTATCCACCGATTCTTCATCGGCGTTCAGGATCGAGCCGGGGCGCGAAACACCGGCGTTGTTCACCAGAATGTCCACGCTGATTTCGCTGCACAGGCGCGTGACGGCGTCGAGATCGCTGACGTCGAGCGCGTGCGGAATACAGCCGGTGCGGGCGGCGAGGGCGGCCAGCTGATCGGCGCGGCGTGCGACGGCGTGAACCGTGATCCCTTCCTGACACAGACGTTCGACAATGGCTTCACCCATTCCGGCCGATGCGCCGGTCACCAGCGCGGTTTTGTAATCTGAAAATGGCATTGCGACTCTCCTGTTAAACCCCCGGCTCCGTCATGTTCTGCCGGTGGGTGTTTTCTGACTGTATCCAGTAATTCTCAGACGGTATAAGACATAAACCGTGTGAGGCGATAAGCGGGACTTATAACAGCGCGTTTTCCCGCGCCAGCAGGCGGCGTTGCTGGCCTGGCGGCATCAGCGCGATGCCCATTTCGGCAATAATTTCCCGCAGCGTATGCACCATTTCGAGGGATTCCGGCGTATCGCCGTGAACCAGAATCGAGGTGGCGGCAACCGGCAACGTCACGCCATCAATACTTTGCACCGTGCCTTCGCGCAGCAGCTGGCGGATGCGTGTGCGCACCTGCTCTTTGTCATGAATCACCGCGTCCGGTTTCGCCCGGCTGACCAGCAGCCCGTTGCTTTCATACGCGCGGTCGGCGAGAAACGTGCAAATCACCGGCAAATTCAGCTCCCGCGCCATACGCTCGACGGCGTTGCCGGGCATTGTGCTGATGATCATCTGTGCATCGAAATCCTTCACCGCCTGCAATAACACACGCGCCAGCTGAGCGTCTTCGGAGACCATATTCCCCAGCGCGCCGTGAAAACTCATGTGCGTCAGCGGGTAATCCGCCGCTCTGGCAAACGCAGAAAGCGCGCCGAGCTGATAGGTGACGTAATGTGCCATGACCTCCGGTTCGATGTGCATCCGGCGGCGGCCAAACCCGGACAAATCGGGGAACCCGACGTGCGCGCCCAGATCCACCTGATACTTTTTCGCCAGCGCGACGGTTTTCGCCATAATCACCGCGTCCCCGGCGTGAAACCCGCAGGCCACGTTGGCGGAGGTGATCAGCGGCATCAGCGCGGCGTCGTCGGCAATGAGGTAATCGCCAAAGCCTTCGCCGATATCGGCGTTTAAATCGATGTATTTCATGCGGCCAGCTCCTCGCGGCGTAACGTGAAAATCGCCGCGCCGTATTCCACGCAGTCACCGTCTTTTACGCAAAGGGACTCCACCACGCCCTGTACCGGACTGCGCAACGGCAGGTAAATCACGCCGACTTTCAGCAGGCCAAGCAGCGCGTCTTTCCCGACTTTTTCGCCGGGCTGAGTGAACGGAATTTTGCTGAGCGGATGCTGTAACAGCACGATGCCGGGGAACGGTGCGCACACCGCGTCGGGAGCGGTCAGCGCGGGAAGCGCAGGCGTTGCTTCGGGCACGCGGCCCGGCAAAACAGCAGGGGAGACTGGTGCGTATTTCATGCTGACCCGGAAGCCGTTTCCGCGCAGTTCAATCTGGCTCAGGCCGGACTTGCGCATCTTCTGTGCGACAGAGCGCAACTCGCTGAGTGCTGGTGCTTTTTTTTCCATATCCATCCCGTCGAAGAGAGAGTGTCCCCGCGCAATAACGACGACAAACGACCCGCTGTGCGGGCGGTAAATGCACTCTATCGTGTCACTGCGGACGTCAGGAAAGAGGATTTCGCTTTGCGGTAATAAGGTGTGCTTATTACCCGACCAGCGTCAGGGGCCGGTTATCCACCGTGCGGCTGGCCATCAGCGACAGCAAAATCGCTTTGACCGCTTCGGCGGGTTGGGAAAGCGGCAGATGGTCGGACATACAAAATGATAATGCGGCCTGAATGTTCGGTTTATCGATTTTCGCCATCCACGAACCGGAGGCGTTGAGCATCGCACGGGCGGCAGATTCCGGCATGATCGTGCAGCCTAAACCTGCGGCCAGCGCGGCATTGAGGGTAGTTTGTGATTCAATTTCGCACTTCACGCGGTATGTCACTTCTTCATGGATAAACGCGTCGTCGATGACTTTGCGCATGATGTTATAAATGCGCGGCAGGAACAGATCGTACTTCGCCACCTGCGCCAGACTGACGGATTTCAGGGGTTTACTCAGCGTATGCGGGCATACGAAATACAGATCTTCTTTCATCAGCGGCATAAAGCGCAGCCCGTGAATTTCGCGGTTGCCGTAAATCACCGCCATATCCATCCGGCCATTCATGATGAGTTCGCTCAACGTAGTGCCGAAGTTCTCATTGAAATACAATACGATGCCCGGATATTGCCGGTGGACTTCTTCCATCAGCGGCAACGCCAGCTGTTGTGCGGCGGTGCCCGGTGCCAGCCCGACGGAAACGCTGCCCGACAGCGCCAGCGCCGAGCCATCAATCGCGCTCTGCGCCTGATCGCACTGGCGCAAAATGGCCTGCGCGTGGATATACAAAATCTTGCCCGCTTCGGTCGGCGTCACGCCGCGTTTGGTGCGGATCAGCAGTTGCTGATTCACTTCGCCTTCCAGCGTGGCGAGTTGCTGGCTGAGCGCAGGCTGCGCAATGTGCAGGATATCTGCGGCCTGAGTGAGGCTGCCCACATCGACAATCTTGATAAAATATTTAAGGCGGCGGAGATTCACGATGGCATCCTCATCACGGAAACAGGTGCTGTTATAAGTAATGTGTATGAAGCAAGATGAGTGCCAACACGCGTTAACCCGCTGATTTATGCCCGAACGCCGTTTTTTCCTCTGATTTCAGCGCCAGTTTGCTCACGGCGTAGCCGGATATTTTCGGCGTTTGCGTCGCCCCCCGAATAATGCCAATCCCCGCCTGCACCGCATCGGTGCAAATTGCCTGATTTGGGCGTTCAGCCATTGCTTTGTGTTATGTCACCACAACAAAGCGCTATTGGTCGGCGCGGCCCGTTCCTCATTACTCTTTCCCCTGTAGTGCCTCATCGCTGTCCGTCTTTTTACGCTCGATAAAACATTGGAACCCCAGGACCATGCCTGATATCGCCGATCGCTTAAAAAATGTCTCTGTTTCAGCCTCCGTCACCATGACGCAAAAGGCCCGCGACCTCGCCGCCGCAGGCGTGAACGTCATCGCGCTTTCCACCGGCGAACCGGATTTCCCCACGCCTCTGCACGCCACGGAAGCGGCCTATGCCGCCGCACTCGGCGGCGATACCCGTTATCCGCCGACCGACGGAACTCCGGCGCTGCGTGCTGCCATCGCGCGTAAATTCCAGCGCGATAACAATCTGGATTACGACGTGAGCCAGATCCTTACCGCAGGTGGCGCGAAGCAAATTATCTTTAACGCGATGCTGGCGACGATCAATCCGGGCGATGAAGTGGTGATCCCCACGCCGTCGTGGATCAGCTATGCGGATATCGTCAAATTTGCGGGCGGTATTCCGGTGCCGGTGGCCTGCCCGGAAGAGAATAATTTCAAGCCGTATCCGCAGGACATCGAAGCGGCGATTACCCCGAAAACCAAATGGCTGCTGCTGAATTACCCGAGCAACCCGACCGGTTCCGTGGCAACGCGCCAGGAATTGCAGGCGATTGGCGAAGTGATGCTGCGCCATACGGAGGTGTGGATCCTGACGGATGATATCTACGAACACCTGATTTATGACGACGTGACGTTTTACACGCTGGCCGAAGTGGAACCGCGTTTGCTCGATCGCGTGCTGACGGTTAACGGCGTATCGAAAGCCTATTCCATGACCGGCTGGCGTTTAGGTTTTTGCGGCGGCCCGAAAGATCTGATTAAAGCCATGAGCAACGTGAACACGCAAAACAGCGGTGGCGTCACCACGCTCACGCAGGCGGCAGCGGTCGCGGTACTGAATGGCCCGCAGGATTTACTGAAAGAGCGCGCCGAAATTTACCGTCAGCGCCGCGATTACGTGCTGGAGCGTTTAACCTCCGTGCATGAACTGCGCTGCCATAAGCCGCAGGGCGCGTTTTATCTGTTCGTGAACATCGAAGGCTGTATCGGGAAGACCACCGCAGGCGGGCGTTACATCAAAAATGATGCGGATTTTGTGCTGGCGCTGATCGAAGAAAAACACGTCGTCACCGTACAGGGCGCGGCCTACGGGATGAGCCCGTACTTCCGCCTTTCCTACGCCACCAGCATGGAAATCTTGCAGGACGGCTGTGACCGGATCGCGGAGTTTTGTGCAGGGCTGAAGTAACAAGATCTGAGTTCAGACGATAAAAAAACGGGCCTTTTTCGGGCCCGTTTTCTGTTTCATCCGTTCTCTGTTTCATGAGGAGGGGAATTTAAAACCCCATTACCGTTTTCACCGGCATCACGTTATCGCGCAGACGGGTGAACCACTGGTTGATCTGGCTTGCGACAGCAATGGCTTCCCGCGCATCGCTTTTGACCAGCCGGATGCTCTGGCCGGGCTGAACCTGCGCCAGACGCCATAAATCCTCTTCGATAATGCCCGCGATTTTTGGATAGCCTCCGGCAGTATTGGCGTCTGCCAGCTGAATGATTGGCTCACCCGCGGGCGGAACCTGAACGATGCCGGGAATTAATCCGTAGGAGCGCATTTCGATGACTTTCGACGGCGTAACCGGCGTGCCGGATAAGCGGTAACCGGTGCGGTTGCTGTGCAGGGAAACTTTCCACGGCTGCGACCAGAAGCGCGGCAGATCGGCCTCAAACAGCGCATATTCACCGGCAGGAATGGCGCGCAGCTGCACCAGGCCTTCAGTGCTGGTCGGGAAGACGTTGGCCAGTGCGATCTCCGGTGGCTCGATACCCATGCCTTGCGCAGGCAAAGACGATGCGAAAGTTACGCCCGCCGCAAGACGATCGTTTTTCGCCAGCGGTCGCCCGTCTGTTCCGCCGAAACCGCCACGCAGGGCGGTGCTGCGCGAACCCATGACGACCGGCACGTCAATGCCGCCCGCGACGCACAAATAGCTGCGCGCACCGGAACGCGGGAACTGCATTTCCAGCTCCTGCCCGGCGCGGACGGAACAGGCCCACCAGGGCGGAAGATCTGCGCCATCGAGCTTCGTGCGGCAATCCGCGCCGGTAACGGCAATGCTGGTATCGGCAAGAAAGCGGACTTTAAACGGGAACATCTGCACTTCTATGCAGGCGGCGTTTTCGTCGTTACCCAGCAGGATATTGCCCGCGCGAAACGCCAGCGGATCCATCACCCCGCTGACGGACACGCCGATATCCCGAAAACCGCTGCGGCCCGCGTCCTGAACGGTATTCAGCGGGCCGGTTTTCACTATTTCAATCACAGCTTGTTGGGTCACAGTTCTATCCTCTCTGGCAGAAACCGCACGCTGTCACCCGGTGCCATCAGCGCGGGATTTTCAGCACGCGGGTCAAACAGCGTCAGTTCGGCGAATCCGATGGCGTTCCAGCCGTTTGGCCCGGTGAGCGCGGAAACGCCGGTTTGCGCGCCGCCGATGGTCACGGTGCCTTTGAGCATATTGAGCGAGGGGACTTTTTTACGCGGCGTGGCGAGAGACGGATCCAGCCCGTGGAGATAGCCAAAACCCGGCGCGCTGCCCAGTGAAAACACCGTGTAGCTGCCCTGAGAGTGGCGGCGGATGACCTCGCGCGGCGAAAGCCCGGTATGCTGACAAACGGCATCCAGATCCGTGGCGTGTTCGCCGCCGTAAATCACCGGAATTTCAATCAGTTTGCCTTGCGGATGAACCGCCTGCGCCTGTTCCCACGCGGCGACCAGGAGGGCGAAGGTGGCGTCGTAATCTTCCGGTGTCTGTCGAAACAGCACCAGCAAATTGGTGACGCCGGGGATCAGCGATTCGACGTCATCGCGTGCGCGCAACGTGGCCGCCAGCGACCAGATACGGCGCTGCGCGGGCAGGTCGAAATCCCCCGGCGCTTCAATCAGCCACGCACGGCTGCCGATGGTGGAGATTTTGACGTTGTCGCCCTGACTGGCAAGAATAAAAGAGGCGCGGGAAGGCGCCTCGTGCGACACAAGGGTCATCGGCTATTCCAGAGGTTCAAATTTGAGGCTGGAGAGCGGCTGGACTTTGTCCTCGCGCACCATTTTGTATTCGGTATTGGGCCCGATCCAGGTCGCCCAGATTTTGTCGATGGTGCCGTCGTCATCCATCGTTTTCAGGCTGCTGTTCACTTTCGCCAGCAACGCCGGTTCGTCCTTTTTCATGCCGACGCCAATCGGTTCCAGCGCCATCGGTTCTTTGATCATCCCCAGTTCGATGCCGTCTTTTCCGGCCTGAGAAATCATCTTGATAGCGGTCATGGTGTTGGTGACAAAGCCCACGGCTTTATTCTGTTCCAGCGCCAGAAACGCCGACGCGGCATCCTGGAAGGTCACGGCTTTTGCGCCCGCCAGATAAATGGATTGTTCAGACGTCGTGCCTTTGGTGGCGCTGATGCGTTTGCCTTTAAAATCCGCACGGGTTTTATCGACGTTCGGCTTTTTCACCACCAGCACTTCTTTCGCCACGTAGTACGGGTCGCTGAACTGAATCTGCTGGCCGCGCGTTTTGGTGTACGCCAGATTGGCAATCAGCACGTCGGCGCGCCCGGTGGCGATCACCGCGATACGCGCTTCAATAGAGGTCGGCATCAGATTGAGTTTTACGCCCATCTGTTTGGCTAACGCCGTGCATAAATCGACGTCCATCCCGGCCAGCTGGCGCGTTTTCGGATCCGGCGAAGAGAACGGCGGCACATCGGAATACACGGCACAGTTAAGTGCGCCGCGCGCCTGAATATCAGAAAGAACATCGGCTTTCGCAGAGGAAAAGGCCGCCATCAGTGGCAATGCCAGCAACGAGCAAGACAGTAACTTGAGTTTCATCATTCATTCTCCGGGACTTTTTAATTAGCGGTGTGTGACGACAACTTCCCCTGGCTCACGGTGAGCAAAAATGGCTGCGGTTTCTTATGAGGTCTACCCGACTATATAAGCTCAATCTGGCGTTGTATAAGAAGGAAACCCTGTATGGCGATACGCTTTTTGTATGACCGCAAAAAAGGCCGCTCTGCCAGAATAGCCGTCAGTTGCAGACCGCTGTTCACAAAGAACCAAGGGTAATCATGAACGCCAGAACGGGTGTTTCGCTAAAAATATTATCCGCCCTGTGCGCCACGCTCATGCTGGCCTGCGTGAAAGGGCTGGGCGGAAATATTCCTACCGGAGAAGTGATATTCTTTCGCTCTTTCGTCGCCTTATTTCCGCTGCTGATCTGGCTGAAATTACAGGGGCCGGTGATTGCGCAAATTAAAACGAAGAATATCTTCGGCCATTTAATTCGCGGATTTTCCGGCACCGGCGGCATGTATTTTAACTATCTGGCGCTGGTGTATATCTCGCTGGCGGACGCCACGGCAATCAGTTACGCCGCGCCACTGTTTACGGTGATCATGGCCGCTATTTTGTTGCGCGAAAATGTTCATGCTGCCCGCTGGATGGCGGTGGTGGTCGGTTTTACCGGCATTGTGGTGATGCTGTGGGCGCATCTGCGTGACAGCGGTTCGCTGCTTTCGGGCGGATTTACGCAGGTTTCAGCCGGACTCGGCGTGATACTGGCGCTGCTGGCGGCGATGTGTACGGCGGTGTCGTCGGTACAAATTCGCTTTCTGAACGGCATTGAAAGGCCGGGCGCGATCGTCTTCTACTTCTCGCTGATGACCATGCTGATCGGGCTGGCAACGATTTTCTTCGGCTGGAAAATTCCCGATACGAAACAACTTTTACTGCTGACCGGCTGCGGATTTTTTGGCGGAATGGCGCAGATCCTGATTACGCTCAGCCTGCGCTATGCCGATGCGTCGCTGCTTGCACCGTTCGATTACACCACGATGGTCTGGTCGATGATGATTGGTTTTCTGTTCCTCGACAGCCTGCCAACGGCCTCAACGCTGGTCGGCGCATCGGTGATTGCCGCCGCCGGAATACTGGCCGTGCTGAGCGAAAGACGCCGGGGAAAAGCGTTGCCTTAAAAGATTGGTGATTTACTTTTCGTGCTAAGTAAACTGGCTGTCTGTTGGACAGGGATGGCAAAGCCAAATGTCCAAACCTCCCGGCAATACCTTCGTAATGTCCCCTCCGTGAGAAAACACAGCTAAGGCATTCTGCGCCGTGTACACCGGTCCGAATTCGCCACGCGTAAACGATTTTCATCCGCACTCGCAGAAATGAATTTATTCAGGACAAAGCCCAGTTGCTGGCGTTGCTACGCCACGGGACTGAACAGGCGCAAAACGTGACGCAACAAACGCTGGTGCAGGTAAAACGCGGACTCTGGTTGCCGGTGATGTTCTGACTTCGCCCTGCGCACAGTCCGCGAACTCAGAAAATTTGAGTAAAGGTTCGGTAAAAAAAACAAACTTTTCTCAAATTATGCCGTTAACCTGAAAACAGTGTTTTATTTTCAGGCGTGATGGAGTTTGCTATGCGAGAGTCCGGTCAGATTTTTGAAGAGGCCTGCAGGATGGTGGGTGAATGTTGTTTGATGCTTGCTCAGAACTGTGAGGAAGTCAGCCGCAGGCGCATTGTTTTTTGTCTCGAACGTGCGCAGGAAGAAGCGCTGGATTTCCACGGTGAGCCGAACTCGGCGCTCCAGCTGGCAATCAAACACATTAAAGGCTTATGAGCCGCTAAACCACGATGTTGCAGCCTCATGCACGTAATTAACCTGAGGTGTTTATGAATAATTCGTCTTTTGCATCCCGCCAGATTGGGGATTTTACTGTGACTGCCCTGAGCGATGGGAACATGGCGGCCAGCCTGGAGCTGTTGTCCGGCATTGAGACGGCAGATGCCGCACAAATACAACGCGATGCCGGGCTGGCAGAGCCCGGCAATATTCATATCAACTGTTATCTGATCCGCGGGCCTGGGCGCACGATTTTGGTCGATTCCGGTACCGGTGGACTGAATAATGCGGGCGGAAAGCTCGGTGAAAATCTGCGGTCTGCGGGCGTGGCTCCCGAAGATATCGATACGGTGCTTCTGACGCACGCGCACCCGGATCACATCGGCGGCTTGCTCGACCCTGAAGGGCAGGCGGTTTATCCCAACGCGGAAATTCACCTTCACCCGCTCGAAGCTGAATACTGGCGGGATGACAGTAAAATGATGCAGGTCGCCGAGCACCGGCAGCGAAATTTCTTGCTGGCGCGCCGGATGCTGACGGTTTACGCGGCAAAGCTGAAGTTTCTTGATGGCGCGGAGATTATGAAAGGCATTCGTTCCGTCTGGCTGCCCGGCCATACGCCGGGGCACAGCGGATATCGCATTGATTCGGGCGATCAAAGCCTGCTGATTTGGGGCGACATCGTGCATTTCCCGCACATTCAGTCTGCGCAGCCTGGCGTTTCCATCGCGTTTGATTGCGATCCCGTTCAGGCGGAAAACACCCGTAAAACGATCATGGCGCAGGCCGCGCATGAAAACCTGCTCGTAGCAGGTATGCATTTCGGCGAGCCGGGTTTTGCGCACATTCAAACCGTTTCCGGCGGTTACCGCGTCGCCTATGCAAAGAGGTGAAAGTTTTTAACCGGTAACATTGAAGCCCCCAAAAGCATGATCCACACTCAGTGGAATGCCTGATAACGTGGGTTCTGAAACCTTTGCGAAACGGATGTCGCTTGCCTGAAGGAGTGTGTGATGCTCAAACAAAACCGCAGTGTCAAACTGGATGAGGATATCTGTGTCCATATTTTTACGGCTTCAGCGGCGATGGTTGGCGTCTGCATTACGGTTATCGGGATCTTTCAGGTCATCACGACGCTAAGAAAGGAAGGGACGCTGGGGGATGATTTGCTGGCGGTGAACGCCATTTTGTATCTGGCGAGCACCATTCTGTCTTACTGGGCGCTACGAACCCGAAGCGTGGGACGTAATCATAAGCTGGAAAAAATTGTCGACGTGCTTTTTCTGGTCGCGCTGACCTTCACCACCGTTGTCGCCGGGGTGATCACCTGGGCGATGACGTTTACCTGATCGCTTTTTTAAAACAAAAAAGCCCCGCAGACAAGATACCAGCGGGGCTTAAGAGGGGGAGTTACAGGGTATAACCGGGTTTTTTCGCCATCTGTTCTAATGCCGGTTTGATGACCGGATCATACACATCGCTTTTCCACGCATCCGGCTGAACTTCGGTCAGCATGACGGAGATGGCTTTGTCCGTCGTTCCCAGATGATTGATCAACACGGCGGAAAGGTCATCGACCAGTTTCTGCGTCGCTTCTTCAGAAAGTCCGCGCGGATAAAATTTCAAATCAATATGTGGCATTACGTTGCTCCTGTCGGATTGGGCTGAACCATTTCTCCTCAAACTACCGTAATTCGCATCAGCTCAGCAAACCTAAATGCTCGACCAGAATCGACGTGCCGATGCCAATCAGCACGATACCGCCCAGCACTTCGGCCCATTTGCCGATGGCGGCACCCAGAAAACGGCCAAGCAACATGCCGGTGGTTGCCATAATCGTGGTGGCGGCACCAATCGTCAGCGCCATCACCAGAATATTCACTTGCAGGAACGCCAGTCCGACGCCCACGGCCATCGCATCCAGACTGGTGGCGATCGCGGTGGTGACCAGCAGCCAAAAACCGTGACGGTTCGGCGCTTCGGTTTCTTCGGTTTTATCGTTTTTGAACGCCTGCGCAATCATACGAATGCCCAGAATCAGCAGCAGGGTGAATGCCACCCAGTGATCCCAGCTCATAATAAACTGGCTGGCCGCCAGACCGATTGCCCAGCCGATCACCGGGGTAATGGCTTCAATCACGCCAAAAATTAATCCGGTACGCAATGCCTCTTTCAGCGGGGGACGGTGCAACGCGGCACCTTTGCCGATAGCCGCCGCGAAAGCGTCCATAGACATACCAAAAGCCAGAATGAGGATAGTATAAAGTTGCATAAAAACGGACCGGTCAGGCCTTTAGTAACAAAAAGGCGGGTTATCATCAGAAGCGCGCAGTCTGCCACAAAAAACAAAATAAAAAAACCATAATATTCAATTAGTTATAGTATTGGTTAAGAATGTTAGCCTTGGCTATATTTGTATGAAAAGGCTTCATTTGGCCTGAAATTCACCCGCAGAGAGACAAAAAAGTCAGTAATCCTAATCCGTTAGGTTCAGAGGGAGGTATTCAGTAAATCTCAGCGGTTAAGGCGCAGTCTGCGGGCGGACGAGCCGGTCATCGCAGATCACCGGCTTCCGTAATGATTACGCTATGAATGTCTACACTTTACGCGATGCCGGCCCCGTCGCTTCTTCGGAAAAACGTGCGGTGATAGCATCACGTTCGTAGCCCTGGCGCTGCGTCAGAATCGAATATAATTCCGGGCGGCGGCCATAGATCCAGCGGCGGCCGGAACTCATGGGGATCAGCGTCAAATCGAGTTCGGCGCTGACCATCGCATCGCTGGCCGCCCAGGTTTCGCTGACGATCCGGCCATAAGGGTCAAGGATCATCGCGTTGCCGGTGCGGACTTCATCAGCATCTGCGCCGACACCGTTGCTGAATAAAATGAATATCCCGTTATCGTGGGCGCGCGACGGCAGCCAGCGCAGGATCCATCCGCGCCCGCTTTCGCCTTTGAAAGCAGCGGTGATTTCTTCCTGTCTTTCCGCACGCTGTTCCCACAATTCCAGCGGGATGGGTTTCATTCCGTGCGGGCTGCGCGAATGCGTGCCCCCGGTCTGATGCGGTGTCAGCAGGATATCCGCACCGAGCAGCGTGGTCGCGCGGACGTTTTCCACCAGATTATTGTCCCAGCAAATCAGGATCCCCACCTTCACGCCCCACGGCGTGTCAAACACGGTAAAACCTTCGCCGCAGCTAAAGGCAGGATGTTCAAACGCGTGCAATTTGCGGTGCGCGTGATAAGAACCGTCCGGCATACAGGCCACGTAGGTGTTGTAAATCTGACCATCTGCCGCCCGTTCGATAAGACCCGCGCCAATCAGCATCTGATTTTTTGCCGCCAGCGCACGGATAAGCGTCAGCGACGGGCTGGTGTCCAGCGGTTCAGCCAGCGCATTTACTTCTTCTGCCGACAAATTAGGGACATGCCAGTAACCGGTGATGCACATTTCCGGGAAGGTCAGGATCTTCACGCCCTGTCCGGCGGCCTGTTCAATGTATTTCTCCATAATCAACAGGTTGTAAGCCTTATTGCTGGCCTGATGCTGAAACTGAACCACTGCCGTTTTAATCGATTTTACTGAAGTTACTTCGCTCATCGCCGGTCTCCGTAAGGGTCACAAAGGGTGACTTTCACTGGTATTACAGCAATCCGGTTGATAACTTTATAATGAATTTTTTTACATTTTTGATAACCAAAGGGAATGCAAAATATGAATACCCGGCTGCTGAAAGCGTTTGTGGTGCTGGCTGAAAAAGGACATTACGCGCTGGCGGCTGAAGCGCTGGCGATATCGCAACCCGCGCTCACCAAACAAATCAATCTGCTGGAATCCAGAGTCAGTCTGGCGCTGTTTACGCGTGGCCGCCACGGCACCGCGCTGACGACGGGCGGACGACGGTTGTTGCCGGAGGCGAAAAAAGTCGTCGCGCAGGCCGAGCTGTTTCTGCATCACGCGGAACAGGTAGCGAAGGGACGCGAGGGTTTTCTGGCGGCAGGTTTTGGGTTGTCGAGTTTTTACTTTGCGCCCGAGTGCATTGCGCGGTTCCGGGCGCAGTATCCCGGCGTGGATATCACGCTGGAAGATCTGCCCTCGGCGCAACAATACGAAATGTTGCAAAGCGGGGCGTTGCAGGTCGGGTTTGTCCGCGTCCCGCCCGCCAGACCGCTCAGTTATCACAGCCTGTTTGAAGACCGTCTGGTGCTGGTCACGCCGGAAAATACCGCAATGAACCTCGAAAGCTGGCTGCAACAATTCCCGTTGCTGCGTTTGTATCCTGAACGCGGCGGCGGCCTGAATACCCAGACGACGCTGTTCCTGCACGATCAGCATATCTTCCCCGCATCAACCCAGCAGGTCGAAGATATCCAGACGATTGTCGCGCTGATTATTGCCGGTATTGGTGTGGCGCTGTTGCCGCAAAGCGTGGTGCATATCGCGCCGCCGGGGCTGAATATAGTGCCGCTTCCGGGTGAGGCAACCCGCTGGCAGGTGGGGATCGCGTGGGATCCGCGTTATGACGATTCAGTCCGCGATAATTTCATTGCGATCGCCAAAGGCTTTGTTCGTTAAATGTTTCTTTTATGTAAAGAAAACAGAGGCGTTTAAGCAGCGAATAGGTGACAGCAGCTATACTCTGAAAATGGGACAACAAAAGTTGTCCTGAGACATCGCGAAGCCCCTTATGACACATATAAAAAAGAAATCATCGCTGCTGACTGTGACGGTGGCCTGTATTGGTGTCGTGTATGGCGACATCGGTACTAGCCCGTTATATACCCTGCGGGAATGCCTGACCGGCCAGGCGGGCATTACCCTGACACAAAGTTCTCTGTTCGGCTTTCTGTCGCTGATCTTCTGGCTGCTGATGCTGGTGGTTTCAGTCAAATACATCAGTTTTGTGATGCGTGCCGACAACGACGGCGAAGGGGGGATTCTTACCCTGATGTCGCTGGCTGTGCGCAATCTGAGCCCGCGCTGGGTGCCTCTCATCATGTTCCTCGGGCTGGTGGGCGGCAGTTTCTTCTACGGCGACGGCGTTATTACCCCGGCGATTTCGGTGCTTTCCGCCATTGAAGGGCTGGAAATCATCGAGCCTTCCCTCGACCGTTTTATCATCCCGTTTTCGATTGCCGTTCTGACGCTGCTGTTTTTCATTCAGAAAAACGGGACCGGCAGCGTGGGGAAAATATTCGCACCGGTGATGGTTGTCTGGTTTGTCACGATTGGTCTGATGGGTCTGAGCGGCATTTTGCGTAATCCGCAGGTATTTCAGGCGCTGAATCCGTACTGGGCGGTGCATTTTTTTGCGGAATACAAAACCGTGTCGTTCTTCGCGCTCGGCATGGTGGTGCTGTCCGTGACCGGCGGGGAAGCGTTGTACGCTGACATGGGGCATTTCGGCAAAAAGCCGATCCGCATTGCGTGGTTTATTCTGGTCGGGCCGTCACTGGTGTTGAATTATTTCGGTCAGGGCGCGTTGTTACTCAGCAAACCTGACGCCATCCAGAATCCGTTTTTCCTGCTGGCCCCCGACTGGGCGCTGATCCCGTTACTGATACTGGCGACGCTGGCGACGGTGATTGCTTCGCAGGCGGTGATTTCAGGGGTGTTTTCCCTGACGCGGCAGGCCGTGCGGATGGGGTATTTACCGCCGATGCGCATCATCTATACCTCGGATGAAGAGTCGGGGCAGATCTATATTCCGGTCGTTAACTGGCTGCTGTATTTCGCGGTGCTGATCGCCATCCTCAGTTTCAAACATTCCAGCAATCTGGCGTCGGCCTACGGCATTGTGGTGACGGGGACGATGGTCATTACCTCGCTGCTGATAGGTATTGTGATGGTGAAAAACTGGGGCTGGAAAAGCTGGGCGGGCGGTCTGATGATGGCCGTTATGCTGCTGATTGACGTGCCGCTGTTTGCCGCAAATCTGGTCAAACTTTTCTCCGGCGGCTGGCTGCCGGTGGCGATTGGCCTCGCGATTCTGGTGATCATGCTGACCTGGAAAACCGAGCGTTCCCGTCTGCTGCGCCGTTTGCGTCAGGATCCGGAAGCGCTGGAGGCGCTGATCGTATCACTGGAAAAAGCGCCACCAAAACGCGTACCGGGTACCGCCGTGGTGATGTCGCGCGGGCAATATGAAGTGCCGCTGGTGCTGCTGCATAATCTGAAACATAACAAGATATTGCATGAGCGCGTGATATTGCTGACGGTTGCGACGGAAGACGTGCCTTACGTTCACAATGTCCGGCGTGTGACGATTGAGCAACTTTCGCCGACGTTCTGGCGGGTGATTGCCAGTTATGGCTGGCGGGAAAAACCGAATGTCAGCGATATTTTGTACCGGTGCGGGCTGGAAGGGCTGAAGTGTACGATGAATGAAACGTCGTTCTTTATGTCGCGGGATACGTTCGTGCTGGGCGATCCGCGTCCGTGGTATTTAAAAGCGCGCGGCAAGCTTTTCCAGATATTGCAGCGCAACTCGCTGCGTGCGCCGGAGCACTATCATATTCCGCCAAACCGGGTGATTGAACTGGGTGCGGTGGTGAAATTCTGAAAACAAACGGCCCGGTTCTGGGGAATATATCCAGAGCCGGGCCGTGCGGGAAGCAGAACAGATTAGCTCTGCGGATCCTCAAGTTCGGTAATGTTTGCTGCCTGAGGCGATGACGTTGTGGTGTCCGTCTGCGACTGCAAAGTGGTGACGGGCACAGATTGCGTCGTGGTCGTGGCAGGTGTCGTTGTGGTTTCAGTCTGCGTTGTGGTCGCCGGAGTCGTCGCGGACGCCGCCGGTGTTGTCGTGGTTTCTGTTTTTGTCGCCGTCGCGGGCGCGGTGGTGGTGGCAGGCGTCGTTGTGGTTGCCGGTGCGGTTGCAGCCGCGGCTGGCGTTGTGGTTTCTGCGGCAGTTGTTGCTGTCGCCGTCGCCGCCGGTGTTGCTGTTTGTGCCTGCACGTCCGTTGCCGGTGCTTCAATTTGTGTTGGCAGGGCCGGGATCGGTTCTAATGGCACCGATTCTGACTTAGGTTTCGGTACTGGCGTTGTCGCGCGCACCAGGAATGTCGGCTTCAGGTTCGCAACGGAATAGGTCACATGGCTGATGTCGTTACGTGACGTTGTCACATCGACAGGCGATATGGTTACACGGCCAATCAGTGAACGGGCGTAGCCGCCGACTTTATGTTTCCCTTCAGGAAGTTGTACTTCGACACTCTCTCCGAGCCCCAGCGCACCGGCATCCTTGCCATCAATGGTGACGTAAATTTTGGTACCATCGTCAGTCTTCGTCGGGACGTGGGTGACGGTCAGCCGCGTTGAGCCAAGATCGAAAGCCGGCTGTTCGGCGGTTTTCGTTTTTGCGCAACCTGTCAGTGCGAAAACGGCCGCGATGGCGGCCAGGGTGAAACGATAACTCATAGTGCGACGTCTTCCTTTAAGGGATTTTTGTGATCTGCGTTCCAATATACCCGATCTGAGGATTGAGATGAATGTAACCGCGGGGAACTCGGAGGATTCTTCTTTTCAGTCTGTAACCTTCACCAAACTTTAAGTTGAAGCGCTTCGTCAATTTGTGTATTTTTATGCAAATTATCTGCATAAAATAACAAACACACAGGAGTGTACATGTTCAAATCCTTAGTTCTCACCGGGTGTCTGCTTTCTTCGTTAATCACTTCCGCTTACGCTGCGCAAACCACTTACGTGGTGGGTTCCGGCGGTACATATCGTCCTTTCGAATATGAAAACAGCCAGAAACAGCTGGAAGGGTTTGATATCGACATCATCAAAGCCATCGCCAAAGCGGAAAACTTTGACATCAAACTGGTTAACACGCCGTGGGAAGGGATTTTCGCCACCCTGAATTCCGGTGATCGTGACATCATTATTTCCGGCATCACCATTACCGACAAACGTAAAGCGATGGTCGATTTCTCTGCGCCGTATTTCCCGGCAGAGCAGTCCATCGTGGTGCCAGCGGATTCTAAAGTGAATTCCGTTGCCGCGCTGAAAGGCCTGAAAGTGGGCGTAGTAAACTCCAGCACCGGCGACATCGTGGTGTCTGACGCACTGGGCAAAAACAGCACGGACATCAAGCGTTTTGATAACACGCCGCTGATGTTGCAGGAACTGGCGGAAGACGGCATCGGCGCGGCGGTTGGCGACGTCGGCGTGGTCAAGTACTACATCAAATCCCATCCTGAAAAAGCCCTGAAACTGGTGCCGGACAGCAAGTTCGAACGTCAGTATTTCGGTATAGCGGTCGCCAAAGACAACACGGAACTGTTGGGTAAAATCAACGCCGGTCTGAAGAAAATCGTGGCTGACGGCACCTACGCAAAAATCTACGAAACCTGGTTTGATAAGAACGTGCCAACGCTGCCAGCGCAATAAATCCCCCCAGATAAATATTGATATGCAGGGGCGTGAAAGCGCCCCTGAACAAGGACAGGTATGACCGGATTTCGCTGGGAGATAATCTCAGAATATGCGCCGCTGTTTGTGCAGGGCGCGCTGATGACCATCAAATGCACCCTCATTTGCGTCATTTTAGGCACTACCTGGGGCCTGCTGCTCGGCCTCGGACGCATGGCCCGCGCCGACGACGGCCCGTGGAAATATGTTCTGCGTTTCGCGGTGCAATGGCCGGTGCGGATTTACGTGAGCGCATTTCGCGGCACGCCGCTGTTTGTGCAGATCATGGTGGTTCACTTCGCACTGGTTCCGCTGTTCATCAACCCGCGTGACGGGATTTTAGTTACCAACGGCCTGATGTCTTCCGATTTCGCCCGCGCATTACGCTCCGATTACGGTGCGTTTTTATCCTGCGTGGTGGCGATTACCCTGAACGCGGGCGCTTACGTTTCCGAGATTTTCCGCGCCGGGATCCAGTCAATCGATAACGGCCAGATGGAAGCGTCGCGTGCGTTAGGCATGGGCTGGGGCAAAACGATGCGCAAAGTGATTTTGCCGCAGGCGTTCCGCCGCATTCTGCCACCGCTGGGTAATAACGCGATTGCGATTGTGAAAGATTCCTCGCTGGCGTCCGCCATCGGCCTGGCCGATCTGGCTTACGCGGCGCGTACCGTTTCCGGCGCTTACGCCACCTACTGGGAACCCTACCTGACGATTTCGCTGGTGTACTGGGTTCTGACTTTCCTGCTTTCGTTACTGGTTCAACACATGGAAAAGAGGCTTGGCAAAAGTGATTCACGTTAAGGATTTACAGAAACAGTTCGGTGAAACCCACGTTTTGCGCGGCATCTCGTGTGATATCGCAGAGAAAGAAGTGGTATGCATCATCGGCCCGTCCGGCTCGGGGAAAAGTACTTTTCTGCGCTGCCTGAACGCGCTGGAAAAACCGAACGGCGGTGAAGTGGTGGTGAACGGTTTCGCGGTCCATGATCCGAAAACCAATCTGAATACGCTGCGTTCCGGCGTCGGGATGGTGTTCCAGCGCTTTAATCTGTTCCCGCACATGACGGTGCTGGAAAACCTGACTATGGCCCCGATGTCGCTGAAAGGGTTGTCGAAAGCCGACGCGGTTTCCCGCGCTGAAAAGCTGCTGCTAAAAGTCGGGCTGATCGACAAAATCGACGCCTGGCCTTCCAGCCTTTCCGGTGGTCAGCAGCAACGTGTGGCGATCGCCCGCGCGCTGGCCATGGAACCGTCAATCATTTTGTTCGACGAACCGACGTCGGCGCTCGACCCGGAACTGGTCGGCGAAGTGCTGGCGGTCATGAAACAACTGGCGCTCGAAGGCATGACGATGGTGATCGTGACCCATGAAATGGGCTTTGCCCGCGAAGTGGCCGATCGCGTGGTGTTTATCGATCAGGGCGTGATCCAGGAAGAAGGGCCACCGGCGCAGCTTTTCACCGCGCCGACCAATCCGCGTACCCGTGAGTTTTTGAGCAAAGTGTTGTAATCCGTTATCCGGAGGTTTTATTCAGCCTCCGGATGATGACAGCAGATACAAAGCTTATTCCCGTCCGCATCCCTGAAGTAAGCCCCGTAGTAATCAGGATGATAATGCGGGCGCAAGCCCGGCTCACCTTCACAACTCGCGCCGTGTTCGATTGCACAGGCATAAACCCGGTCTACGGTCTGACGGCTATTGGCCAGTAATGCCACCATTTGCCCGTTCCCCGCACTGGCCGCTTCGCCATCATGAGGTTTACCGACGATAAACAAAGGGCGCGGCGCACCTTCCGCCATCCATCCCGCCCAGGGTTTACCGGCATCACAAAATTTCAGGACATGCCCCAGTTCGGCCATCACACTCGAATAAAACGTGAACGCCCGTCCGAAGTCGTTAACACCCAGGTGAATATGCGAAATCATTTTTTCCCCTTATTTGCTGAAACTCATTTATAGCCGGTAATTAAGTGATTTGTCGCCTTTTGAGTTTGAACGGCAAAAGTCCGTACCCTGATTTTGTGCTAAATTACCCTCAAATTCCCCGCATCCCGAGGCACCATGATTACCCCGCAAAACCGTACAACCCGCGAAATGAAGATTAACAACGTGGTGCTGGTCACTCAGGCGTTGAAATCACTGGGCTCGGCGACCAAAGCGGAAGTGGCGACGCAAACGGGGCTGAGCATTGCGACGTGCGGCGCGGTGCTCAATGAATTACGTCTGACGCGTGAAGTGTTGGCGCTGGAACTGGACGAGTCCCGCGGCGGACGGCCAGCGCAGCGTTACGCGTATAACCCCGATTATTTCTCCGTGCTGAGTCTGTATGCGCAGGGCAGCGATGCGGCGGCGCAGATCGTCTGGTCGGTGAATTCCGCGACAGGCGCGAGTCTTGCGCAGGGCGAAGTGCGTTTTCTGCCGCTGAGTCTGGACACGTTTTATGCGCAAATTAGCGGGTTGCTGGCGGATTACCCGAACATCAAAGCCCTCGGCATTGGCCTGCCGGGCGTGGTGGTGAAAGGGCGCGTGGCGACCTGCGATATCAGCGCGTTTGCCGGTGTGGACGTCGAACAACAGCTGCGCGAAAGATTCGGTATTTACGTGCAGGCCGATAACGACATGAACTACACCGCTTATGGTTTTTACCGCAGCAGTTGCGCGGGGGAAACGGCACCGGTTGCCTATATCTTCAAGCCGGACGTGCCTTGCCTCGGGTGCGGAATGGTCATCAACGGGCAGGTGTTGCAGGGCGCAAGTCAGTTCGCGGGCGAGGTATCGAACCTGCCGTTTAACGATCTCGATAAGCTGCCTGTGGCGGAAGAAATGGCTAAGGTCATTGTCTCGCTGACCGCCATTATTAACCCGGCGACCATTGCGCTTTCCGGCCCGAAAATCAGCGATGCGCTGATCCCCGAACTCGCCCTACGCTGTCAGGAGCATATTCCCGCGCAGCACATGCCTGCTTTGATTTACCGCCCGTCGATGCGGCAGGACTATCTGCAAGGCATCACTGAACTCACCCTGAATAACTACAATCTGCATATCGCTTTCGGAAACTAAATGCGCCACTCGCGTTGACTTTGCTTTGTTACGATCAATATACTGCGCACTTATTAAAAGTCTTTTAAAAACCATCCAATACAGCACAGGAGCGCACTTTGTCACTGTCACCTGAATTAGAAAAACCCGCTGAATGGGTCGGCGCGCCGGGCAGGCGTGTTGCGACGCGAATGATATTTTTTGTCACCGGCATGGCGATGGGGCTGTGGGGCGCGCTGGTCCCTTACGCGCAGTTGCGAACGCATTCCGAAGCCGGTGCGCTCGGTATGCTGCTGCTGTGTCTCGGTGCAGGATCGTTGCTGTCGATGCTGGGCTCCGGGCGGATTATTGGCCGGTTTGGTTGCCGCGCGGTGATCCTTGCCGCCGTGGTGATGTATTGCCTGATGATGCCGCTGCTGGCCACGTTCAGCGATATCCGGCTGATGGCGCTGAGCCTGTTCATTTTCGGCATGGGCATCGGGCTGGCGGATGTGGCGGTGAATGTGCAGGGAACAATGGTTGAACAGGCGGCGGATAAACCGCTGATGTCCGGTTTTCACTGTCTATGGAGCGTCGGCGGGATTGCCGGTGCGGGCGGCGGTGCATTGCTGCTCAGTGCCGGTATCTCGCCGGTGGGAAGTACATTTTTTGCCATCGTACTGGTGATTCTGGGCACCGCGTTTTCGTGGCGCAGCCTGCTGCCATTCGGGGTGCATGAAGAAAGTGCGCACGAAGGCAAAACCAAAGCGCGACCGAATTTCCGCCTGATCCTGATGGCGATTATGGCGATGATTTGCTTTATGGCTGAAGGGGCGGTGCTCGACTGGGGCGGCGTTTTCCTGACCGGTGAACGCGGGCTGGCGCTTGAACATGCGGGCTGGGGATTTGCGGTGTTCGCTATCGCGATGTCCTTGATGCGTCTGACTGGCGACGCGATTGTCAGCGCGCTGGGTCGTAAACGTGTACTGGTGTTTGGCGGTATTCTCGGGATTGCCGGTTATCTGATGGTGATCCTGCTGCCGGGCTGGTTCCTGCCGATCTGCGGTTTTGCGCTGGTCGGGATTGGTGCGGCGAACATCGCGCCGGTGTTGATCACGCTGGCAGGTCAGGAAAAAGTGATGCCGGTGAACATGTCGGTGGCGTTTGTCGCGACACTCGGCTATCTCGGGATATTGGGCGGACCGGCGCTGATTGGCTTTGTCGCGCACCTGTCGAGTTTGTACGTGGCATTTTCCGCCGTCGCCGCCGCATTCCTGATCGTGACGTTAGGCGCGTACAAATTAAAATATCAGGCTGATTAATAAAAGTTTATAACTGAGTGGCATCTTGCCTGCTGGTGTGCCGAACTCCGCCAGCTTTTTTTGTTTATGATGATTGTTTTAAATCCGACCCTGTAAGGAGCTGTAATGGCCGTAAAACTTATTGCCGTCGACATGGATGGTACTTTCCTGGATCAGGATGGTGAATTTAATAAAGCCCGTTTTCTCGGGCAGTACGATCAAATGCTGCAACGTGGCATCAAATTTGTCGTTGCCAGCGGCAACCAGTATTACCAGTTAAAATCCTTCTTTGATGACACCGACGAAGAGATCGCTTACGTGGCAGAAGGTGGCGGTTACGTTGTCGACAAAAGACGCGAAATCTACTGCGGCAAACTTGAACCCGAACAGGTTACGTTGGTGCTGGACTGGATCAGCCGCACGCCGGGGATTAACACCATTGTCTGCGGCAGGCTGGGCGCGTATGTGCTCGAAGGCACGCCGGAAGCGTTTATCAGCCGGATGCGCCGTTATTATCATCGTCTGAACAAAGTGCAAAGTTATGCAGAAATCAGCGATACGATTTTCAAGTTCGCGCTGAGTTACGTGGAAGACGACGTTTACCCGCTGATGGGGGAAATCACAGAACAGCTCGGCGGGATTGTCGCGCCGGTGACCAGCGGCCACGGATCCATCGATCTGATTATTGCCGGGAATCACAAAGCCAGCGGGCTGAGTAAAATCCAGCAGAGGTACGGTATCCGCGATGATGAAGTGCTGGCTTTTGGTGACAGCGGGAATGACCTGGAAATGCTGCGTTACGCGGGCTACGGTTTTGCGATGGAGAATGCGTCCGAACCGGCAAAAGCCGCCGCGAAATACCGTGCACCTTCGCATGAAAAAGAGGGCGTGCTTGAGGTGATTGATGATTTTTTCAACGGTCGTCCGCCGTTTGCGTGAACGCCGTTAACCGGGGTTAAACCGGGTAAAACGAAAAGGCTGCCGCAGATCAGGGCAGCCTTTTTTGTTGCTTAGTTTTACTGATCGTAATCAGGCGGAACGCCATTGTCCCCTGGCTGAGCCGGGTAGTAATCCGGCGGCACCTGGCTTTGCGGCGCAGAGTCCTGACGGTCGCTGTAGCTGGCGTCCACCGGCACTTTGTTGCCTTTCGCGTACATGCACTGGGTGTAAACCGTGTCGTATTGATCCTGCAAATCGCCGCCGCTGGCACCGGCGCTGTTATTGCCCATCGCACTGCCGATTAACAGCCCGCTGCCTGCGCCAATCAGCGCGCCTGCTCCGGCCTGATGTGACGCCGCGCCCAGCAGCGCACCTGCGGCAGCCCCAACCACCGTGCCTGCCGCTGCCGTATTCACCGCCGTATTATTGGCGGTTTGCGCACCGCCGTTCACACTGCCGTAAGCCGCATTCCGGCAGGACATTTCATCCATCTGAAATTGTTGATAATCCTTTCCCGTGCCCGGTAAAACCATCACGTCCGGGCGGGTCGGGGGAGATACGCAGCCGGAAAGCGCAGCGGCCAGAGCAATAACCCCCAGCGGAGTAAACCTGTTCATGACATTGTCGCCTGTTAACGTGGAGCGGAATCACCGACGACGACCTTCATCCAGCCGCGCGCACAGCGCTGCACTTGCGGGTAATATCCCGCCGGATTCTGGCAGTAGTAGGCATAATTAGGGGTTTTCTCGACGTAGGTCTGCGGCTGCGCAGGCGTAACATAGACAACCGGCGGTGGCCCGTAATACACCGGCGGCGGCGGCCCCCAGGGAATACCGATAACAACACGCGGGCCGCCATACCAGCCGCGACCGTAATATCCATGACCATAATAGCCGTGACCGTAATACCCATAGGCAAACGACGCAGAGCTGGCCGACATCAGCGCGCCAGCGGTAAGCATCAACAACAACAGCCTTTTCATAACCACCTCGAAGCACATTGACCGGATGCACGGAGCGGCACAAAAGACACCGCTCCTGAGGGTAAAGATACGCTTTCACGCTGTAAAAGGTTGGCATCAGAAGTGGGGGAATGTGGCAGGAGATTGGCAGCAATTGTGTATAAAGAATTCAGGGAGATACGTTTATTGACGAAGCGAAGCGACACGCCTTTTAAGAACCTGCGAATCAATGTATTGACGCGGTGGTTCCCCCATGACCCGCTTGAAAGCGGCAGAAAAAGCGCTTTCTGATTCATAGCCCAGGCTGAACGCAACCGCCGAAACGCGCGCGCCTGTTTCGGCCAGTTTTTTTACTGCCATCAGCATTCTCAGTTCAGTCAGGTAGTTCATGGGGGACGTTCCTACCGTTGCAGTGAATCGCGTGGCGAATGCCGTACGGGACATCACGGCGACGTCAGCCAGGGCAGCCACCGTCCAGCGCCGGGCCGGAGCCGCGTGCATTGCGGCGATCGCAGACGTCATCTTGGGATCCGCTAAAGCGAATAGCCAGCCGACACGCCCCGATGCCATCTCGGATAAATGAAACCGCAAAACCTTGATCAAGGTGATTTGCACCAAATGCTCCACTACCGATTCGAAGCCAGGCCGGGCCTGTTGGAGTTCTACAATCATCTCCTCAATGGCACGGCGCAGCGAAGATCTGGCTGACGGATCCTGTATTTGAACGACAGCGTCCAGCACACTGACCAGAAAGTGTGAGAAGCCAACGTCAAATTCGAAATGGGCGGCGAACATCATGCATTTACCGCCGCCATTGAAGCTGGCGATCGAACCGTTCTCACGCCCTTTAAACATCAGGGCCGCATCAATAGGGTCAAGTTTAAGATCGCTCGCCAGAGTGAAAGGACGTCCGCTGGGCAGTACGACACAGTCACCGGGCATCAGAAGCACCGGCTCTGGTTCTCCATCGACCTGAACCCAGCATTCGCCGAAGGCAACGGAATAGAAATACGCACCGCTGTGGGCAGGAAACCGGATGGCGATATCGCCTCCGACATCGGTTGCACCCACCTGGTAACTGCGCGGTCTGGACAGCCGGATTATTTCAGAAAGCGGATCCATAGAATTGAACGAATGAATAAGAAATATGAACGTTCAATTATAGTTCGTTCCATCTTCTCTTCATATAGTGAGGCACATAACAAAGGCGAGCTGATCGCTTTTGCACTGCCAGTCAGGGCATTGTCTTCTTTCTTAAAAATGGAATTATCCGATGAAACCGCTTCGCCCAAATTATTTCAGAGTCATACTTTTGGCCTTAAGCAGCCTGATTTCGGGGTGTGCTATTTCCACGCCGCAGCGGCTGCCCCCGCTGGCCGCGGGAGAAAAGGGCGAAGATCCGGTTTATGTGGTGGTGACAAGGGCCAACATTAAGCCGGAAAGGCGTTCGACCTTTGATCAGGTGGCGTCCCGAGTCGTGAAGACACTCCCCAACCAGCCGGGGCTTATCACTTATTCATTACGTCGTGAAATTTTTGGTACACAGGAGTGGACGATGACCGTATGGCGCTCCGCGCAAGCGCGCGATGCGTTTGGCGGAAGTTCTGCACACCGTGATGCCATGAAGCTGACATCGACGCTGGTCAATGAATTTACGGTGCAACGGTTTGTTATCAGGCGGGACGAACTGGCATTGAGCTGGACGGATGCACTGGCGAGGCTGCCCGTAGCGGGTGCCGGTAATGAATAAACAACAAAGCGCTCAGGCATCTTTTCGACGATAATCGCTCCGTTGCATTAAAATACCCTCAGCGGGTATTGATACCGCCGGATCATTTCGGCGGTATTTCCGGTGCTAGAGCGCGTTTTTTTGCGCCGTAAAGCGCCGGAAAGCGGCCAGCGTTTCGTCGCTGACGTGATGTTCCACCCCTTCTGCATCAAGACGGGCGGTTTCGGCACTGATGCCCAGCGCAATGAAAAACGCTTCAACCACGTTATGACGTTCGCGATTTTCCGCTGCCAGTTTTTCGCCTTCCGGCGTGAGGAAAGTGCCGCGATAGGGCAACTGATGAACCAGCCCGGCGTTGGCCAGACGTTTCAGCGTTTTCGCCACGGTCGGCTGTGAAACGCCCAAACGGGCGGCCAGATCGACCTGCCGTGCTTCGCCAAATTCATGAATTAAGTCTGAAATCAGCTCAACGTAATCGTCCATTAATTCCCGGCGATGCGCCTCGCGCACCTGTAAAAAACCCTGAGCGTGTTCTTCCACATCCAGTAATGGATTTATTTTTTTTCTTTCACTACACCTGCCTCTTTCTTGCTCAACGGTTTTTCACCGCAGCCGCGCTCACCGCAGCAATCCGTGCATTGTAAACCAAGTGCACACATCTACCAATTTCTGAAAACTTTGCCTTGGCTATGGAGTATAGCCTGTGCTATACCTGAATAATAAACCGCCGATTGTTGTGGTGTTTCACAGGAGAACGTTGATGGGAAATGGACAAAGTCTCTTAAAATTATTCAGTTATTCACCGTTTCGTTTACGTCTGATGCTGATCGGTATGATTGTTGCGCTGATCACCGGAAACGCGACGGCAGCGGATAAGGACAAAAAAAAGTTTAAAGTGGTGACGACCTTCACGGTGATCCAGGACATCGCGCAGAACGTCGCCGGTGATGCGGCGACTGTCGAGTCGATCACCAAGCCGGGCGCTGAGATCCACGATTATCAGCCGACACCGCGCGATATCGTCAAAACGCAGTCTGCGGATCTGATTCTGTGGAACGGCTTTAACCTCGAACGCTGGTTCGGACGCTTCTTTGCCAATATCAAAGATGTGCCGTCGGCGACGGTCACGAACGGCATTTCGCCCATGCCGATTCAGGAAGGGCCGTATGTTGGCAACCCGAATCCGCACGCGTGGATGTCGGCGAAAAATGCACTGGTCTACGTCGAGAATATCCGCGCCGCGCTGGTGAAATATGATCCTGAAAACGCCGCAACCTATGACCGCAATGCGAAAGATTATTCGCAGAAAATCATGCAGCTGGATGCGCCGCTGCGCGAACGTCTGGCGAAAATCCCGGCCGGTCAGCGCTGGCTGGTGACCAGTGAGGGCGCGTTCAGTTATCTGGCGAAAGATTACGATCTGAAAGAAGCCTATCTGTGGCCGATCAACGCCGAAGAGCAGGGCACGCCGCAGCAGGTGAAAAAGCTGATTGATCTTGTTCGTCAGCAAAATATCCCGGTAGTGTTCAGCGAAAGCACGATTTCGGATAAACCGGCCAAACAGGTCAGCAAGGAAACCGGCGCGAAATACGGCGGCGTGTTGTATGTCGATTCGCTGTCCGCCGCGGACGGCCCGGTGCCTACGTATATTGATTTGCTGAAAGTGACCGTTGGCACGATTGCGCAAGGGTTCGGGCAATGAATGACTCGCGGCTTCACCTCAGGGTTGACGATGTCACCGTGACTTACAACAACGGTCATACCGCCATTGAAAACGCGAGTTTTACGCTGCACGGCGGTTCGATTTGCGCACTGCTGGGCGTTAACGGCAGCGGCAAATCCACATTATTCAAAACCATTATGGGCATTATTCGCCCGACGCACGGTAGCGTGACGCTGGATGGCCTGAACGTCGCCAAAGCCCTCAAGCAGAATCTGATCGCTTATGTGCCGCAGTCCGAAGAAGTGGACTGGAATTTTCCCGTGCTGGTTCGCGACGTGGTGATGATGGGGCGTTACGGCAAAATGTCGTTTCTGCGTATTCCCTCGCAGGAAGATAGAAATCAGGTCGCGTCGGCGTTGGCGCGTGTCGGGCTGACCGATCTTGCACATCGTCAGATTGGTGAGTTGTCGGGCGGTCAGAAAAAACGTGTGTTCCTGGCACGTTCTCTGGCGCAGCAGGGGCGCGTATTGCTGCTTGATGAGCCTTTTACCGGAGTGGATATCAAAACGGAAAACGCCATTATCGAACTTCTGCGCCAGCTGCGAGAGGAAGGGCATCTGATTCTGGTGTCCACGCACAATATTGCCAGCGTGCCGGATTTCTGCGATCGCGTGGTGTTAATCAACCGGACGGTCATGGCCGCCGGTGAGCTGTCAGCCACGTTCACGCATCAGAATCTGGAAAACACCTTTGGCGGTGCACTGCGCAATATCGGCTATTTAGTCCAAAAAGAGACTGTGCAAAAAGAGAACGTGCAGAAAGAGAGCGTGCCGGAGACAACGGTAAGGCGGGTGGTATGACCGAACTGCTGCTTGAGCCATTTCAGTACAATTATATGGTCAAAGCCATCTGGGTCAGCGCGGGCGTGGGCGCGGTGTGTGCATTTTTATCGGCGTATCTGATGCTCAAAGGCTGGTCGCTGATGGGCGATGCCTTATCTCACTCGGTGGTTCCCGGCGTGGCGGGGGCTTATGCGCTCGGTTTCCCGTATGCCGTTGGTGCGTTCGGCACCGGCATTCTTGCGGCGCTTTCGATGACGCTGTTACGCCATTTCACCAAACTGCGTGAAGACGCGATTATTGGCTTCGTGTTCTCCACATTCTTTGCGCTCGGGCTGCTGCTGGTGTCGCTTAACCCAACGTCGGTCAACGTGCAGTCGATCCTGTTCGGCAACATTCTAGGCATAGACGACGCGGATATTTTGCAGGTGCAAATCATCGTCGGCGTTTCGCTGGTAGTGTTGTGTGTGATCTGGCGGGATCTGCTGGCGGTCTTCTTTGATGAAGCGCACGCCGTGTCGGTCGGGCTTTCCCCGCTGAAACTGAAAATCATTTTTTTCACCATTTTCAGCGCGTGCAGCGTAGCGGCATTGCAAACCGTCGGCGCGATTCTGGTCATCGCGATGGTGATCACCCCCGGCGCTACGGCGTATCTGCTGTCTGACCGCTTCTCGCATTTATTGATTCTCTCGGTGATTATCGGCGCGGTCACCAGCGCAGTTGGCGCGTGGCTGAGTTATTACCTGGATGGCGCGACCGGTGGCGTTATCGTCTGCCTGCAAACCTTCGTCTTCCTCCTGGCGTTTCTGTTTGCACCGAAACACGGCTGGCTGGTTAATCACTTCCGTATCCGCAGGAGCCGCGCATGATGATGAGCTGGCTGGATGTTTTGCTTGAGCCGATGGGCTTCGCGTTTATGCAGCGCGCGCTGCTGACCGCAGCGGCGACCAGTATCGTCTGCGCGATTTTTTCCTGTTTTCTGGTGCTGAAAGGCTGGTCGCTGATGGGCGACGCCATTTCTCACGCCGTGTTACCGGGCGTTGTGCTGGCCTATCTGGCGGGCATCCCGCTGGCTATCGGGGCGTTTGGTTCCGGGCTTTTCTGCGCCGTCGCCACCGGATTTATTAAAGAGCATTGCCGCGTAAAAGAAGATTCAGTGATGGGCATTGTGTTCTCAGGGATGTTTGCCGCCGGTCTGGTGCTTTTCTCACGGGTGAACACTGAACAGCATCTCAGCCATATTTTGTTTGGTAACGTGCTCGGCGTGACGGACAGCGAAATGCTGCAAACGCTGATTATCGCGGCAGTGGTGACACTGGCTATCCTGTTAAGATTTAAGGATTTAGTGCTCTTTTGCTTTGATCCGGTTCAGGCCAAAGTCATCGGGTTACCGGTGCGTTTTTACCACTACGCGTTGCTGTGTATGCTGGCGATGACCATTGTCGCGGCGCTTCAGGCCGTCGGCGTGGTGCTGGTGGTGGCGATGCTGATCACGCCGGGCATTACCGCCTTCCTGTTATGCAAGACGTTACCGAAAATGGTGACGATTGCAGTGACAGTGTCACTTTTGGCAGCCGTCAGCGGAACCTTTATCAGCTTTTATATTGATGCCGCGACGGGGCCGACGATTGTGCTGATTCAGGCGCTTTTTTTCCTGCTGGCGCTGACGGCTAATTTACTGCAAAAATCCATAAAACCGCGACAGTCCGCACCGATTGCGTAGTGCTGGCCGGGCTGATTTGCCATGCTGTTGTCTGACATTTTTTTGCTGAGAGAATCTGATGACCCCACAATTTTCGCCCGTCGAACTGGAAAAAGCGTACCGCCTGATCAACCACGGAACCACCGCGTTGGTTTCCGCCCATCATGCGGGCGTTGACAATGTGATGTCAGCATCCTGGGTGTGCGGGCTGGATTTCAAACCGGCAAAACTGACGGTGGTTATCGATAAAATCGCCCGTACCCGTGAGCTGATTGAGCAAAGCGGTTATTTCGTGATTCAGGTGCCGACGGTGGCGCAATTGCAGATGACCTATGATCTGGGCAACAGAACGCTGCGTAACGATCCGGATAAATTGCAGCACTGCGGCGCAGAGCTGTTTCGCATGGAAGGGCACGGCGACCTGCCGTTTGTCGCCGGTTGCTCCGCGTGGCTGGCGTGTAAGCTGATCCCTGAGCCGCATAACCAGCAGGCGCATGATCTGTTTATCGGCGAAATTGTCGGTGCCTGGGCGGATACCCGCGTATTCAGCAACGGCCACTGGCATTTCGAAGACGCCGATCCATCCCTGCGCAGTTTGCACTACATCGCGGGCGGTCAGTTCTATGCCACGGGCGAAGCACTGAACGCCAATACGGAGATAAACTGATTTTTCTGACGGGGCGTATTTTTCGCCAAAAGAATGGGAACTGGCTACCTGACGCATAAAGGCCTACCATCGACCGGCAACAAGAGTTTTAGCCGTACCCTGGTTTTTTGAAGTTTCCTGTACGAAGCGTTAAGGATTGTTATGAGCGAAATCGAAAGTTCGATGAGTATTGGCGACAGCTTTACCGTCAAGAACGGCTCAACCCACGAAGTCACTGGCTTTGTGAAGAAAGGCGAAAGAATCTACCCGACGATCAAAACTGATCACGGCGATTCAAACTTCACTTTCATCAAAGAAATTGTTTCAGTGAATAAAGCAAAAGGCTAACCGCCTGACCGAAGATCGCGGCCTGTTGTCTCACATGCAAAGCAGGCTGCGTGATGACGTTCTCTTCTGATTTCCCCTCCGTTAATATCTCTTGCACACCTCACAAAACGCTGGCGTTTTATCCGCATCGTGCCAGTTATTTTCATCTCAAATCGTCATATCAAAAATCTCGCAGTAAAATGAGATGAACGGGTCTGCGGCGGCGAGAGTGCTGGAAATGGAGGGCGGGAGTCTAAACCGACTGGGGAAGCGATTGGCAATGAAAATGTGAATATTATCGGAGAGGAGAGAATGGCTCTGGTGGATATTTAAGCAAACTATTTCGATGCACGGAAATAATAAATGCTACTGAAGCGGCAACGGTTGAAATCTGTCCGCTTCTGTAGCATTTTAGGTATAACTTCTTTTTAAAGATTTCCCTGGTGTGGGCTAATGTTGCTACCTGACTCTAACGGTCAGGTTTTTTTTTGCTAATTAATTATTATGCGGTGATTATACGGGGGGTGACGCAACCCGATAGCTGTACTAAGGTGTAATATTACACTGTACTTTGTGACAGAAAGACCACCAAAATCAACAGGGAAGCCGCGTCAGCAGGGGGAGAAGGGTAATGCATTCTCGTGTAAGAAATGATGAAAAGATTATCGATACGTTACGTGATTATCTCGAAAGGAAACTAGTTTCTTACGGTAATCTGAAATACACCTATCTGGTGATCAATAAAAGAAATCCGGTGGATATTTTTGTGGTCACCAGCTATCCGGACGAATGGGCTGATATCTATAAATCCCATAATTACCAGCATATCGATCCGGTTGTTCTGACCGCGCTCAAGCGTGTTTCGCCGTTCGCGTGGGATGAAAATCTTACCGTGCTTTCTGATTTAAAATCATCCAAAATTTTCTCACTCTCGAAGAAATATAATATCGTGAATGGTTTCACTTTCGTGCTGCATGACCACATGAATAATCTGGGTATGTTGTCGCTGATAATGGAAACGGGCGCGGAGAAAGGGCCGGAAAATAGGGTGGCGCAGGACATGGATAAGCTGCAATGTCTGCTGATCAAAACCCATGAGAAAATGCTGATGCTCAATCAGAGCGCAGCGCGTTCCTCGCATATTTCACCCTCGCTGAGTAGCGGTGATAAACCGATTTTTTCACCCCGCGAAAATGAAGTGTTGCACTGGGCAAGCATGGGGAAAACCTATGATGAAATTTCAAAAATTATTAATATCACGACGCGTACCGTGAAATATCATATGGGGAACGTGGTGAAAAAACTGGGGGTTATCAACGCCAAACAGGCAATCCGGCTTGGCGTTGAGCTGGAGCTTATCAAACCTGTACTGGTGTCACAGGCAAAGACATAGGCCATTCGCATAACGCATCCAGCGACGCTTCAGACTGCTCGCTGATACGTTTGGCAAGGATGCCCTGATTATGCAAATCAATCGGAAGGCGAAGAAGATAAATAGGCTCATTTTCGCTGACAAAACCTTCTTTGATCACCTCAATTTTCCAGCCGGAGCGTTTTGCGATGGTTAACATTGCCCGGCTGACTATTGTATAAATACCGGTGTGTCCGTGATGGCGGGCGTAGTTAATCATGGAAAGAAACAGAACATGGCTGATGGGAAAACGGTTGCCGAGTAATTCCTTTGCGCGGTTCTTATCCACGAAAAATCGGCTCGATTCGATATAATCACCTTCCGGTAATTCCACATCATCGAACAGCCGGTTAAAAGTATGGGTGATCATATTGGGCAGGCGTAAATCAACGAAACGGACGCTGCACACCAACTGATTGTCGAAAATACCCAGCATGTAGCGCGTATCGGCATTATCAAACTCATCAAATTCCATACCATTGGTACATTGAACGGCCCAGTCCAGACGGTCTTTGAACGTTTTTTTCCTCAGTTTGTAGAGATCATCCGAACGTTTGCCTGTCAGGTCGTTGTAACTCACATCGAAAATTTCCAGCATTTTTTTCCTGATTTTGAATACGGTCGAAGGGTTATATTTGGCATTTGAATTGATTATTACAATATATAATCGGCAAATAAATGACTGTCTGTAGGGGGAATTTATTTAAGACGGGAGTTTGTGATGTAAAACAAAAAAAGCCATGCCGGAAGACATGGCTCGAAACGGTATTATGCCTTTCAGTGATAAACGGGCAACAGATTCAAACTGGACAGAATATGTACGCCCGCATTGAGCACACCAAACAGCAATACCAGCACAATCATTTTATTTCCGCCCCATACGCGGTACAGCGGGCTGCCGAAGCGCTCACGTGACGCGCGAGCCATCAGCGCCGGAACAATCACTGCCCAGACGGTGGCCGCCAGGCCCGCAAAGCCGATGGCGTAGATAAAGCCGTCCGGGTAAATCACACCGCCAATGATAGGCGGAATAAAGGTCACCAGCGCCGTTTTAAAGCGTCCTGTGCGGCTGTCATTAAACCCAAAGAGATCCGCCAGATAGTCGAACAGCCCGAGCGTTACGCCGAGGAATGAACAGGCCACGGCAAAGTTTGAGAAGATAGTCAGCAGCAGATCTAATCCTTCGCTGTTCAAAATCTGGCTCAGCGACTGCACCAGCACGTCGATGTTGCCGCCACGGGCTGCAATCCCGACAAACTCAGGGCGAGGAATATTTCCCATCGTCCCCAGCATCCAGATGATGTACAACCCCAGCGCCATCAGCGTGCCTAAAAGCAGGCATTTTTTTATGATCTGCGGATTCTTGCCGTAATACTTCATCAGGCTGGGCACATTGCCGTGATAGCCGAAGGACGCGAGACAGAAGGGCAGCGTCGCCAGTACATACGGCATGTAACTCGGGTTGATTTCGGCGCTGTTCAGTAAATTCACCGGCTTGATGTGCCACAGCAGGCTGCCGAAGGTCAGGAAGAACGCGATGATTTTTGCACCCAGAACGATAGCCGTCATGCGGCTCACCGCGCGCGTGCTCAGCCAGACAATAAACGCCACGGCAAGCGCCGTCAGCAGCCCGCCCAGACGCGGGGAGAAGCTCACCGACATTTCGCGCATCGTATGCGTGATCACGGAGCCGCTGGCCGAGATATAGGCATACGTCAGGATATACAGCACGAATGCGATGGTTACGCCGTTTAGCCGGTTCCAGTTTTTGCCCAGCAAATCGCCGGTCACTGTGTTGAAGCTCGAACCCACCGGATAATTCAGATTAGCTTCCAGAATCATCAGGCCGGAATGCAGCATGCAGAACCAGGTAAAAATCAGCGCCGCGACTGACCAGAAAAACCAGGCACCGGACATCACCACCGGCAGAGAAAACATCCCGGCTCCAATAATGGTTCCTCCGATAATCATTGCGCCACCCAGCACAGAGCGTTGTGGGGTGGTCACGGAAAGCGTCGCCATAGTGCGGTTCCTCGCGTGGCTTTTATCACGATTCGTTCAAGAATTGCTGTAAAAGAATTGATGGGGGAAATAGCCATAAAACACGTTTTTATCCTGCCTTATTGGCCTTACGCGCCGCAATATAGTGCATATTGCGCCAGATGTACACTGCTGAACTAGTTTGCTGGTACAAAACTACCGACTGATACGGATGCCGGGTTATGCGCTCATCGAAATGTTTCTGAAGGATGAAAATTTTGGATTTTTTAGGTTAATGCTCTTACCGGATTTTCGGGTGCAGATCACATTTTTTATTATTATTTCTTATCAAAAAAGAGATGAAAAACCTGTACTTAAATACAGTGTTGACACACTGTTTATAACGAGTAGATTAGAACTCAGCCCCGCAGAGAAATGAAAGTAAGATTTTATTTCCCGGTGCATTTAACAAGTTGATAAACTTGTCAGTTATGAGATGCGATAAAGGCTACGAAGTATTTTTGTTTGGGTGATTCAATATCAGGCGACATTCTGAAGTCTGTGAGATGATGCTTTAAGGCCACGCAGTAAATCTGTGTAATCGCATCATGTGGACGAAAGCGCGATGATGTAACGCCTTGTAATTAAGAGTAATGTTCGCGATTTGGGTACGTAAGTCTGAAATCGAGAATATCGCGAAGAGAGTAAGGTCACGCATCAAAGAGTCTATATCGCGAGGGTGATGTACTCATTTATCCTGACCTGAAAAATCAGGGGAATGAAATGAACAGGATAACGATGTTATTCCACAAAATTGTAGGAGGATAGCGTTACCCAGCTTCAAAAATATATCCTGTGAAACGATGTACATCTTTAGAAGTAAGTATCTGTAATTAAGTTGATGAATGTTTAATACTAACTTGATAGTCCCTTAAAAGCCCTGGCAATAACTTGCTGGGGCTTTTTCATTTATCACGCTGTAATAACTCGGATTATTCGTAGCGCTAACCCGCAGTCTTATTTCACGTTACCAAACTTACCGCTGATGGTACCTTCCAGAACCGCTTCCGCGTCCAGATACACCAGAAAACAGACCAGCGTGGTATCTGTCGTGGCCGTTGCTGGCGTCAGCGCGCTGGCTTCATCGCTGATCGCATCACCTTTAGCCAGTGTGTGACCGCCGAGGGTGATTTCGCCGTCCATAACATACAGCCATTGCGCAAAATCCTTGTGCGAAGGGATCTCCAGGGTCGCGTTCGCCTCCAGACGGGTATCGTAAATGTAGATTGCCTGACAGATTTCCAGCGGAGACTCTATGCCTTCCGGCGCAGCAATCAGCGTCCACTTGTTTTGCTTCACGCCCTCCGGCCTGTCCATAAACTGTACGCGGCCCTCGAGATTCGCTTTGCGCGGGCGAATGAATATTTGCAGCATTTCAGCCGAAACCAGTGGCGTGGATTCTTCATGCCAGAAGCTTTCCCCGGCATTCATCATCATCAGTTTTTTCGGCGACAGGGAAACGCGGTGACCGGTGGAATCTTCATGAACCATCGAGCCGCGCCACAGATAACTGAGGATCTCGTCGTTATTATGCTCATGCATTTTCACCAGAGTTCCCTGCTCGAGATTCGCGTGGTCGATGACACTCAGCGGGCCGAACGCATCGTCACCGCGCTCGGGCAGGATCTGCCCCGGACGCATGCGCCGGATCCGGAACGGGCCATATTCGAAAGTCGTTTTAGGTTCAGCACGTAATACGTTAAACATGTTTTCTCCGGCAGCTCATTTTTGGGTCTCTGGCCAGTCTACCAAGGCGGCGGAGAGGGCGTGATCTTTTTGTTAATCACAGGGCGTTAGCTCACGCCGGGCTTTCTTCACGAGGGATATCTTCAATGTATTGCGGGCCGATTTTTGCCAGCAGAGCAGCGATATCGACGCTACCGGTTTTCTCTGGATCTAAATAGGTTTGGGCATATTCGCGCCAGATACCCGATTGCAGGAACAGGATGAACAAATCCCTGTCCAGATGATGTTCGTTCACCATACTGACCATGATATTCAGGGCTTCCGAGAGCAGTTTTCCTGGTTTGTAAGGCCGGTCGGCGGCGGTCAGCGCCTCGAAAACATCCGCAATCGCCATCATCCTGACCTGAATACTCATCTGCGTGTAATTAAGCTGAAACGGATAGCCTTTGCCGTCGACGCGCTCATGATGCCCGCCCGCAATCACCGGCACATTGGACATGGTGCGCGGGAACGGCAGATTTTCGAGCATAATAATGGTCTGCATAATGTGTTCGTTGATTTTGTAACGTTCCTCGTCGTTCAGGGTGCCACGGCGGATTGCCAGGTTATAGATTTCGCCATAGTTATACTGCAATTCCGGTTTTTTCAGTTTGAAATGGTAACTGTCGGCCTGTTTGCTGGCCCCATCGCGATAGACGATATGTTCTTCTTTGTCCGCCAGCATCGGTTCCTGAACCGGCAACGCCGGTTGCGGCTGGCGTTCTTTACGCATTAGCTCTTCGCGTGAAATACCGGCCGTATCTTCGAGCGTGCGCGTCCAGCGGTAACCGGCAATCTGATTGATTCGCGCCAGTGCCTCATCGGAAAGAAACTCGCTGCCGATATTACAGCGGGCAATAAAATAGAAATCATCGTCGAGCTGACGTATCGTCTCTTTCAGCGTCAGCGCCTCTGCGCTCCCGGCGGGATGACTAGAATACTGGCGTAAGAATTCAATTTCCTTCTCACGTTTCAGCAACTCAAAGCGCATACGGATCTCGTGAATACGGTTGTAAATCAGCTCCAGTTTGGTGGCTTTATCCACCACCGCTTCGGGCGTGGTGATCTTCCCGCAATCATGCAGCCAGCAGGCAGTATGCAATTCCTCCCACTCGTTTTCAGAAAGCGTAAAACTGGCGAAAGGCCCTGCACGGCTTTCCACGGCTGCTTTGGCCAGCATTTTGGTGATGACCGGCACGCGCTGGCAGTGGCCGCCGGTATACGCGCTTTTCTCATCGATGGCACCGGCGATCAACCTGATGAAGGCGTTCATCAGATTTTTTTGTTCCACCAGCAGATGCTGCGCTTCAATCGCCACGGATAACATCCCGACCAGCGAATTGATCAGCTGGACTTTGGCGTTTTCCTGCTTGTCGCTGAGCGTGGTGGTATTGAAAAGTAACAGAAAACCCAGAAGCTGGTTATCGTGCGTCTGCATTGGAACCGCGACGTAGCGCAGGGGAAAATGCGGATGGAAGAAGGCCTGTAAAGGCGCAGGAATGGTTTCCTGCGTGAGGATCCCGCTGAGGGTCTGGCCTTTGAGTATTTTCCAGAATTCACTGCAACGTTCGTTATCCACTTCGAGAGGCGAGATACCGGCGAGTTCAATATTTTCATCGCGCCACCGGAATGCCACGGGTGTGAAAAGATTCATGTCCTGATTGGCAAGAAAGACCATTCCTCCGGTCATGTCAGCTATTTCCGTGGTTTCCGTTAACAGCCCCTGCATTTGCTGAGTAAAGTTATTCTTAACGGTCAACATACGGCCCATAGAGATGAATTTGGTCAGCGTGAGTTTCATTTTTGCCATCGCGGTATGTAAATCATCCACCTCCTCAATCACAGAGCCTTTTATGGAATGGGTTTCTGTCTCGAAGTGCAAATTGCTGATCGCTTCTGCATCTTTTCGCAGGCTGACCAGCGGACGGGAAATTTTACGCGAAAAATACCAGATAACCGGCAGGCTGAGTAACAGCAATAAGAAAGCAATCAGCGTGGAGCGGTTACTGATCGCACTGGCATTTGCGGTCAGAAAAGCCGAAGGCGTGGCGATCGCCAGGCGATAGTCGTTTCCCATGCTGCGAATATTGATGACAGAACCGTACCAGTCTTGATTATCCGCGCGAAAAAGGCGGCTGTTTCCGGCATTGCCCTGCGATAACAGTGGTTGCAAAACGGGCAGATTTCCTGCCATCAGGCCACCGTTATTTGCGTGTTTCTGTTCGGGGTCGCTGGCGATGATTTCGCCGGACTCTGATAATATCGCCGCCTGGCTGCCCGGCGGTAATCCCTGTTGCTGCAAGAATGCGGACAGTGAAGCGAGGGAAACGTCGAGTCCTATCACTGCGTGCTGATTATCAGCCTGCTGGCTGTAGGTAAAACCGGTTTCGCCGGTCCCTTTGAAAATATAATTGGGCGACGTAATCAGCCCTTTTTCTGCACTGGCCAGCGTGAACCATTTTCTGCCACGCGGATCGTAATTGTCGTAAGGCACAGTGCCCGAAGAAATCACGTTTTGCTGATTATCTAAAAAGAACTCTTTTTTCTCAGGTGTCGTTAAATCAAACCGGTAGTTTTGTGCAAGCCATTGCGCGCTGGTCGGGGCATTAAATAACGCGCGATTCTGACTGGTTAAGCGCCGGAGAATAAAGAAATCGCCGTTGGAATAAGCGCAGTAGACCGAACTGGCATAATTATTCTGCTGTAATACCATAATGAAAGTGCTCACCCGCGCCATGCGTTCTGTTTCAGTTAGCGCTGCGGTGATGGGCATTTTTGTCAGAATATCTACCGACGTCGCCATATTACGTGTCACGGAATTCAGCTCACTGGCGATGGCTTCACCCGTTTTCTGATACTGCTGATGCGTGCTGACTTCGGTCAGTTTTGTCAGCTGAGTGTGGCTGAACAGAATAATAATGCAGCCGATCGAAACAATTAAAAACGTAAAAAGGGCTGTGATCTGGATGTGTAACGGATACCGATTTTTTAGTTTTTTAATACGGGTTTTCATGCTGTGTTCCCCGGAAAAATGTTTCTGCTTTTTAAGCATACTCGACGCGGGTGAAAGCGACAGGCGGGCATGATAAAAGGCCGCATTTCTGCGGCCTCGAAGGGTTTTTCAGACGTACTACGTCAAATCCAGCAAGGCACTGAGTTCAGTGATTTGCTGCTGCCACTGGCGTTGCAGTTCTGGTTTCTGATGTCTGGGTTTTCGCGCCAGATCTTCTTCCAGTTTACTTTCCAGCTCCAGCAGCGTCGCCAGCCAGTGTTCTTCTTCGGTTTCGGGAACCGCAGAGGTCGCCGTCTGTGGTTTTACTGCTGCCGGGGAATCGGGTACTGGCGTCTGGGCCAGAATCGCGTAGACCGGCGCAAGACTGTGCCATTCCTCAAGCTGTTGCTGATGAATAAGCCAGAAGCGATTACAACTTTGCCCGATGAGCGTCCGGTCGTGAGAAACCAGCAAGACAGCGCCGCTGAAGGTTTTCAGCGTTTCCGCCAGCTCCTCTTTGCCTTCTATATCCAGATGGTTGGTCGGCTCATCGAGCAGTAACAGTGAGTAATTCGCCAGCGTCAGCGCGATAAACAGCAGCCTTGAACGCTCGCCGCCGCTCAGCGTACTGACTTTTTGCTGATGGCGAAGATACGGAAAACCGGCACCGATCAGCGCCATTTTCCGCTGTTCTTCGGTCAGCGCCATTTTCCGCTGTTCTTCGGTCAGCGGCGCAAAGTGTGCCAGCGCATCAGACAGCGAATCCTCATCCCGCAACTGCCGCAGACTTTGGTCGTAATACCCTGCGCGAACTTTGGGATGAAAAATCACGCCCTCAGCAACGGTTTCCGGCTGACTGAAAGCCTGCCACAAATGATGCAGCAGCGATGATTTACCGCAGCCGTTGCGGCCGACCAGCGCGATACGGTCGCCGCTTTTCACCCGCAGTTCGCCCAGTTCAAACAAGACCGGCGCGTCAGGTGCAGGCCGGATCTGTAAGGCAGAAAGCGCCAGCACGCGATCCGCCGGTAGGGCTTCACCGCGCAGCCGCAGTTGCCACTGATTGCCCGCTGTCACGTCGGTTTGATCTTCCTTCATCCGGTCGATCTGCTTTTCCATTTGCTTGGCCTTGCGGGCCAGACCTTCGTTGTCATATACGCTGCCCCAGACCGCCAGCCGTTTAGCACTCAGGGTGACCCGGTCAATCTCCTTTTGTTCGGCTCTTCTGCGCAACGCGTCCGCCGCATCTTTTTCGGCCAGCGCCTGACGGGCCGAAGAGCAGGGGAGACGGATGAATTGCAGCGTTTTGTCGCGCAGGATCCAGGTGCAGTTGGTGACATTGTCCAGCAGGCTGCGGTCGTGGGAAACCAGTACAAAACTGCCGCCCCAGTTTTGCAGGAACTGCTCGAGCCACAGCAAAGTCGGCAGATCCAGATGGTTACTCGGCTCATCCAGCAGCAGTAAATCCGGTTGCCGGATCAACGCCCGCGCCAGCATCAGCCGCGTATGTTGCCCGCCGCTGAGCGTTCCGGCGACCAGACTCCAGGTTTTTTCTTCAAAGCCAAGTGAGGCGAGCAAGACTTCGGCCTGCCAGCGTTCCGGCTGATGAAGGCTGCCGGGCAAATGATTTTGCACCGCGTCAATCAGCGTTGCATCCTGCAATGCCGCCGGAAGATGCTGTTCCACCGTCGCCATAATGCACTGATTCGCCAGCGTCAGCGTGCCGGACGTGGCCGCCAGTTCGCCGTTCAGGATTTTCAGAAGGGTACTTTTCCCGCAGCCGTTATGGCCGATAAGCCCGATGCGGTCGCCTTTTTTCAGGCCAAAAGAAATCTCCGTCAGCAAAGGACCGAAGGAATTATCGAAGGATAAGGATTGTGCAGATAATAATGTCATGGCGCTTACTCAAGTTTTACAGGCAAACAAATGCCTTTCGTCAATAAAGCCGACGATAACCGGTAAGCCGGAGGGAAGTTCTCAGATTGTCAGTTAGCTTCGCTCAAGCAGGTTATCGCAGCACGATACCGGTAACGCTTGAGCAGTGACGATCGCTAAGGACGAGTGAAATTAAAAAAACTTCACGTGTCAGCATGGCAATCCTCCTTATGTATTCAGTTGGTGAATGAATGGGCTGATTATATTAGGGATTTTCGAATTGTTCCAGTGTCAAATATCCCCGTTAAACGTTACGGTGTCACCACATCATTTTCAAGTTTCTGGCGTTTACGCAAAGCCGGGAACCCGATCATCCATAAGCCGACCACAATCAGCGTGCCGACGCCGCCAATCGCTGCGGCAGGCACTGCGCCGACCCAGGCGGCCATCAGGCCAGATTCAAATTCACCGAGCTGATTGGAGGTGTTGATGAAGATTGAGTTTACGGCGCTGACGCGGCCGCGCATATCGTCGGGCGTATCCAGCTGAACCAGCGCGCCACGAATGACCATGCTGATCATGTCGAAACCGCCGAGCGCAAACAGTGCCAGCATCGAAAGCCATAACGAGGTCGAGAACGCGAAAACGAGTGTCGCGACGCCGAAACCGGCTACTGCCGTAAACATGGTCATCCCGACGTTACGTTTCAGCGCACGATGGCTCAGCCAGAACCCGACGATTAAGCCGCCGACCGCTGGCGCGCCGCGTAGTAATCCCAAACCCCACGGGCCGGTGTGCAGAATATCGTGGGCAAAAATCGGCAACAACGCCGTCGCGCCGCCAAGCAGTACAGCAAATAAATCCAGTGAAATGACGCCCAGAACGTCCGGCCGGTTGCGGATGAAACTGATACCGGCAAACAGCGTTTTGAACGTAGCCGGAACACGGCGCGGTGGCGCCTGTTCATAACGTAACCGGCTGACCATCACGATTGACAGCAGATACAGCACGGCGCAGACCGAATACGCCACGCCCGCCCCGGCGACATACAGAAAACCGCCCAGCGCCGGGCCGACCATCGCCGCCGCCTGGCCGGATACGCTGTTTGCCGCCATCGCGCGCGCCAGTAAATGCGGCGGAACCAGCGCCGGGAGCATTGACTGCAACGACGGCGCTTCCATGGCTTTCGCGGTCGAGATGATGAAAATCAGCCCGAGTATGATCACTTCATTGACGTGATGCGTGAGCGACAACCAGGCCAGCGCAGCAATCGCCAGCCACTCGACCATCTGCCCGAGTAACACAACGCGGCGACGATCAAACTGGTCGGCCACGTGCCCGGCGACCAGCGCCAGCGCAACCGAGGGGAAAAACTGCACCAGCCCGATCAACCCGAGATCAAACGCCCGTCCGGTGATCGAATAGATTTGCCAGCTCACCACAATAGAAAGCATCTGGAAACCAAAACTGGACGCCGCACGGGCTATCCAGAACGCGACGAACGAACGATGTTGTAACAGCGAATCCGAATCCACTGAGGATGAAGGCATGACAAATCCCTGAAGGAAGCAAGTTTATGCGCCGCGTCTGAGTCTTATTTTGGGATAAGTTAGCCCGGCAATTATTGTGTCTACAAATTATTAACAACCAACCGACCGGTCTAGTTTTACCACAAAAGGGAAGCATCACAAAAAGTTCAGCAAACCGTCATTAAATGCCATTTTGCGTTCACATTGTGAAGAAGGAATGGAGTTCGTGCGCAAGGGGGGTCATCTGTATTTCAGAAATAAAAACGGCCTCACATGAGGCCGTCAGCGTGCGGTGAACCGCAAATTTACCAGCGAAGTTTCCGGCCGGAATATTCCACAAAGTGGTGACCGCCTTTGCTACGGTAAGCGTCGAACTGATCGACAATCCCGGTGGCGCTTTCTTCTACGGTCAGCGTGGCATCTTCGCCGCCCATATCGGTTTTCACCCAACCCGGATGAACGGATAACAGCGTCAGTTCCTGCTTTTCAGTGGCTTCCTGCAAACCGCGCGTCAGCATATTCAGTGCGGCTTTACTGGCGGAATACAGCGGATAGGTGGCGACTTCGTTTTCATTGAGGCTCGACAGTTCTGAGGTCATTAGCGCCAGCACGCCGGTGCGGTGTTTCAGCAGGGGAAGAAATTCAGCCGCAGTGCGGACAGGAGAAATGGCGTTGGTCAGAAACAGCTGAATAATCTCTTCGTCGGTGGCCTGATTAATGTCCTGATGGCCGGGGCCAAACACGCCTGCATTCACAAAAATCAGATCAAAGCGGCTTTCGGAAAGCGCATCTTTAACGGCTTCCCTGGCTTCGGATTTATTTATATCCAGTTTTACCCAGTCAACTGAAGCGGGGCTTTTTGCCGGAACGGCAGCCCGCGTTGTCGCCGTCACCTGCCAGCCGCGTTTTGCCAGGACATCCACCACACCCAAACCAATGCCACGTGAAGCGCCGATGATCAATGCTTTCTTAGAGTCAGTCATATTCATCCTTTTTATATTCAATGCGTTAACGTCAATGTGTTGTTTTCAGAAAACCTGCAGATCTTTAAAACGTTAGTTGAAGTATGAGACAGCATCGCGCCATCAACAATGGGCTGGAGTCCGATTTTCAATTGGGGATGTTTTTTCTAAAAAAAACAGAGCCTGAGTCACGAAATATAACCTGCACCCTGATTTATTCACTGTTGAGGGAAAAAACTATATCTGTGAGGTGTGCTGGGTTTTATTGCTTGTTTCATTTAGCTGTATATATATATTTTTAATTCACATTGATTGCGTGAATAATAATATCCCTTAATATAAAACCGCCTGACAAATAACTTGTTTTTTAAATTTTTTAGGAACAAAATCCTCCGCATATTTTTATATAATTCATTAATAGGCTCTCTAAGTTATTTTAATTATTTAAAACAGTAATGGGGGAAAGTTATCGCTAAAGTTGACATAATTTTCTAAATGGAAAGTATCACTCATTCAAATAATGCATAAGGGACGAATATGGCAAACTTAACATATCTGACATTAAACGGGCAAACTCAGGGGTTGATCTCTGCTGGCTGTTCATCACTGGATTCCATTGGCAATAAAGCGCAAATTGCAAATATTGATAATATCATGGTCTACAGTCTGAAACATTCACTAACCCGTGACCAGAACGTTAATCATCACGAAATGACTATTCTTAAGCCCATCGACAAATCCTCCCCGCTGTTGGGAAAAGCGATCACAGACAATGAAATCCTCACCTGTGATTTATACCTGTACCGCACCAATAAAGTCGGTATGGGCGAATGCTATTACAAAGTGAAATTAACCGGTGCCAGGATTACGAGTATCGATTTCATTGTGCCGCACTGCATTCTCGAGAGCGAAGGCGAAGCGCAGGAAAGAGTCAGTTTCAGCTATGAAACCATCACATGGGAACACTGCATAGCCGGTACCAGTGCTTACAGTTTATGGAATGAACGCGTTTATTAAGAAAGGAAAATAAAATGTCAGAACTAACGGATGCAGCTTACTGGCGGCGGGTCAATGCTGGCAAAAAAATATTGATGGGGGAGGACTCGTTTAACTCTTTCCCCAGCATGAATCCTGTGCAGCGCGATATGGCTTTCGCGAACGGCACATTTATTACCGAAACTCGCCATATCATGTTGCTGACGATGGAGGAGGCACAAGAGATTGTCGATACCCTGATGGGGGGCACGGATAAAATTTTCTCCTACAAACTGGCACCGGGTAACATTAAAGATATTCTGGAGGGCACTGCGAATATCAGTAATTTAATGACCTATAAGAATTCAGCCGGTGATCTGGTGTTTCATTTCAAATCGCTCGGCGTCCGGGCGATCGAATACACCTTCAAGGGAAAGTCTTACATAAAAATAACCGGGCGCGCCGGATTACGCCAGATACTCAAAGGCACCCGTTATGCGGTTAATCACCCGCAAATGCTGGAAATGGGCATCGGCTACCGGGGTATCGGTGGAGCACTTGTCAAAGGGATGAAATTCTGTATTTTTGCTTCCGTAGCCTGGCGGGCACTTGAACTGATCTTCAAATCTGATTATCACCTTGCCGATTTTCTTGTTGATGTTTCGGTGGATGCGGTAAAAACCATTGTAGCAGGAGTTGTTTTAGGAATTGCTGGCGGAATTTTGACTGTTATTGGTGCTCCTGTAGTTGTTTCAATATTTCTAGTTATAGTTGTTGGTATTTATTTAAACAAAGGACTGAATGAATTAGATGATAGTCTCGGGCTGTCTGTAAACTTAAAAGAAAAACTTCGGTTAGGCATTGCTGAGTATCAGAAAGTAAACGAATGGAATTTTAAAAACTCCAAGCTGTTTTTAAATACACCTGTCGAGTTTGGATATTGAAATGGTAAGTGACAATTTGTGGCAGTTCATTATTTTCAAGCTTTCTGCAATTTGCATGATCGCCTTTTGCGTGGGATTAATTTATCTTTGCACGGTTTTTATGGATATAGAGGATACTTACTCATTAATCTCATTAGGGGATATTATACAATATAACGGCAAGACAATTATTTGCATTGGAGGGGTTCCTCTTTTGATTTGGGTATTTTTCTTTTCATTGAGAACACTTTTGCATAAAGGAATAAAACCTCTAAAAAAAACCTCGTGGATTGGAAATGCCTGGTTAGGAATTAGTATAGCCTCCTGCTGCTTAGGATTTGTTATGTCCTTTATCATTCCTTTCATGTTTATGTTTTCATCCTATACCTCCTGCAATACAGATACACTCAGCAATTATTATGTCATTAACCCTGACTTATGTAAGACTATAGCTACGCATCGTTGGAGGGATAAATGAAAGATAATGATTTACAAAAACTGGTGCTTTATAAAATTTCAGCATTTTTAATGATGGCTATCTGCGTGGTTACTATTTACGTAATTTCCATTTACGTAGATTTATTTGGTGTTTGCTCGTTGTTTTTGCGCGGAGATATCATACAGTATAATGGGAAAGTGATTATATCTATCGGAGGGGTTCCTTTATTCATATGGATGTTCTTTTTTTCATTGAGAATACTATTACGTAAAGGGATGAAACAATTAAAAAAAGCTACTGTAATCGGAAATATTTGGTTAGGATTTAGTATAGCCTCATGCTGCTTAGGATTTGTTATGTCCTTTATCATTCCTTTCATATTAATGTTTTCATCCTACACTTCCTGCAATACAGATAAACTCGGCAGTTATTATGTTATTCACCCTAATTTATGCAGGACGATAGTTCCTCATGACAAGTTGAGATAATGAAATGACTCTTTTTTCAACCGTCTTTTGCTACAGAGTTTGTGATGCGCACCAGACTTTCACGTTGCCAGCCTTGTAATGAATGCGTACTGTTGTTCTTTCGAAATGGCTGACAAAAGTGAGTGAAAAAAAATGGCCGTGAAATGGATAATTCTCTGTTTTGTAGGGGTTTTGTTGCTGTCATTCGGTTACAGCTATGCCAGGGCGGCGCACACTAAAACGGAGCCTGCCAGCCAGAACTGGGCGACGGCGCGTCGTGATTCTGCGGGTATTGCGCCGGATCCGGTCAAACTGCGCAGTACCGCGATTGTTCAGATATATGCCGCACCGACGTATGGGTGGCGCGGGCTGGTGGCGGTACATCCGTGGATTATTTTTAAACGCGAAGGCGAAACGGCGTTTACTCGTTATGACGTCATCAGCTGGGGCAGCACGAACGTTGTTCGCCGCAATTATGCTATTCCTGACGGTTACTGGTTTGGCTCAAAGCCCAAATTACTGGTCGACCATCGCGGGGCTCAGGCTGAAGAGATGATCCCCAAAATTATCGCGGCGATAAAAAGTTATCCGTATCCGCATACCTATCACGCGTGGCCGGGCCCCAACAGCAACACGTTTATGGCGCACATTGGCCGTGAAGTGCCGGACTTGCAACTCGATATGCCGTCTAACGCTATCGGTAAAGATTATCGCGGTATCACAAATCCGATCGGTTTACCGCCTTCCGGGCGTGGCGTGCAGGTTTCTGTGCTGGGGCTTCTGGGTGTCACGCTTGGCGTTGAAGAAGGTGTTGAAGTGAATGTGTTAGGGCTGAATCTGGGAGTTGATTTCAAAAATCCGGCGCTGCGTTTGCCGTTTGTCGGGCGCGTCGGTTTTGATAATCCGCAAAATGCCGGGCTTTAGCGCATATTACAAGGATGTACTTCAGAATCAAAATGGCCGGCATCTCTGCCGGCCAGACAAACGATCAGAACGATGAATGCTTGTAAGACCGGTATTCGGGCTTCCAGAATTCAGTATCGAGACGGTTTAGCAGCGTCTCTTGCGACATTTCCGGTGCCACACCTTCCTGCTGTGCCACACGTGCGACTTCAGCGGCAATCACTTTCGACACATGCTGAATATCGGCGATAGCCGGTAACAGCGAACCTTTGCCGGTGGTTGCCAGCGGAGAAAGGCTGGCCAGCGCCTGACTGGCGGCCAGCAACATTCCGTCGGTAACGCGACGCGCCTTGGCGGCCAGGATCCCCAGACCTAAACCGGGGAAAATATAGGCATTGTTACATTGCGGGATCGGGTAAGTGTGATCCTGATAATGCACCGGTGCAAACGGGCTGCCGGTGGCCATCAGCGCGGCGCCTTCTGTCCACGCAATCACGTCCTGCGGGCGGGCTTCAGCGCGCGACGTCGGATTCGACAGCGGCATGATGATCGGATGGTGGCAGTTGTGGTGCATTTCGCGGATGATTTCTTCGGTGAACAGCCCCGGTTGCCCGGAAACGCCAATCAGAATCGTCGGTTTGGAGTTATGTACGACATCCTGCAACGAAATGTTTTGGGCATCGACTTTCCAGTGGGCAATGTTGGCTTTGCGCGTGACCAGCTTGCGCTGGAAAGCGAGCACGTTCGGCATGTCATCCGTCAGCAGGCCAAAGCGATCCACCATAAAGACCTGGCTGCGCGCTTCATCTTCCGTTGCACCTTCGGCAATCATCTGCGCAACAATTTTTTCTGCGATACCGCAGCCGGCAGAACCCGCGCCAAGGAAGGTTACGCGCTGGTCGCGCAGTTGCGTCCCGGCGGCATGGCTGGCGGCAATCAGGCAGCCCAGCGTGACAGCGGCGGTGCCCTGAATATCATCATTGAAGCAGCAAAGCTCATCACGATAACGCTCCAGCAAGGGCATCGCGTTGGTTTGCGCGAAATCTTCGAACTGAAGCAATACGTCCGGCCAGCGCGTTTTCACAGCCTGAATGAACATATCCATGAATTCATTGTACTCACCGTCGGTAATGCGCGGGTGGCGCCAGCCCATATACAGCGGGTCATCAAGGCGTTGCGCATTATTCGTGCCGACGTCAAGCATGATTGGTAACGTATTGGCCGGGTTGATCCCTCCACAGGAGGTGTACAACGAGAGTTTACCGATAGGAATACCCATCCCGCCGATGCCCTGATCGCCCAGCCCCAGAATGCGTTCGCCGTCGGTGACGACGATCACCCGGATGTCATTTTTGGAGAAGTTTTGCAGCATTTCATCGATGTTGTCGCGGTCCGGGTAGGAGATAAACAACCCTCTGGCGCGGCGGTAGATATCAGAGAAATGCTCGCACGCTTCGCCAACGGTCGGGGTGTAGATGATCGGCAGCATTTCTTCCAGATGGGAATTCACCAGGTTATAGAAGAGTGTTTCGTTGGTGTCCTGGATATTGCGCAGATAAACATGTTTGGAGATATCACGTTTGAATTCAGAGAATTGGGTGTAAGCGCGGTCGGTCTGTTCGCTGATGGTTTCCACCTGGTTTGGCAGCAATCCGTTCAGATTAAGCGCCAGACGTTCTTCGCGGCTGAAGGCCGAACCTTTGTTCAGCAGCGGATTTTCGAGTAACAGCGAACCGGTGTAATGCGTGTAGAGTGGGCGTTTTTTTAACATCATTAAGCCTTAGAGTTTGTACTCAGTGATTTCCTTCGGCGTTATTTCTTCGCCTAAGGATCCCTCGCAGTAAAATCCTATGAACAATCGAATCAGAGTGAATTAAATAAAATAAAAAGCGCACAGCAGCCGGAAATAGTCTTTATTATTGTCTGGTTTTTATATCACGCGAGAGGGGGAGGTTCTGGTTACACAAATTACAAAAGCATTTAAATACTTACTTAGTGATGAAATTCGTCAGTGTGTTGTTGGATATTTCAGAATAATTCAGTGTAACTAATAAAATAACAGCGCACTTAAGTTAAATAATTCAGTGTTTTAATAAGCTATTGATTTATATGTTTTTATTGGTTAAGTAATTATTGTTATTCTCAGCAGGTAAACAGATGTGAGCATTATCACACTTACCACTGAGCGAAAATAATATAAAGACTCGCAGTTTTATTTTTCTTCATTCAATTAACTATAAAAAAGAAAAAGGTCTGATTATGCCAACGTTACTCTTATCCTCTTTATTTCCTTTAGTTTTTGTTATGGTTTTAGGCTGGCTGAGCGGAAAACTCGGTTATATGAAACGTGACGATGCAACGGTATTAGCGACTGTGGTGATTCGTTTTGCGTTGCCATTACATCTTTTTATCGGCGCATTGCACACCGATCCGTCCAAAATACAGAATTTATCCTTTATGGCTGTGCTGGTGATCGGTCTGATGGGATCTTATCTTCTGACATTGTGCATCTCGCGTTTTCTGTTTCGTCACGACATAAAAACCAGCGCCATTCAGTCACTGGTGTGCGCCTTCCCGGATATGGCGTACTTCGGCGCGCCGGTTCTGGCCGTCCTTATCGGGCCGGAAGGTTTTCTGGGGGTGCTGGTGGGTAACCTCATCACCAGCGTGCTGATGATCCCGCTGACCATTGTTCTGATCCGCATGGGTGATGAAAACAGTGAACTGGCCGGGCAGGGCAGTCTGGGCAAAATGATCCTGACCAACCTGTTTAAAGCGGTGCGTAACCCGATTGTGTGGATCCCGGTTCTCGGCGTCATCATGAGTCTGGCGGGGATCAAAATCCCGGAGTTGCTGTCGTCTTCGGTTGAAATGATGGGGAAAACAGCGGGGGGGATTTCGTTGTTCGCGCTGGGGCTGTTGTTCTTCGGCGAACGCCCGACGCTGAATATCCATACGTTTACCAATATCGGCATGAAAAACTTAATCCAGCCCGCCATCATGGCCGCCGCCGGAATAGCCTTTGGTCTGAGCCACACGCTGTTGCAGCAGGTGGTGATTATCGGTGCCACGCCGTCGGCGATTGCCGCCGGGATGTTTGCGGTGCGCAGCGATACCTACGTGGAATCCGCGTCATCTTCCATTCTCATCGGGACAGCGCTCGGAATTGTGACGGAAGGGATCGTGATTTTTATGATGTCTTGACGCGGGAAGTGCAGTGACCTGAGCTGATAAAAAAGCCCGCCATTTACGGCGGGCCTTTTGTTTTTACTGCAATGCGATTACTTCACGCATTTAGCACATTGGTTTTGCTGAATCTGCTGGAAGAAGTCGTTGCCTTTGTCATCCACCAGGATGAACGCCGGGAAGTTTTCTACTTCAATTTTCCAGATTGCTTCCATCCCTAACTCAGGATATTCCACGCATTCGAGGCTCTTGATACTTTGCTGAGCCAGAACCGCTGCCGGGCCGCCGATGCTGCCCAGATAGAAGCCGCCATGTTTGTGACAGGCATCCGTCACTTGCTGGCTGCGGTTGCCTTTTGCCAGCATGATCATGCTGCCGCCGTTCGATTGCAGAAGATCCACGTAGGAATCCATGCGGCCTGCGGTGGTCGGGCCGAGGGAACCGGAGGCATAACCTTCAGGCGTTTTCGCCGGGCCTGCATAGTAAATCGGGTGATCTTTAACGTACTGCGGCAAGCCTTCGCCGTTATCAAGACGCTCTTTCAGTTTGGCGTGCGCAATGTCACGGCCCACGATAATCGTACCGCTCAGGGAAAGGCGGGTAGACACCGGATATTCTGAAAGCTGTGCGAGGATTTCTTTCATCGGACGGTTCAGGTCAACCTTAACGGCTTCACCTTCGCCTGCATGACGCAGTGATTCAGGAATGTATTTGCCCGGATTGTTTTCCAGTTTCTCAATCCAGATGCCGTCTTTGTTGATTTTCGCGCGGATATTGCGGTCAGCGGAGCAGGACACGCCCATGCCTACCGGGCAGGAAGCGCCGTGGCGTGGCAGACGGACAACGCGGATGTCGTGAGCAAAGTATTTGCCACCGAACTGTGCGCCGAGGCCCAGATTGTTTGCTTCGACCAGCAGTTCCTGTTCGAGCTGAACATCGCGGAATGCCTGACCGTGCTCGTTACCTTCCGTTGGCAGGCCATCGTAGTAATGCGTGGACGCCAGTTTCACCGTTTTCAGGGTGGCTTCTGCGGAAGTGCCGCCAATCACAAACGCGATATGGTACGGAGGGCAAGCCGCTGTACCCAGCGTGAGCATTTTCTCAACCAGATAACCTTTCAGTTTCGCCGGGGTGATCAGCGCTTTGGTTTCCTGATAAAGATAGGTTTTGTTCGCAGAACCGCCGCCTTTGGCGATGCACAGGAATTTGTACTCGTCGCCATCGACGCTGTAGAGGTCGATTTGTGCTGGCAGGTTGGTACCGGTGTTCACTTCTTTGTACATATCCAGCGCGGCATTTTGGGAATAGCGCAGGTTATCTTCGATGAACGTGTTGTACACGCCCTGAGACAGGCTGGCTTCGTCGTTGCCGCCGGTCCAGACGTGCTGGCCTTTTTTGCCCATGATGATCGCGGTGCCGGTATCCTGGCAGGTTGGCAGAATGCCTTTCGCGGCGATCTCTGAGTTTCTCAGGAACTGCAATGCAACGTATTTGTCGTTCTCGCTGGCTTCCGGGTCATCCAGGATCGCGGCAACTTGTTGCTGATGTGCAGGGCGCAGCATGAAAGAAGCATCGTGGAATGCGTGCTGAGCCAGCAGGGTAAGCGCTTGCGGCGCGACTTTTAAAACGTCTTCACCGTCAAACTGGCTGACAGAGACGTGATCTTTGGTCAGCAAATAGTATTCGGTTTCATCTTTGGAAACGGGGAAGGGATTCTGATAGTAGAAAGGTTTGTTCGACATTGTTTTCTCACTTAATCCGTTATGGCCGCCACGGGTACAACGATTTTCAGGAAGAGTACGGGAAAATCACGGCGACGTTTCTATTCGTTCCGTATGTTGCCAGCCAAATACACAGGCTGGCAACGTGGTTTAACTGTTTTATTTCAGTAAATGCTCTGTTAATGCTTTGTGGGTGATTTTATACACACCCTCAGAACATCATCACCATCCACGGGTAGCCGATAACCAGTAATGCGACCAGGAAGATTGCACCGAAGATGGTGCCCAGACGCCAGTAATCTTTCGTTGGCAGATAACCACTTCCGTAGTAAATCGGACTCGGGCCAGTACCGTACGGTGTGATGATCCCCATAATACCCAGAGACGTCACCATCAGCAGACAGAACACCTGCATATTGATGCCCGGAATCGCAGCACCAATAGTCAGCATAGCCGGTAAAAGTGCGGTGGTGTGTGCGGTGGTGCTGGCAAACAGATAGTGCAACAGGTAGAACGCCAGCAGCAGGGCGATGGTCGCTGCGCCAGGAGAGATGCCGCCCATCAGCGCAGCGCCTTCTTTACCCAGCCAGGCGATGAAACCGGTGCGGGACAGGCCGTCAGCCAGGGCAACCAGCGTGGCGAACCAGGCAAAGGTGTTCCAGGCGGGTTTGTTGCTGGTGATATCGTTCCAGTTCAGAACGCCGGTCCACAACATTAGAACCACAACCAGCAGCGCAGCCATTGCAGGCTCAATGAAGCTGGCAGCGAAAATCCACATCGCCAGCGCACAGCATACGAAGACCAGCAGCAGGATTTCGTGACGGGACATTCTGCCCAGTTTTGCCAGTTCAGACGTTGCCCATTTTGGTACTTCGTCGTTGATTTTGACTTCCGGTGGGTAGAACCAGTACGCCAGCAGCGGCATGGTCAGCAGCAGCAGCAGGCCGACCGGCAGGAACGCCATGAACCAGGTGCCCCAGGAAATGTTGATCCCGGTGACGCTGTTCACGATGCCCAGCGCCAGCAGGTTAGGTGCCAGTGCAGACAGGAACATAGAGCTGGTGATACACGCCGCAGTGATCGCCACCCACATCAGATAAGAACCGATTTTGCGTGCGCTCGGGTCGTTAGGTTTTGAGCCGTACAGCGGTGGCAGGTTGGCAATGATCGGGTAGATCGTGCCGCCGCTGCGCGCGGTATTGGACGGTGTGAACGGTGCCAGCAGTAAGTCTGCAAAGGTGATGGCATAACCGAGCGTCAGGCTGCGGCGGCCCAGATATTTCACCAGGATCAGCGCCAGACGGCGGCCAAACTGGGTTTTATCGTAGCCGGCGGCAAACATGAACGCGCCGAAGATTAACCAGACCGTTGAGTTACCGAAACCACTGACTGCCCATTTGAAAGATTGTGCAGCCATTTTGAATTTCGGATCGGCCATCTCCGCCGGGCTAAACAGCAACCACTGGCTGAAGAGGGCGATGACCACGACGCCAGTCAGGCCGATAACGGCACCTGGCAGTGGCTCGAAGATCAGACCTACGATGACGCCGACAAAAATGGCGAAAAAGTGCCATGCGTAAGGTTCAAGTCCATCGGGAGTGGGAACCAGCAGCAGCAACACCGCCACCAGCACAGGAAGTAACATAAAGATCCAGCGATTTTTCTTGCCGGACTCGGCTTTTTTCGCTGGCTCTTTCACCGCAGTTTTTGTTATTTCGCTCATAATATTTATCTTAGGTAGTTAGGAATATTGTGATGATGCTTAGGTAAAATGTCTTATGTGTTTTTTTTAGTTACTTTGATTTTTTTAGTTATTTAACGTTGCCTGTTTCTTAATGAGAACCTGCCCCGTTATTATTATTTGTGTTTGGTAGATGTCGTTCCCCTTAAGAGGGAGGAAATGTTTATATAATGCGTTTTCCCTATTTATTACTGTTGATCTTGATCAACAAAATACGGTGATGGTTTATTTTTTAAAACAAGAATTGAGATGTTCGTGGCGTGTTTTGAACAGGTTTAACGCACTGTGCCGTAATGCCCGAAATAAATTGCGATTAGTGCCTCTTTATGGGGGGAGACGCGCGAAGGAAGGAGTACCTCTAATGCGAGTCATTCACATCTGCAAACTCGGCCTGCCCTGATGCAAACGGCCTTGCAGGCGCGTGAGTTCTCTGATTTTTCGCGGGGAAACAGGCCGTGGATGTAATAGTAATCCGATCATTTAAATACAAATAAGGGAGTACTTTACACGAATGTGATTATTTGTTTTTAGCGTTAACATATTTTTAATATAACAGCCATTAAGTTAATAGATAAATAGTTATTAAACTAATGTAATGGGTTTAGAAACTAAAAATAAAACTATATTAATAACATGAAATCGGCAACGAAATAAAACACACAAATAATAACCATATATTTCGTTAAATAGCGGCCGGTAAAGAATTCAGAAAATTAATACTTAAAATTTGGAGTTACAATTATGAGCACCAACGCACCGCTATTGAGTCCGTTCACTCTGCCGAATGGTACCGTACTGAAAAACCGTATCCTGATGGCGCCAATGACCACCTGCACCGGTTTTTACGATGGCACCGTCACCAGCGAGCTGGTTGAATATTATCGTGCCCGTGCGGGCAGTATCGGTACCGTCATCGTGGAATGCTGTTTTGTGGATGACAAAGGCCTCGCATTCCCGGGCGCTATCGGCATCGACAACGACAGCAAAATTGCCGGTCTGGCGAAAATTGCCGAAGCGGTAAAATCTCAGGGTTCTAAAGCGCTCTTGCAGATTTATCACGGTGGCCGCATGAGCGAGCCGAAACTGATCGGCGGTCAGCAGCCGGTTGCGCCAAGTGCGCTGGCTGCTCCGCGTGACGGCGCGGCAACGCCGGTGGCGTTAACCGCCGAAGAAGTGGACGACATGATCGCCAAATTTGGTGAAGCGACCCGCCGCGCGATTGAAGCCGGTTTCGATGGCGTAGAAATTCACGGCGCGAACACTTACCTCATCCAGCAGTTCTTCTCCCCGAACTCCAATCAGCGTAACGACAAATGGGGCGGTAGCCGCGAAAACCGCGCCCGCTTCCCGCTGGCGGTGCTGGATATCACCCATCAGATGGCGCAGAAATACGCCGATTCTTCTTTCATTATTGGCTACCGTTTCTCACCGGAAGAACTCGAGGAGCCGGGTATCCGCTTTGCAGACACGATGTATCTGCTTGAGCAACTGGCAGCGCGTGGTCTGGATTATCTCCATTTCTCCCTCGGTTATTCGCTACGTCCTTCCATCAACGACACCACGGATCCGACGCCGCTTATCGACAAGTATGTCGCGATGCGTTCTGAAACACTGGCCGCGATTCCGGTGATGGGCGTGGGTGGGATTGTGAACAAAGCCGACGCGGAGCTGGCGCTGGAACATGGCTACGACATGATTGCCATCGGTAAAGCCTGCATTGCATATCCGGACTGGACTGACCGGATTGCCAGTGACCAGAAACTCGACCTGTTCATCGACAGCACCCAGCGCGAAGCCCTGACTATTCCTGAACCACTTTGGCGCTTCTCGCTGGTTGACGCGATGATCCGCGATATGAGCATGTCGTCGAAAAAATTCAAAGCCGGTGTGTTCCAGGAAAAAGTGCAGGACAACGCGTATGAAGTGGCGGTTAACGTCAGTCTGGAAACCGACCGCATTACGGACATTGTGCTGGAAGCCGGTGCGGATCTGGATGTGGAATTCACCACCAGCTTCGACATCATCCGTACCCGTATTCTGGATGCTAACAGCCCGCACGTTGACGCCGTTACGGGTGCAACTGAACAGAGTGAAGCGGTGAAAAAAGCGGTATCCAAAGCTATCGCGAAATCCTGCAAAGCGCAGTTGCTGGAAGAGGGCGGCAGCCTGTCCGAACCGCAAAGCTACGACGTGGTCGTGGTCGGTAGCGGCGGTGCTGGTCTGGCGGCGGCGATTCAGGCCTGTGATGAAGGCGCGAAAGTGCTGATCGTCGAGAAAATGTCTACCATCGGCGGTAACACCATCAAAGCCTCTGTAGGCATGAACGCTGCAGAAACCCGTTATCAGAAACTGAAAGGCATCGAAGACAGCAAAGAGCTGTTCTATCAGGAAACCCTGAAAGGCGGTCAGTTCAAAAATAACACCGTGCTGCTGAAAGAATTCATCGAACGCGCCCCGCAGGCCGTCGAATGGCTGGCAGCACACGACATTGAACTGAGCGATATCACCATTACCGGCGGGATGAGCATTGACCGCACGCACCGCCCGGCAGATCGCAGCGCAGTCGGTGGCTTCCTGATCAGCGGTCTGGTGAAAAACCTCAACAAACGTAATATCGACGTAATGCTGGATACGTCTGTGACCGAAATCCGTTACACCAACGGCGCGGTGCAGGGCGTAGATCTGCTCAATGATGAAAACGAAGTGCTGACGATAAACGCCAAAAGCGTGATTGTCGCGACCGGTGGTTTCAGCGCCAACCGCGACATGGTCGTGAAATATCGCCCTGAGCTGGACGGTTTCGTGACCACCAACCACAAAGGCGCAACCGGCGGCGGTATCGCCATTCTGGAAAATATCGGTGCCGGTACTGTCGATATGGGCGAGATCCAGATTCACCCGACCGTGGAACAGACAACGTCATATCTGATTTCCGAAGCCATCCGTGGCGGCGGTGCGATTCTGGTCAGCCAGGCGGGGCATCGCTTCTTCAATGAGATGGAAACGCGCGACAAAGTGTCTGCAAAAATCATCGGCCTGCCAGAGAAGTTTGCCTACGTGGTCTTTGACGAGCAGGTACGTTTAAACAACAAAGCGGCGGATGAGTATATTGCTCGCGGGTTCGTGATCAGCGGAGCAACGCCACGTGAACTGGCCGCGAAGCTGGAAATGGGATCAGACGCATTCCTCGCTACGCTGGAAAATTACAACGTTGCGGTGGATAAACAGGACGATGCAGAGTTTGGCCGTAAAACGGCGATGCGCCATCCGATCAATCAGGGGCCGTTCTACGCAATCCGTATCGCGCCGGGGGTTCACCACACCATGGGCGGCGTGACTATTAACACCGATACCTGCGTGCTGGATGCTCAGAAACAGGTGCTCAGCGGTGCGTTCGCGGCCGGTGAAGTGGTCGGCGGGATCCACGGCGGTAACCGTATCGGCGGGAATGCCGTTGCAGATATCATTATCTTCGGTATTCTTGCGGGACAGAATGCAGCGAAATACGCGATGCAATAAAGAACCGTGTTCCTTCCGGTTGCACGGAGTCTGGCAACGCTAAGCCCGCTCCTGCAACCCGGAAGGTTGAGGTTTCAGTTCAACGTAAAGCCTGTCCCGCATCGCTGTGGGGCGGGCTTTTCACTTTTCACTTTTCTCTATTAGGTCTGTTTTAAGGCCTGTTTTTGGGTAAATCTGATGACGCCAGACGATCGTGTTTATGCTTACTCCGCCGTTTTGATGGGTTCGCCCATTCTTCTCAAGCTGTTTGAACATAATGAAACCCTGGCCTCCAACGTTTTCCGGCTTATCAAACTTCAGGAAACCAAACTGACGGTTAACCGCCAGCAGTCTGAAGTGATGTCGGTTAACCATGCGGCAGGCGATCACGCCGTCGCCGTCAGCAAACCGGTGTTTGACCTGATCCGCCGAGCGAAAGCCGTGAGCGTGCTGGAAAACAGCAGTTTTAATTTCACCATCGGCCCGCTGGTGAAGCGCTGGAAAATCGGTTTTAACGGTAACAGCGTGCCCGCTGCGACTGACTTACAAGCGCTGCTGAAAATAACGGATCCGCATGACGTGATCCTCGACGAAAGTTCGCAGTCAGTTTTTCTGCATAAAGCGGGAATGGAAATCGATCTGGGCGCGATTGCCAAAGGGTATATCGCGGACGTGGTGCGCGATTTCCTGCGTGAGCAGCAGGTGACGCAGGCGCTGATCAATCTGGGCGGCAATGTCCAAACGCTGGGGGCAGGGGCAGAAGGCGCGTGGGCGATTGGTTTGAAAAAACCGTTTTCAACCCCGGAATCGCTGATTGGCGTGATAAACGTGACGAACAAATCGGTGGTGACATCGGGCATTTACGAACGGTATTTCGAGCTGAACGGCCAGCGTTACCATCATATTCTCGATCCGAAAACCGGCTATCCGCTGGATAACGAGCTTCTCAGCGTGACGATTATTTCCGATGACTCAATTGACGGTGATATCTACACCACGCTGCTTTACGGCATGGGCGTGGAAAAAAGCCTCAGGTACCTGGAGAATTTCCCGCACATTGAGGCTATTTTTGTCACGAAAGACCAGCAGATTATCTTCTCATCGCAGCGGCAGTTTACGTTCATGCCGCTGGACCCGGACTATCACATCACTGGCAGTACTGTTTAAGCAGCGAGTAATGATCCGCCTGTAAGCGATAGCGGTAAACCGGCCTGCCGGTCACGCCATAATGAATGCTGGTGAAGAGGATGTTCATCTGCGCCAGCCATATCAGGTATTTACGGCAGGACACCCGCGATATATTCACCGAACTGGCGAGTTCGTCCGTGGAAAACTCCATCGTTGGGTGCTCGTCAATCCACTGGCACAACGTGCGCAGCGTTTGTGGCGTCAGACCTTTAGGCAGCTTTTTGGACTCTGCCGCCGACGGATTATTGCCATGAATTAACCGGTCAACGTCCGACTGCTCGTAATATTGCTGGTTATCCATCAGCGTTTTTTTCTGCTGCCAGCCGGTCAGTGCTTCCTCGAAACGGGAAAACTGGAACGGTTTTATCAGATAATCCACCACGCCATAGTTCAGCGATTTTTTGATGGTTTCCGCATCGGCGGCGGAAGAAATGACAATCACGTCGATAGGGCGGCGCGCATTGCGCAGCTCAGGAAGTAAATCCAGCCCGTTGTCCTGCTGCATGTACACATCGAGCAAAATCAGGTCGATAGACAGTTCTGAATTCAAAACCAGATCTTTCGCCTGTTGTAACGTCGACGCGGTGCCGCAGCACGCGAAGCCTTCAATCTGGCCCACGTAGCAGCGGTTTAGCTCGGCTACCATGGCATCATCATCAACTATCAGCACATTGATCAAGAACTTGTCCTCTCACCATCCCAGGGAAGTTGTACAAAAAATTGGGTATAAACATCGGGTTCGGATTCTACGTTAATGGTTCCGCCGAGGCTTTCAACTTGCTGTTTCGCAAGGAACAACCCCATACCTCGTTGATCACCCTTGGATGAAACGCCTTTCTCAAATATCGCCTCAATGTTTTCCGGTGTAATCCCCGGTCCGTCGTCACTGACGACACAAGCCAGCGAGCCATTCTGATAATGCAGCAGCACGCTGACTTCGCCATCCGGCTGGTCGCCCAGCGCATCCAGCGCATTTTCAATCAGATTACCCAGAACGGTGATCAGCGCTGCGACCTGATTTTCATTGTTGTTATCAGGCAACAGGCTGTCATCGCTGAGTGTCAGCAGATGTCGGGTGTCTGAGGCGCGGTTAATCTTGCTCAACAGGAACCCGGCGATGACCGGAGACTTAATTTTCAACAGCAGCGACCCGATTTCAGCCTGATAATTATTGGCTGTTTTGAGAATATAATCCTCCAGCTGCGTATAACTTTTCATGTGCAGCAAACCCAGTATCACATGGAGTTTATTCATGAACTCATGCGAGCGTTCCCGCAATGAATCGGCATAGTTTACCATGCCGCTCAGGCGCTGCATCAACTGGCTGACCTCCGTCTTATCCCTGAAGGTACAAATTGCGCCAATAATGACGCCGTTATTACGCACCGGCACGGTATTGCTCAGCAGTAAACGCCCTTTGTAGTTGATCTCTTCGTCGCGGCGCGGAACGCCGGTATTGAGCACATCGCGCAGGTTGGCGATAAGCGGCAGGGAATCGGCATTTGGCGCAACGTCCGTGGCCGTTTCCTGAAATGTCTGGCGTGCCGTCTGGTTAATGAGCGTTACATGCGCGTCCTGGTCAACGGCGATCACGCCTTCTTTGATGGATTGCAACATCGCCTGACGCTGTTCGAACAGCGTCGAAATCTCATAAGGTTCCAGCCCGAACAGAATACGTTTGAGCATTTTGACCAAAAAGTAGGTGCCCAGTGCGCCAACCATCATGCCAAACAGCACGGTCCAGAGAATGCTCCAGCGGCTTTTGTTGATTTGCTCGGTGACTTTTACCAGCGAAATCCCGATGGCGACAACGCCGATTTGCTGGTGATGATCGTCATACACCGGCGTAAAGACGCGCAGCGCTTTATCCAGCGTTCCTTTATTGATAGAGACATTTTCGTTGCCGAGCAGCGCGGGATTGATGTCATCGCCGATAAAATGATGACTGATCACATCCGTATTCGGATGCGAGAAGCGGATCCCGTCCATATTCGTGACCACGACAAACAGCAGGTCGTTGCGCTTTTGCACCGCGCTGGCGATCGGCTGGATAATCCCGCTGTCAGAAGGAAGGGAAAGGGCGTGTTTCACTTCGGGGGAATCCGCCAGCGTTCTTGCCACGGCCAGCGCTTTGTCTTTAACGCCATCGCGCGTGGTATCGCTGACCTGCACGAAATAAAGCAGATGAACCACCAGCAGCACGGAAGCAATCACGGCGCTGATCATCAGAATCACGGAAGTACTGAGTTTCATGGGGTGCTTGCGCACTGAATGACGTTGCTGCGAGTCGCTCATGGGAGCCCCAAAAGAAAAGAGCAAAATGCTCATGAATGATGATGAATAGTTCGCGTTAAACGTCCTGCGCCGATGTAACGACCCTGGCTGAACGATGAACTAACCCTGTTCAGCCATTATGATAAGTCTATTCGATTGATCTTACCGCTCTTTAATACTTTCTAAAGTGAGTTTTGCGGCGTGCCTTCCAACGTTGTTGGATTTCCTTTCATCCAGCTCGGCTTTGATCTCTTCATAATTATCATCGAGGCGATAATAACGGCCTATCCAGAACATCGAACACAGGATCAGCGCCGCCGGAATATACAGATAGCAGGTTTTTATGGCCAGCAGCGCTTGCGGGCTTTGTACCTGATTGGCGAGATAGCCTCCGGCAGACAGTAGGATCCCGCTGATAGCACCGGCTCCGGCCATGGCGACTTTTCCCAGAAAGCCGTTAACTGATGTCAGAATGCCCGCAGTGTTGATCCCGGTTTTCCATTCGCCGTAATCAACAGGGTCAGCCTGCATGGAGAAATAAATGGCGGTGCGCTGACCGGCTCCGACCGATAATATCGTTGCGCCGGTTAATAAGCCGATAATGGCATTGCCGGAGAATATCATCACCAGCATGCCGGCGACGTTAATCGCGCAGGCGAATAAATAGACGTGGCGTTTTTTCATTCGCGCCGCCATAAACGGAACCGTTAATGTTCCCAGCAGCGGTACGAATGTCGAAATGCCCGCAGCAACGGCAGTAATATTCGTGTCGCCCACGTAATAATTAAAGAAATACACCAGCGCGCCGGTCTGGAAAAAGAATGCCCCCCACATCAGGAAGATATTCACTGCAAACACAAACCACGGACGGTTGTGGCGCAGGCTGGTCCATGCGCGGCGGAGCGTCATTTTTTCATTCTGAACGTGAATACTCTCTTTGACGTTCGCAAAACTCAGCAGCAGGAAGAATACGGCGATCCCGCCAAAAATCATCGCGGTATAGAGAAAGCCCGATTGCTGATTTCCGTTACCCAGAGAATGCACCAGCGGCAAGGTCGCAACGGCGACAATAGTAGAACCGAGTGAACCCATCACAATACGGACTGCCGAGAGCGTGGTGCGTTCTTTCGAATCATTGGTAATGAACGGCAGCATCGCGCAAAACGGAATATTAACGAGCGTATACAGAAACGAGAGGCACAGATACGTCAGGAAGGCGTACCAGAGTTTGCCCGTCAGGTCGAAATCCGGCACATAAAACGCCATCACACAAAGCAAACCAAACGGTACGGCACCCAGCAGCAGGTAAGGGCGGCAACGCCCCCAGCGGGTGTGGGTATTGTCGATAATCAATCCCATCAGGACATCTGCGACACCATCAACCAGGCGCGTGACTAAAAACATCAGTCCGGCGTAATAGGCGGGAAGCCCCATGATGTCGGTATAAAAGAACATGAGGTACAGCGAAATCATCTGCCAGACCAGATTGCAGGAGAGGTCGGCGATCCCATATCCCAGTCGCTGCCGCCACAGGGAAAAAGTGGTATTTTGCATGGTGTCTTCTCTTTAGGGTTGAGGTTATTGTTATTTTTTAGTTAATTACAAGCCATATTTGCGGAGGAAGTAAGCCGGAGTACAGCTCCAGGCATGGCAATAGCTGTTAATGAGTTTGCTGCCATACGGGGAAAAATCAGGACGCTTCGGATCGTACAATTCCCAGAACGTGTCGGCTCCGGCCTGCACCATTCCGCCCCAGTATTTTTTGATTTCCAGCGTGGCCCGGCGGGTTTCACCGACGCTGATCAGCGCGTCAATAAAGTGGTGCATCATGTACGGCGTGTTCATGCCTATTTCGGGCGGATTCGCCAGCAAACGGCTGATCAGCTGTGACCGAAAATCGTTATCACCGATTTCAGCCAACACCAGCCATATCTGCGAAGCACAGGAAGTCTGCTGCGCGGCACCGCTGACGAAGAACCCTTTATTTTCATCCCACAATTGTTCCATTGCCGCATTTTTCAGCTCATCGATTTTTGCGGTCAGCAATGTGACATTTTCGCCGTCGATTTTGCGGGCAAGCTCTCTGGCTTTCATCAGGCAATAAATCAGTACGCCCTGTGCCGGAGCCTGTTTATTCAGTGATTCGTGCCAGTCGATAAATGCCCACCAGTCATCGCTGTCCTGCACAATCCCTTTTTCGCTGACCCGTCCCAGCGCCAGCTCAACCTGCCGCCATGCGGTTGGCCAGAGATCTTCCAGTGTCTGCTGATCATTTGTCGCGGCGATGTAATCGGCGAGCGTGGCGACAAAAAACAGCGCGTAATCAAACAGAAAAGTATCGTCAGCAATGACGTCAGGCTTCATAAACAGATTGGACGACACCATGCCATCTTCGCGCGTGACCCCGGCAAATAAATACAGGCAGCGTTTTACCAGATCGTTTTGTTCAAACGTCTGGTAATTCACCAGCGCCTGTAAACGCAGATCACCCAGCCACAGACGGCGGTCGCGTTTTGGCCCGTCCTCAAACACTTCCTGCATACAGTTTCGCAATGTCAGTACGCTGACCTGGTCGATCTGATCCAACAAGGCATCCGGATGATGCAATCGCGCCAGCGAAGTGCTGTCCGCAGATGTCAACGTGTTCAGATGAATGTCACTCAGCTTCAGGTTAAATTTTGCTGAGGTGGAAATGACTTTGATTTTCACGTAACGGCAGCAATAACGGCGAGGCAACCGCACCTGTTCCGGCAGCACATCCAGATAAATATCTGCCTGTTGAAGCCAGCTGCTGCTCAGCCAGCCGCTGTATTCGCTGAACGGTACGCCCATTTCTGCCGCTGTTTCGCCGAAGATAAATTGCAGATGGGCTGGCGCATCCGGCGGGCTGCCTGCTGATTCGCAATGCAAACCAAAATACCCCACGCAGTGCGTACCGAAATCGATAATGACTTCATCACCCGGCGCCAGTTCACGCTCGATCAGACTGGCGGGAAGAGGGCTCTTTATGGCTTTCCAGCCCAGCGCTTCTGAAGTGTCGGCAATGACATCCACCACCCCAACCGGCTGTAAACGGGTTTGCTGCAACGCCGGTAAAAGACCGTCAGCGGCAGATAAAAAACGACTATTGCGATGAAAACGAAGACTGCTGTTTTTCTGTATCCCCTGAGACATTCCCGATACCTGTTCAATGATGTGTGAAGTGGAGTGTGCGCCGGGCTCAGAACGCCAGCTATTCTGTGGTTGCCAGCTTTGCGCGGGAAATGGCAGCCAGCGTGGGGTATTAAAGGGGACGATCACATATTCAGAAATCAGATTCGCGGGCCTGCGGGGGATCACTTAGGGTAGCTGTCTGCCCGGATAAAAGAACAAACGAGACAAATCGCCTTATGGATAAACTCAGAGTAGAAGCCTATTTTTCTTCTGTTGATGAAAAACTATCGGTTTATTCCAGCGACCCGGAAGATAACAACAGCGAGCATTGCCACGATTTTGACGAACTGGTGATTGTAGACAGCGGCCACGGATTGCACGTCATCAACGGCAAACCGGTTTTTATTCAGGAAGGCGACGTCTTTTTCGTCCGCGACAATGACTACCATTTCTATGATGAACTCGGCACGCTGAAACTGATTAATATACTCATCAACCCGCGGACTGAATTCAGCTATCTGACCAATACCGAACGCTTGCTTTCTCCCTTTTCTGCCAGCGAAGGCAGTGGCTACGGCTGGTTATTACCGGAGGTAAAAAATCATTGCCGGGGGCTGGTAGAGCAAATGTTTACTCCCGCGCACGATCCTGACCAAAACCTGCGTCCGGTTCAGCAGGAAGGTTTATTTTTCCAGTTGATCTTGAGTCTGGTAAACCAGCGGGAAACCGGGGATCGCAACCATACGCAGTACAAACTTCATCGCATGTTGGGGTATTTGCAGGAGCACTGTTTTACTGAGATTAACTGGGTGGACGTGGCCGATGAATTTTCACTGACGCAGCGCACGTTGTTTCGCCGTATAAAAGAGACCACAGGAATGACACCGGAAAACTACCTGAAAAGGCTGCGTTTGGTGTCGGCGCGCGTGAAGATCAAAAATACGGAAACCTCTATCACGGACATTGCCTTTATGTGTGGTTTTTCAAACAGTAATCACTTCACCACTTCCTATAAACAGGTGTTTGGCATTACGCCGTCACAGGAAAGAAAAAAGGCCTGAATTTCTTCAGGCCTCACAGATCCGAACTCAAAACGCATTACTGGAAGTAGATATCGCCGTTTTCGGCTTTGGTGATCTTACCGTCAGTATCTGTGATCAGCGCATAACTGCCGCCGATGTAAGTCCAGTGCGTGCCCGCATCCGGTGCCGGAAGATGACGTTCCTGCCAGCCGATGATTTCATAAGGCTTGGTGCGGTACAGCGCCGGAACCTGATCGCCAATCGAGTAAAGTTTGGAATCATCGTAGAACGATTTGATTTCGTGAGAGTTTGACGCTGCGAGCGCGGTATTGGCCAAAGGTAATAAGGAAGCCAAAACCAGGGCCGATAACATAACAATTTTTGAATGACGCATAGATTATCCCGTTTAAAATCATCAACGTAATGCCTGCTTCGGTGATATGCCGCCAATCCATTGTTTGAGCAGTAAAGCCGAAACCTGTGCTTTTTTGTAGGACAGGATAATAACGAGAAAATCCCCCGATGGCGGGACGATTTATTGTGTCTAAATGCAAATGAAACAACGCACTTTATGGTTCAGAAGATTTCTCTCCCATAAAAGAAATACTCACAATAAGAATTTTCCTATGTGTTATATTTATATCAGTTATTTTTTTACTTATGTCGGGTTTATCACATGCCGGATATCCGGATAATTTGCGAACAGTGCGGTTCAGATCGCTTTAACGCCACAGTCATTACGCCGTTTGCAGAAGTTGTGCATTCTATTCAGTGTGCCGCGTGCGCGCATCCTGTGAGAGTCGATGACGTGGTCATTTTCAGGGACGGAACTTACATCAGCGGGACATTTGATACGTCATCAGGCAGCCGAAACAGGCTGAATGATTTTGATATCTGAAAGAGAGGAAGTACGGGTTTATAGAGCAACGAAAAAAGTGCAGATGCGGGGAATGTGAGAGACCTGACAGGAGGCGGGGAGATGATCGAAACAAGGTGGATGCGTTAATGTAGATTCAATTTAACATAATCATGATTATGCGCACCAATAATGTAAGTCCGATTTGATAATGTCACCCAGATACGGCGCATTTGCCACCTTTCTGGGAGAACTCTTCTGATGCGGGTAACCATGTCCAAACTTCATTTTTTGCATTGAGAAACCATTGCTGATATGGCGGCGGTTACATCAGGTGCGTGAGGTGCATAAAAGAAGTTCACACTTGTTTGCTTATTACTAAAAGTAGAAACGTCAATCCATGCTACATCCTCGAAATTTGCATCCTGTAAGTTGTATCTTTCTGATCCATCTGGATATGGATCGCCTCTCATCAATGATAAGTGTTGATTTAGCGCTGCAGAGTATAGGCAGTTTATAACCTCATGCTGACGGCCATCAAAGTAAGCTGTTTTTAACTCGGGGTGCATTCCGACGCGTCCAAGATCAACGCATCCGGATGATGTCAGAATTATAAGAACTGGCAGCAAATTCTTCATAATGAATGACTCCTTTTGGGACGGTTTTAATAAAGTTACCACTTTAGCTGAAGGAACCGAGTATGAAGCCTTTACAGGGTCGGTATTACCAGTGAGCACATTCTGTGGGATGAAACGCTGGAACGGAAGGTAAAATACCCGCCCGACGTGGTGTCGGGCAGGCCACCTGCCCCTCTTTATTTCTCCACGATTTCTTTGACATCCTGCTGCTTAAGCTGATGCGTATTTCCATCTGTGTCTTTGTACGAGATAAGGCCGGTGTCTTTATCCTTTACCGGCTTGCCGTGCGTGGCGATCATGTGTCCGTCATCCGTTGAAATAACGTAGTTACTTGAACAGGCGGATATGCAAAGAACGGCCGATATGACCATGCTGCCCAAGGCGAATTGCTTTGATGATGCTGATATTTTCATTATAAATTCCCTGACCTTTCGTTTCTAAAAACACTTCATGTTAACGAGGTGGGGTATCCTCCTACACACTACTCAAACGCCGATGTAACAAGAAGGCATAAATTTTGGTTATGTTTTATTTGTGTTAATTAGAATCAACGAGCCAGATTATTTTTTACAGAAAATCAACAACACCTAAAACTTAATGCCTCAGTCATAGAATGTTTGATTTATTCGGCCAACGCGTCCCGTTGTCGTTGATCACTTCATAATCAATTTCGGGAGCCATGACTTTATCCTTTGGCACATCCACTGACTGGCTGGAAAACGGTTCCAGCATCAGATTTGGGAACGCCGTCTGCCCGGACTTCAGTGAGGATATTGTCAGATGCCACGGCGTGGGATTTTTCATCACCAGCGTTTTACCTGCCGCCGATTGTTGCACTGAAAATTGTAATTTCTGCGCATCACTCTCTTTGAGTTCCCCTACCTTTTCAGGCCTGACGAACACTTTCATGCGGATCTTTAAGGGCAGAACCACCCTTTTCTCCCCTTTATGCTGCGTTTCTGTATTCGGCGGAATTTGGTAGATATTCAGCCAATACACGCTTTCTCTGTCCTGAGGCAGGCTTCCTGCAGAAACCAGCAACAGGCGAATATTGCGGATCTCGCCGGGTGTCATTTTGAAAACCGGCGGATTGATCACAATCGGCGTATGAACCTTATCCGGATTCACGGTCGGGTCGCCATTATCTGTCCAGACCTGGACCACCACAGGTTCTTTCTCAGAATTAACTAATGAAAGTGATTCCGCGATGCTGCCTGAGCTGAACACCACGCGGGTTTTTTCCGCATTAACCACCGCACCGGCGTGAAACGCTGTGCAACAGAGCATAATGCCCGCCGCAAGGGTGACCTTATTGAAAACTGACCACCACTTGTAACTGCGCATTGACCGTTCCCGCTGTAACTGTTTCGCCACTGATGGCCTCCAGAGATGCTGTAAAATTACCGGTGTACGTTGTGACACCGTCCGTTGAATCATCCTGACTGGTGGTTAAAGCTTTATAAGCGTACCAACCGCCAGTGTTGCCAGTTGCTGTTGTCGTGCTCGATAACAGATTCAGTGCATTTCCGCTTTCATCATAAATGCGTATCCCTACGCCGGACGCGACACCTGAGCTGCCGTAATTGGTGTCCAGTAAATGCGTTAAACCACTGGTTGAGGTTAGACCCAGTGTTGTCGCGGCGGTGACCGCTGTTGACTGATTAACTAAGAAACCCATTGCAACATTAGCGGAGGATGTTGTTGATTTACTTACGCTGGATACAGCCGCATCTTCACAAGTTAAACTAATATCAAAAGTGCTTTGGCTCGTTTCACCATTATTGAGTGATGAAGTACTTATTGTGGGTAATAGAACAACGGATGGATAATCTTTGACAAGGCACATCGCACCCCGGACAAAAGTGACATCATTGTAGAGGCCATATGCTGCGGGCCATGCGGTATACCAACCGTTAGCGTTACTGTATGAATCTGCACCATCGGTAACATTTGTCGACAAACCAGGCCCTTTAAAAGCAATATAACCATAGGGTTGGGAATAACTCATTAACCAGGAGGTGCTACTATTAGTATAATAACTTGTGGAGTCTATTTTAAATAACTCTATGGTGATGCCACTGAATATACTAGCAGGAATATAAATGTAAGTTTCGTCTTGAACCCAATCGTCAGCGGTCAACTTTCGTGCTTTCCAGTATCTGGAATAATATTCACCTGTGGTTGTATTGGTCAATCGGTAGGCGACGTTTCTTACAGGGCTATAATAAGCATTGTCAACTTCATCTGTTGTGTACCTGCCGGTGTAGGCATTATCACCATTCGTACCGTACATTTCATAAATAGAATCGGCATCGGCTAACGCACATCTGAAAAGTATCTGATTTTGACCGTAAGTCGTTGCAACGGAGGCTTGGAAGAAGTCAGCTGTTGAACTGGCTATTAACGTTCCTGATGGCATGAAGCTTGAACCGGTACTTAAAGAGACAACTGAAGGAAGTCCTATATTACCATTGCAGGTATCGCAAGCCCCACTCCAGCTTGTGGCCGTGTAACCTGCTTCAATAAGTGCAGTAGTCAGATATCCGGTACCCGTCGCACGCGAGCAAGTTGCCTGTGAAATACCGGGCAGTACAAATCCCAAAAAAATCATTAAAAAAATTACTTTTTTCATCACGCATTAATTCCCTGTCTCATCATGAATATTTCTCAGTAAATTTAAATCTCACAAGGCAGTGTCATTTGAACAAATTCATTATCCGCAGTTGCAGGTAACTGATAATTAATCCGGCACTGTTCTGCATCGCCTTTACCCCATGAAACAAATAACACACCGGAGCGATCATTAATGCGTGCGTAGATCTGCCCCGCCTGTCCGACCATGCCTAAATTTTTACCGTCTTTATCGGTAACGTCAGCGCCCATCGGGATCATTTGTTTATTATTGAGCGTGGTATTAATCAGCACCTGCTGTCCGGATATTGTTTCAAAATTAACCTGGACGATCGCACCTGAATAAGGCACAACCTGCTGACTGCCGCCCTGAATATCCACTTTTGAGTTTAATCCCTTAGGATCCAGGCTCACGGTGTTATAACGATACGGAGATAACGACGGCATGATGGCGTAACCAAAGCTATCGATTTTCGCGCCCTGCCCGTTCTTGATTTCAGCCCCTTTGGCTCCCTTGGCTTTTACCAGCGCAAAAGTATCACTGACATACGGCCCGTAGGTCACGCCACCCGGATGGATAAGTAAAGTCCCCGACGTCCCCATCCCAAACTGCTTATAACCGCTGCCCTGAGAATAAGACCCGCGGAATGCCCCTTTGGAGGTGTTCTGTTGCAATGAACCGCCCCAGGTCATTTCATTCCCCGTGCTCTGATAGTTTTCTACGCCGCTGTATAATGAATAGGATAAGTTACTCTTTTCACCCACGGAGCCGGAAAGGCTGGTCGTGGCTGATTCTGACGTTTTGTTTTTCGCCACATTGAACGAAACGTTTGACCGTGAATCTGTCCAGTCGAGCGGCATGGAGAAACCGATGGAGATGGTATTCTCGGTGTACTTTTTATTGTTGTCGCTGTCATCGGTATTACTGTAATAGTTGCTTCGGTTACTGTAACTGGTGCGTTGTCTGCCAACGTTGATGTTGTAGCTGATCTTTTTATAACTATTGCTATAACCCAGCTGCATCTGAGTAATGCGTGAACTATTACTGTAATAGTCTGAGGTACTGGCATTCAGAGAAAGTGAACCGAACGTATCGAAGCCCTGGGCAATGGTCACGCTGAACTGATTCTTCTGATTCAGCGTATCCGAATAATAGGTACTGGTATTTTCGGCCGCTCGTCTTACGCCCAAAACATCCTGCAGATCGCGGAAACCTTTGGTGGAATAACGGTAGGCGGCCAGTGTCAGATTAGTGCCGGTCGTAAAGGTTTTGCTGTAACTGGCCTCGGCACGCCAACCCGACTGACGCTGATTGTTTTCTGCGAGCGCATGTGAATAAGTCGTATTGACGCCAATGGCCCCAAATTGCGTGGCCATTACGCCGCCAAGCAAATATGCCTCATAGTCTTTCGCCAGACGCACACCGGCATTGCCGGTAAACCGGTTGCTGATCCCGCGCTGCACAACACCTTCCACAAACTCGTTATCCACGCTGTAATATTTGCGCACCTTGCCAAGTGCCAGCTCATAGTTCCACAAACCAGGGCGAACAGAATCCGGCACTGCGGAATAGGGAACGGTAAAGGATGACGTTTGCCCGTTAGCTTCAATGACCGTGACCTGAAGATCGCCCTGACCTTTGGTGTTGGACAAATCGTCGATAACAAACGGGCCAGGTGAAACCACGGTTTCATAAATCGTCTTACCGAGCTGGCTCACCACAACACGCGCAGTGGTACTGGCAACGCCACGAACTTCCGGCGCATAACCCCGCTTGCCCTGAGGCATCATTCTGGTATCGCTGGCGAGTTTTACACCATTGAACGACAGGCTGCCAAACAGGCTGCTGTTGGTATAGCTGTCACCGAAGGTGATCAAAGAATTGATCGACGCCAAAGGCCGTTGTGCATTCGTCCGCACGCTGGTCCATTTATGGCTTGTCCGCCCATTATTATCGGTATAGCGATAATTTGACTGATTTCTTAATTGCCAAAGGCCAATATTGGTTCCGCTGTTAAGTCCGCTCCACAGGTTTTTTGTTTTATAGCCACCGGTGTTACGGGTTTCATAATAGTTAGTGTTGTGCTTAATAAATAAGCCCAGGCCGCCGCTATCCCACTGGGACACCGGAATATAACCCCGTGGCTGGCGATAGAGTAAACTTTGCGGGATCAGCAGTTTCAGTTTTTGCGTTGACTGTTCCAGTTCCCATGAAGATGCTTTTGAGAGATCGGAAAACCAGACACATTTATCATCAACAGGAATTAACGTCACCGTATCCGGTTTCAGCTGAATCAGTTTTATGTCTTCGGCTTTCAGGCAAGGCTGAACAGTGACATTATCTCCCTCAGATTTACGGCTAAATGTGATTTCTGTATTTTCTTTAACCAGTTTGTTATTGACATAGAGGTCTACCCGATAGGTTCCGGCATCCGCGCTGACAACTTTTTCGTTAAGTTTCTCCAGATTCACCGATACGCCAGAACCCTGCAGTAAGCCGGGATCAAAATAATAATCCTCTGCGACAGTAAACGGACTGTAACTGGCCATAATGCAGACAGTTAATAACGAAAGTGTCTGTGATTTTTTATTCGTGATTGATTTCATACTCGTGGCTCATCCTTGCACCCTGATCATTGAGATAATCAACAATAACTGTCGCATTTTTCAGATCTTGGATCTTTTTGAATACAACGCTTCCCTTTGAGAAAGGAGAGATCATATCGGCTTTCTGTTTATAGACCTGATTCCCCTGTTTAATTTTTACATTAATCAGAGAGGCATAAAATGGAGAATTGTTTTCGATATTAATGGTCGTGCTGCCATTCGCCTCAGAAGGGGTGACGCTAATTTTATCAAATAAACTTTTACTGCCGGAGGCAATAGCGGCGGGTCTGTAAAAAACCTTTACGCGGTTTTTTAACATGATCAGCATTTTATTCTTTTTTTGATCGCTTTCGTCACCCGCATTCACTGGCGGTATTTGTAAGAAATTAAAGTAAAAAATAGACTCCCGATCCTGGGGTAAATGACGTGCGCCATTAAATGCAATGCGGAGAACCTGCCCGCCGTTAGCCGAAATCCGAAAAAGAGCAGGAGAAGCAATAAAAGGTGCTTTACCTGTCGCGGGAGTGGACTCGGTATCACCATCATCCAGCCAGGTTTGCACCGCGTAAGGGATTATATCCTTATTACGAAATTCAACGTTTACAGAGGTGTTATCTGACGGGTAAATAATTCTGTTGCCAATCATCGTGACACTGGAAAATGCCATCGCGGGAAACAAACATGATATCAACAAAATAATCAGACCCGATATCTTGGTAATTAAAGTAAATTGATTAAACATTTTAATAGGTGACTTATAAGTTTGTGAGATATCTGTGGACGCCCGCCCCGATGAAAAAAAGATGGCAGTTAACTGCCATCTTCCGAGACTTTAAATGTTACTGATAAGAAATTGCATATTGCATTGAAGCAGCAACGGTACCGGCTGCCGCGACATCAGTGGCATAATATCGAGCGGTGTAGGTTGCCGTTGACGCTGTGTCACCCGCAGATAATTTCAGATCGTTATCAGCGGTGTAGGTTGAGCTCAGATTAATTTCTTCACCAGAAACATCCAGTATTTGAACCGTTACGTTTTCAGCTGTCCCGGTATTACCCAACGTGCCATTAGTTGTTTCAACCAGATTACCGGAAAATACAGTACTGATTTTTGTGTCAGTAGCATCATCTCCGCTGGTGCCAGCGCAACCGCTGACACCCATTTCAAATGTCGTGGCTCCTGCATGACTCCCTGCAGTGGCTAAATCAGAAGTAGAGACTGTGGGTAATAAGATAATAGGGGTGCTGTCATTACCATTCACGGTTAATGAACATGTCTCATCGGTGACTTCACCCTGGAACGAAATGGTATTATCAGACACAGCAGATGCCGTCATCGAATAACCTGCTACCAGCAAACCACAAGCCACTAAGATTTTCTTATTCATGCATTTTTTCTCCATTAGATTAATTTCCTTCTCACTGATTAAAGCGAGTCCCAGACTGGCCTCATCAGAGTGGGGAATAGTAAACAAGTGAAGAAAATTGGCAAATAACACCTTTAAATGGTAATAAAAAAGTGTTTTATTCTGGTTTTTAGGTGGCGGGTTATTGATCTCACTATGTTCAATTAAGGTGGGACAGGTATTCAGTGAAATATTTTGCAATTTTTATACATAATAAATTATAACTTTAGTTACACGAGGTTTTTGGCTAGGATTATTCTTATTTTAATTAAATGCATGACAGGTTGGTCGATTTTGGTATACAGAGTCATGTTTCTAGAAATGCTATTAATTGGTTTTCATTAGAAAATTTTTATAAAATATTACTTTATATTTTTTAAATTACTGTCAGACGCAGACAGTAATCCGGCCTGATAAGTGATGTGTTGGAAATATTCTCTCGTGAAGGAACGTTACCGGACAGGCGTAATCATCAGGCGTGATGGTGGTAGCGTAATTTTTGACGTAACTATAAGGAGGGAATAACAAACTGACTGGGGCTGAAAGAAAGGTATGCAGGGGCGTTTACCCCTGAATTCTTAATGCTGGATAACGATCTTTGTACTCTCCATCGGCTTTCCGTATAACCAGCCCTGACCAATTATTGTCGAACACGAATTCAGCAAAAAGTCAGCCTGATGCTGTTCTTCTATTCCTTCAACGATAACCGCTGCACGGGTTTGATCCAGCATCTCTAACATCATTTTTAACATGCTAAAACTGACAGATTGCGTGCCAATAGAATCAGTGAATATTTTATCAACTTTAATAAAGTCGAAGGATAACTTGCTCAGATAATCAAGATTGGAATAGCCGGTTCCAAAATCATCCAATGCGATCCTGTATCCGTACTCCCTTAACCGGACAAGCGCATTTTTGAGAATCTCGTGATCTGCCGTAGAACGTTCGGTGATTTCCAGAACGACCTGCTCCCGGCCAATGCCCCCTTTATCGACTTCTTCTTCGAGAAGAATTTTGAATTCGGGATCAATCACATCTGATGTCGTGACGTTGATACTCACGAATAAAGATTCATTCTCTCTCAGGACCGGTGCCATTTCCCTCAGGGTTCTGGCAACAACAGAACGTGTCAGGTTCTTGATCTGGTTTGTTGATTCAGCAAGCTTGATGAAAACTTCAGGCGAAACGAAATCACCATTATTTTGTTTCCAGCGGGCTAAGGCTTCGTAACCCACCACTTTGCCCGTTGATATTTCGACGAAAGGCTGAAAATTGACCTTTATATCATCACGTCTGATGGCAATTTTAAGCTTGTTCTGTAATGACCGGTTGTTGTTTATAAATTGCGAAACCGAAAAAGAGAATACGCCACCGGCGATGAGACTCATGAGGATAACGAATGAAATGGCAGTCTCAGACAGGGATAAGATCCCTATTTTTGTATTCCTTGCCATCACGCATATATCATATTTATTGCTGCACTCTGAAAACCTGGCCTGATGCAACCATTTGATACCAGTAACGGCAGTCACATCCTTCACAAGCCCATCAGTTTCGCCAAAGGCCCTGAATATATGATCCCGCCGGTGGTTTGACAGTACCGCACCAAATCCGTCATAGGGCACATAAATATCGCGAAATGCCGCGGGTGTGGGAAAGATTAAGACGTTTTCTGATTCCATCATGTCAGCGCTAATACGGGGATCAACAATCCCACTAAATAACGTCCAGATGCGCTGCCCGTAGCGTGTAACAGAATCCGGCGCGGACATGGCTACCGGCTCAGGAAGACGACCGCGCATTGCCGTACATTTCAGTGCGTGATCCTGGGTGTAACCGATATCGGAGACAAAAACAGACGTAAACGCAAGGTAGCGGATTTCATCCAGAAATCCGTTACTGCAGGATTCGGGCTTTATATTGTTGACATTAGTGACGATATTTTGCGATTCATCAGCAACTTCCACCCCCTGGACAGGATATGACGCGCATAGGAAGTCAGATCGTCGCGGTCATAGGCTGACACGACCAGATGCACGCTGATTAACAGAATGGCAGCCACCAGAATTGTACTGATCCAGAAAACATAAGGTGGGCTGAAAGGTTTGACTGTCTTCATTTTATACCTGAATGGACGCTACTGAAGGTCGCGCTGTTAGAGTGAGACCGGAGGGTAGTCGCCGAACTTACTGCCTGCCAGCACCATTAACTGGCTGAATGCGACATTGTTACTCACTTTCAGTTTGTCCATTATGTCGTGTTTAATACGACTAATTCTTCGGTAACTTCTTGCCGTTTCTTTGGCTATATGGGCAATGCTCATCTGCTGGCTGAACATGATCAACACTTCCCATTCGAAGTCGCTCAATATCATAAAATTGTAATTTGCTTTTCTGTCCTCGTAAAATAATATGCTGACCATACTTTCGGCATTCAGTATTTGTGATGCCGATGCGCGGCAACCTTCCAGACCTATTTGTTTCATATAGATTGCGTCCGCATTGCTCTGAATAAGCAACGCAGGGATCTCAATTTCAGTGTGGATGATAATATCAATGTCGCTGAATTGAGCTTTAAGCTTCCTTAAAAAATCCAGACCTTCTATGATCGATGTTCTGGCATCGTAGACTTCGCTGAAAACCACATCTACTTTTCTTAATTCCAGTACAGATCTCAGTGACGTGAAATTAGAGATTACGCCTTCAATAATAATATCCCCCTCTTCTCTTAAAATCTGCGACATAACATCGCTGACCATCGACAGGGGTTCCATGATTGCTACTTTTTCTCTTCTCTTCCAGGCCATTTGTATTCCTTACATTGATAAACTCCTCGTTTTATTTTATCAACTCAATTCGATTTTTTTGATTTGGTAATAGATTTTAAGATTAGGTTAATACTGGCAAAAAAACCACTCAAAGAGAGGGAATGTTTTAAGTAATGTTAGTTTATCGATTCAATTCAGAATGAATAACTGCACAAATATTTACAAAACAACATTACAACAAAGCCTTATCAAGTTAATAACTAGGAATTATCTCGTTTAAACTCAATGAGCAGTGACTGGCATGATTATTAAAATGTTTTCAAAAGGCTCGATTGAGCATCAATAGTGGCGGTCTGACAGCAGTGCAGGTCAGGAAAACAGGTGACAGGAGCGCCCTGTCACCTTCACATCATTTTCGGTTATGCCGTCAGTTGTTTAATCAGCGCTTCAGCCGTCGCCGCAGAAGACGTCGGGTTTTGCCCGGTGATCAGCAGGCCGTCGGTAACGACGTATGAACTCCAGTCCGCGCCTTTGGAATAGAGACCGCCCTTGGCAATCAGCTCATCTTCCACCAGGAAAGGCACCACGTCGGTCAGGCCTACCGCTTCTTCTTCCGTATTGGTAAAGCCAGTGACTTTTTTACCTTCCACCAGCGGTTTCCCTTCCGGTGTTTTCACGTGACGCAGCACGCCGGGCGCATGGCAGACCAGCGCAACCTGTTTGCTGGCTGCCAGAAATGCCTCGATCAGTGCGATGGAGTTTTTATCTTCTGCCAGATCCCACAGCGGACCGTGGCCGCCCGGATAGAAAACAGCGTCGTAATCGGCTGGTGAAACGCTGTCGAGGCGAACCGTGGCAGCGAGTTGTGCCATCGCTTCAGCATCCGCTTCGAAGCGATGAGTCTGCCCGGTCTGGAAATCAGGCTCGTTGCTTTTTGGGTCTAACGGCGGATTGCCGCCTTTCGGTGATGTCAGCGTGATTTCAGCACCGGCATCCTTAAACGCGTAATAAGGCGCAGCCAGCTCTTCAAGCCAGAAACCTGTTGTACGTCCGGTATCGCCCAGCTTGTCGTGTGAGGTTAAAACCATCAGAATTTTCATCGTAAATCTCCGGTATGTTGCGTAATAACGACCGAGTAGACCAGTCGTCTAGTTATTGTGTAAATAAAAAAACGGTTAACCGTTTGTGATACACCCCCGTCAGGGGGCGGTATGAATAATGTGCTGCGTCATGCTCATGGCCGAATCAAACGGGCCGGTATGACGGACAATCTTGACCATAATGCTGGCACCGACCCAGAGCTGATAAAGGCTCTCGGCCACGCGAGCGGGTTCATCGTCAACGGTCAGCGACCCTTCTGCGACGCCAGATTCTAACGCCTGCGTCAGCCGCGATATAATTCCTGACGTCCCTGCCTGCAAGGTTAAACGCATGCTGTCGGAAAGATCGGCAACTTCAGCGCCAAGTTTCACGGCAAGGCATTTGCCCTGGCAGTCGAAGAATGACTGCGATTCCTGCCATTGCTGCCAGTAATTCATCAGGCGCTGCGACATATTCAGGCCCAGCTGGCTCAGTGTGCTGTCGATCTGAGCCAGATAATCATCAAAGTAGCGCTCAAGCATTGCCACGCCAAAAGCTTCTTTCGAACCGAAATAATGGTAGAAAGACCCTTTAGGCACGCCAGCGTCCTTGAGGATTTCATTCAGTCCGACAGCCGAAAACCCTTTCCCGGCCATAATGCGCTGGCCAGTCTCGAGAATGTGCTCACGGACATCATTGTTATGTTGCTGAGTTGCAGTCGTCATGGCGGTAAGTTATCAGGGATTAGACCAGTCGTCTAGAGGGTGGTTTAAAGAACTTCACTTCCGATGCAAAAAAAGAGGCCGATCATCAGACCGGCCTCCTTCATTTTTGCGCTGTACTGAAAACAGCGTTATGGCTTTATCACGCGTTGGTAGCAGGTTTAGTCTGTGAATTTTCCAGCATTTTACGCACCGGAATGATCAGGACAAACAGCACCGCAGCACAGATCAGCAGCGAAATAGAACAACGCGCGAAGAGATCAGGCAGCACGTCCAGCTGATCGGCTTTCACGTGGCCGCCAATCAGACCCGCCGCCAGATTACCCAGCGCACTGGCGCAGAACCACAGCCCCATCATCTGGCCGCGCATTCTTTCCGGTGCCAGCAGCGTCATGGTCGCCAGCCCAATCGGGCTCAGGCACAGCTCGCCGAGCGTCAGCATCAGAATACTGCCGACCAGCCACAGCGGCGATACCCCTGCTCCGCCGTTGCTCAGCACATTCTGTGCCGCCATCATCATGATCCCAAAACCTGCCGCGGCGCATAAAATGCCGATGATGAATTTAGTGATGCTGCTCGGACGCACATTATTCTGTGCCAGCTTCGGCCATGCCCAGCTAAATACCGGTGCGAGCAAAATGATAAACAGCGCATTGACGGACTGGAACCACACGGCAGGGATTTCAAAATCGCCGATCATACGGTTGGTATAGTCGTTCGCAAACAGGTTGAAAGACGTGGGTTTCTGCTCAAACGCGGACCAGAAGAACGCCGCTGAAACCAGCAGAATGAAGCATACCAGCAGTCTGGCGCGCTCTTTGCGATTCAGACCGGCGAACACGAACAGATAGATGAAATAGAGCACAACCGAGGCCGCAATGACGTACACCAGCATGCTGGCAAGTGCGACAGGATTAATGACGATAACGCCCTGTGCGATCAGCGTAACGATAACCGCCATACCGGCCGCCAGCACCAGCAATCCGACGCCAACGCCTTTCTTCTTCGCCACCGGGCTGTTCCAGGTGGAATCCAGACCCACTTCGCTGTCATAGCGTTTCATGGCCGGAACGGCGTAAACGCGGAAGATAATCAGTGCCACCAGCATCCCGATACCGCCGATACCGAAGCCCCAGTGCCAGCCGTGGCTTTTAATCAGCCAGCCGGAAATCAGCGGCGCGATAAATGAGCCCATATTAATGCCCATATAAAACAGTGAGAAACCGCCGTCGCGGCGCGTATCGCCTTTTTTATACAGCGTTCCCACCATGACGGAGATGCACGTCTTAAACAGGCCGGAGCCGAGGACGATAAACATCAGGCCGATAAAGAACAGGTTGTCGCCAAACCACGCGGATAAGGCAATCGCCAGATGGCCGAGCGCAATCAGTATCGAACCGTACCAGACCGCTTTTTGTTGCCCGAGCCAGTTATCTGCCAGCCAGCCGCCCGGTAACGCGGCGAGATACATACAGCCTGCAAAGATACCGACGATAGCCGATGCGTTTTCACGCGCCATGCCCATGCCGCCATCGTAAACCGTTGCTGCCATGAACAGGATCAGTAAGGGGCGGATCCCGTAAAATGAAAAACGTTCCCACATTTCTGTGAAGAACAGTGAGCCCAGCGGGTACGGATGGCCGAAGAAGGTCCGGCTCTCGTTTTTGTTAATAGAGGATTGCATAAATTCTCCAGAGAAAGTCTTAAGTCGTGCTTGTGAATACTGAAATGTCCGGCGACATCTGGACGGCCGCTCTTCAACATTCAGCTATTATTATCGGGTTACTGGAGACTAGTTATGTCTAGCGCCAACCGGGGGACTTTAAGATGAAAAGTCGACAGTTGTCTACTTTTACAGATTTAAAGTCGGCATTAAGAATGGGGGTATGGGCGGAAATTTGGCGAGGAAATCTGACGTATTAAGAAAATAACCCTATGATTTATAGAATAATCCTATTGCGATGGCTGCCTGGGATTTTAAGGAAAATATAGAAAAGACGCCGTCACCGCGCGTCTCTTCTGAAGGACAAGTTTTCGTGATTTGCACCAGAAATCGACGTGACCGATTCCCTTCTACGAACAGGCCACCGTGTAAAATTCTTCTAATTTTGCACGATCCGGCAACGCCGTCATGGCGCCCCTGGCTGTCGTTGCCAGCGCGCCGCAAGCCAGTGCCTGACGGACCGTTTGATTCCAGGCGTTTTCTGAATTCAGCGGCCAGTGCTCCGCCAGCCCGGCCAGCAATCCGGCGACAAACGCATCGCCCGCGCCGGTGGTATCCAGTGCTTTCACTTCCGGAGCCGGATATTGCATCAACGACGCATCTTTTTTCCGGTAAACCGACACACCATTTTTGCCCTGCGTGACCAGCAGAAGTTCAGGATCATGACGTTCGCAAAGACGCAGAATCCCCTCGGACAGCAACACTTCCCCGGTCAGGTATTCCAGCTCGTCTTCCGACACTTTGATGATATCGGCCAGAGACAGCGCCTGAGTCAGGCAGTCACGCAACTGATTTTCATCCGGCCATAAATCGTGGCGAATATTCGGATCAAAACACACCACTCCGCCTGCGGCTTTCATCTGCGCCATCGCCAGAATGGCAGAAGAGCGGCTGGGCTCTGCGGATAAAGCAATGGAGCACAGATGCAAAAATTGCCCGGCTTGGAAGGCCGGAATATCGGTGGATTGCAGGAATAAATCTGCGCCCGGACGCACCATAAACGTAAAGGAACGTTCCCCGTCGGCGTCGTTTTCGACCACTACCGTCGACGTGCGATGACGGGCATCCGGCAGCATATGTTCCGTGTCTACGCCTTCATCGCTTAACGTTTTCATCAGGAACTTTCCAAACGGATCATCCCCTACCCGCCCGATAAACGCGCTTTCGCCGCCGAGACGGCTGATCCCCACGGCAACGTTCGCCGGTGCGCCTCCGGGGCATTTCAATAATCGGCCATCGTCTTCCGGGATCAGATCGACAACAGCATCACCCAACACCCAAATTCGGTTTTTCATTTTCATTCCCTGTATTCAATTCCTGTCTGGCCACATGGTCATGTAAAATAGAAGAACCGGTTTAGCTAATCAAGTACAAATGAATTGTCAGAGTTTAGTCATATTTTGCAAACAGGATCACAAATACAAGACATGGCGGTAAATCATCATTGATTAAAGGCGGTGTGGATGATTATTGTGCTCAGGAAAACCAGTTTAGCAATTTAGCAAAAATGGTTTTCCCATAATAATTAAACTTACCTTGAGGGATAAAAATGATGATGAAACCTCGCTATCTTGCTGTTGCTATTGGATTAATTCTGTCGAGCGCCGCCCAGGGAGCGGACACGTCGGCCAGTGCCATTGAGGCCCGGCTGAATGCTCTTGAGAAAAGATTGCAACTCGCCGAGAACCGCGCCGCCAAAGCAGAAGTCCGCGCCACGGAAGCAGAAAAACAGGTGAAAACGCTGGAAACACGGACCGCCAGCAATGAACAGCAAACGCTTCAGGTCGCCAGGAATGCTGAAATTAATCAGAAAAAAACGGCTGAAGTGGCGGAGCGGACGGAATCGTTAGCCAGCATTAATAATAAAACCAGCAGTGCGCCTCAGGGCTTCAAATTCTCAGGTTATGCGCGTTCCGGCGTGATCATGAATGATTCCGGCACATCGACAGAAAGCGGGCCTTACGTCACGCCAGCCGGGCAAACCGGTGGCGCGGTCGGACGTCTGGGTAATGAAAACAACACCTACGTCGAATTAAATCTCGAACATAACCAGACCATGGCCAGCGGCGCGACGTCCCGCTACAAAGTGATGCTGGCGGACGGACAACACAGCTACAACGACTGGACCGGCGCAACCAGCGATCTGAATATTCGTCAGGCGTTTGTGGAATTAGGTTCTTTGCCGACGTTCACCGGGCCGTGGAAAGACTCGACGCTGTGGGCCGGTAAGCGTTTTGACCGCGATAATTTCGACATTCACTTCCTCGACTCCGACATCATCTTCCTTGCGGGAACCGGTGGCGGGATCTACGACGTCAAATGGGGAGACAATCTCAAAAGTAACTTCTCACTTTACGGGCGCAACTTTGACGATCTCGAAAATAAGAATAAAGATGACACGCGGATTGAGAACTACATTGTTACGGCCAACAACTACGCCGGGCCTTTCCAGTGGATGCTCAGCGGCCTGCGCGCTAAAAACAATCAGGATCGTGAGAATACCGGATCTCAGGGCACGACCAACGCGGCGGATACTGGCTTCCATACCATGCTGGCCTATCACGGGGACAGTTTCTATGGCCTGCGTGACGGGACATCCACAACGGCACTGCTCTATGGTCACGGTCTGGGCGCAGAAGTTAAAGCGCTGGGTTCGGACGGTCATCTGACCGACGACGCCAATACCCTGCGTCTGGCGACCTACGGTATCACCCCGTTAAGTAAAAACTGGAGCATTGCGCCTGCCGTTCTGGCACAGCAGAGCAAAGACCGCTATATCTCCGGCGACGATTATAAATGGGTGACGTTCAACACCCGCCTGATTCAGAAGATCACTGAAAACTTTGAACTGGCGTATGAAGGCAGTTATCAGTACATGGATCTCGACCCGCAGGGTTACAACGATTACAACAAAGTGAAAGGCGGATTCTACAAACTGACCTTTGCGCCAACCTTCAAAGTGGGTGATATCAGCGACATGCTGAGCCGCCCGGAAATTCGCTTCTTCGCCAGTTATATGGACTGGAGCAAAGATCTCGACCGTTATTCTTCCAGCGATTCGTTCGGTACGGATGGATTTACGGCAGGCGGACAGTGGAACTTCGGTATCCAGATGGAAACCTGGTTCTAAAAAACAGGGTATGACCCCATATGACGCGCCCGGATAAACCGGGCGATGTCGATAATAAAAACAGTAAGGGACAAGATGAATATCAATGCAATTGCGACGGAGTTGCTGCCATTACTCGGCGGCAAAGACAATATTGCCAGCGCGGCGCACTGCGCAACACGCCTGCGTCTGGTGCTGGCGGACGACAGCCTGATCAACAAAAGCGCCATCGAGAAAGTCGAAGGCGTCAAAGGCTGTTTCAGCAATGCGGGCCAGATACAGATTATTTTTGGTACCGGTCTGGTGAATAAAGTTTATGCCGAGTTCATTAAAGTGGCGGGCATCAGCGAATCCAGCAAATCCGAAGCGGCCAACATTGCGGCGCAAAAACTGAATCCGTTCCAGCGCATTGCCCGCGTACTATCAAACATCTTCGTGCCGATTATCCCGGCGATTGTGGCTTCCGGTCTCCTGATGGGGCTGCTCGGCATGGTGAAAACCTACGGCTGGGCCAACCCGGAGAGCGCGATTTTTATCATGCTCGACATGTTCAGCTCGGCGGCATTTATCATTCTGCCGATCCTGATTGGTTTCACGGCGGCGCGTGAATTTGGCGGTAATCCGTTCCTGGGTGCAACATTGGGCGGCATTCTGACCCACCCTGCGCTGACCAACGCCTGGGGCGTCGCCGGTGGTTTCCATACCATGAATTTCTTTGGTATCGAGATTGCGATGATCGGTTATCAGGGTACGGTATTCCCGGTTCTTTTGGCCGTCTGGTTCATGAGTTTCCTTGAAAAACGTCTGCGCAAAGTCATCCCTGATGCGCTGGATTTGATCCTGACGCCTTTCCTGACGGTCATTATTTCCGGGTTCATTGCTTTCCTGATTATCGGCCCCGCCGGTCGTGCGCTGGGCGACGGCATCTCCTTTGTGCTCAGCACGCTGATCACCCACGCCGGTTGGGTCGCGGGGCTGGTGTTTGGCGGGTTGTATTCCGTCATTGTGATCACCGGTATTCACCACAGCTTCCATGCGATTGAAGCCGGTTTGCTGGGTAATCCGAATATTGGCGTTAACTTCCTGCTGCCGATCTGGTCGATGGCTAACGTGGCGCAAGGCGGTGCCTGTCTGGCGGTCTATTTCAAAACGAAGGATGCCAAAATCAAAGCCATCGCGGTGCCTTCGGCCTTCTCTGCCATGCTGGGCATTACCGAAGCGGCGATTTTCGGTATCAACCTGCGCTTCATGAAACCGTTCCTCGCCGCGCTGGCGGGTGGCGCACTGGGCGGTGCCTGGGTTGTGGCGATGCACGTTAACATGACCGCCGTCGGCCTGACCGGTATTCCGGGCCTGGCGATCGTGCAAGCCAGTTCGATCCTCAGCTACCTGATTGGCCTGGTAATTGCTTTTGGCAGCGCATTCCTGTTGTCTTTGCTGCTGAAATACAAAACGGAGAGTGAATGATGACGGAAACGAGTTTGCTGAAACAGGCTCTGCGCAGTGTGGTTTCCGGGCAGGTGAAAGCGGCGGCGGATCCTTACCGCCCCGGCTGGCACCTTGCACCGCCGGTCGGATTGCTCAACGACCCGAATGGATTCATCCTGCATAAAGGCCGTTATCATGTGTTCTACCAGTGGAATCCGCTGGCCTGTGCGCATGGCGCGAAATTCTGGGGGCACTGGAGTTCGGCGGATTTACTGAGCTGGCGAAATGAGCCGCTGGCGCTCGTACCGTCGGAGGCTTACGAATCGCACGGCTGTTATTCCGGTTCTGCGGTCACCGATCACGGTCATTTAACGCTGATTTACACCGGTAATGTGAAATACGCCGATGGCAGCCGCACGGCGTTCCAGTGTCTGGCGCGTGAAAACGCCAACGGCGAATTCGATAAAACCGGCCCGGTGCTGGATCTACCGGAAGGTTATACCGGTCACGTCCGCGATCCGAAAGTCTGGCGAAAGGGGTATCACTGGTACATGGTGCTCGGCGCGCAGGATCTCAGCCTTCAGGGCAAAGTGCTCTTGTTCCGCTCCGCCGATCTGCTGAACTGGGATTTTCTGGGTGAAATTGCCGGGTCGAATCTCAACGGATTGGGCGAATTCGGCTACATGTGGGAATGCCCGGATATGTTCAGGCTGGCCGATCACGACGTCCTGATTTGCTGTCCGCAAGGTCTGCCCGCAGAAAACGATCGCTATCTGAACACCTTTCAGTCGGGCTATTTTGTCGGGCATCTGGATGCAGAAAAGGCGAAGTTCCCGCACGGGGATTTCACAGAACTGGATCTGGGCTTTGAGTTTTACGCACCACAAACGACGCAAACCGACGAGGGCCGCCGGTTGCTTATCGGCTGGATGGGGATCCCGGACGGTGATGAATTTTATCAGCCCACGGTGGAAAACGGCTGGCTGCATACCCTGACCTGCCCGCGAGAACTGACGCTGGAAGCCGGTAAAATCATCCAGCGCCCTGCCCGTGAACTGCAACAACTTCGCGGCGACGTGCAGGAATGGCAGGGACTGGCGGACGATGCGCCGGTGTGGGATGTCACCAAAGCGGAAGTGGAAATTGAAACCGGGCAGGCGTTCAGCGCCGATTTCGGGGGCGATCTGCTTCTCCGCTGGGACGGTGAATGTCTGCATCTGACGCGTAAAAACCGGCGCACCGGATTACCGGAAGAACGCGTCTGGCGTGGCCTGTTACGCAAACTGACGGTGCTGTGTGACAGCTCGAGTCTCGAGATTTTCATCAACGACGGCGAAGCGGTGATGACTTCACGCTATTTCCCTGTATTACCGGCATTATTAAACTTCACCGGTCATCATCCGATTACGCTGCGCCACTGGCTGTTAGCCGATTGCGTGTTAGAATAAAAACCTTTCCGGACAACAGAATATGGCGCAGTGAAAAAGACCAAACGCATCACTATCAGTGGCATAGCAGAGCTGGCTGGCGTGTCAAAATCGACTGCCAGTCAGGTTCTCAACGGGCACAGCAAAAAGTTTCGCATCTCCGATACCACCCGTGACCGCGTGCTTGCCGTCGCGGCTGAACAGCATTATCAGCCGAGTATCCACGCACGTTCACTCAACGTATCGCGCAGCTTTACGCTGGGGCTGGTTGTGCCGGAAATGACCAACTACGGTTTTGCCGCCTGTTCCAATGAACTCGAAACCCTCTGCCGCGAGAACGGTATGCAGCTGCTGATTGCCTGCACGGATGAGAACACCAGTCAGGAAACCATGGTGGTGAATAACCTTATTCAGCGCCAGGTAGACGGGTTGATTGTGGCGTCGAGTATGCTCAGCGATGCGGAATACGTGAAAATCAGCCAGCAGTTACCGGTGATTCTGTTTGACCGTTATTTACAGGAAACGCAATTGCCGCTGGTGGTGTGTGAAGCCATCGAGTCTTCCGCCGAGCTGGTCGCGCGGGTGGCGAAAAAGCACCCGGATGAATTTTATTTTCTCGGCGGTCAGCCCCGCATTTCCCCCACGCGCGACCGTCTTGCCGGTTATCAGCTCGGTCTTGAACGCGCGGGCGTCAGCCCGGATCCTGAGTGGATTATGTACGGTAATTATCATCCCAGCTCAGGTTATGAAATGTTTGCCAATCTCTGTGCCCGGCTGGGACGTCCGCCCAAAGCGCTGTTCGTCGCGTCCTGCGGGCTGATGGAAGGGGTATTGCGCTACATGAGCCAGCACAAACTGCTGGAGAGCGATATCCACTTATGCAGTTTTGATGACCATTATCTTTATGATTCGCTCACGGTGAAAATTGATACCGTCGCACAGGATTGCAAGGAACTGGCCATCCATTGTTTTGACCTGATCATCAGTCTGATCAATGAACAGCCGACTGAGCAGATTCAAAGCTATTTAGCCCCCAAATTACACTGGCGGCATCCTGATTCGTTGGAAGTCATCAGCTGAGTACAGAGCGCGCATGAGTAGCGTTATCGGGTGAGTGCACGCTCTTATGTGTCGTAATAATTACCGTGGACTCACTTAAATACACTTTCCGTTTCCACATTATAGCTTTTGCTGAAAATAACAAAAAATTAAGACCTTGATCGTGTTCAAGGACGACCGCAGGCCGCGTTTCATCTATTAATGTCGCTCATCCATCACTGTTGAGGTTCATTAATGATGTTCAAAACAAGGTTCCTTCCATTATTCGTTTTACTTTTTTGTATACAGGTTTACGCGCATCCTGGCTTTCGTCAGATAACGTTTTCTGACCAAGAGGGCGCAGTAATAAATGTGGCAGTCTGGTACCCGACATCTTCTCAGGGGATAACTGAAGATGTTGGAGAAAACCCCGCTTTCACCGGCGTTACCGTTATCCGCGATGCATTGCCAACTCCCGGACTACACCCTCTTTTAGTGCTTTCTCATGGTTACAACGGAAACTGGCGGAATCTCTCCTGGATTGCAGTTGCAATGGCGGCACAGGGATATATTGTGGCTGCTCCCGACCACCCCGGAACCACCACATTCAATCAGAACCCTGCACAGGCAAAGAAGCTGTGGAGGCGACCGCAGGATATCTCACAGGTTATAGACCTGATGACTAAATCCCCACGGCTGTTCGGAGAAACAGATAAAGGCCGGATTGCCGCTTTGGGGCATTCCCTTGGCGGGTGGACAGTTATGGAACTGGCGGGCGCGCGTTTTGATGCCGCCAGATTTGCGAAAGACTGCCTGCAACAACCCCTGCGAGGCGACTGCAACGTGATGCAAAAACTCAGTATTGATGAGGTTCCCTCACAGGAAAAACTCTCTGCCAGTTATGAGGATCAGCGGATCCGCGCTGTCGTCTCTCTTGACCTTGGTTTCGCCCCCGGATTTACCCCACAGAGCATGCATGGTATCAACATTCCGGTCCTGATTTTGGCGGCTCAGATGGATAGCCTGGCTAACCTGTCAGCCAGTCAGGAATCAGGCTATCTTGCTAACGAAATAGGCTCCCGTTGGGGGAAATATGAAATTATTGAAGGGGCTACGCACTTCAGTTTCATGCAGTTATGTAAAGCTGGAGCAGAAGCGCTGATTAATGAGGGATCACCGGGAGATGGTATCGTCTGTCAGGATGGCAACGGAATAAATCGCTACAACATTCACCAGAAGCTGGTTGCAAAGATCAGTGCGTTTTTAAACTCGTCACTTGATTTTCACTCGCCTGCTGACGAAACAAAGTAGGTGAAATGCCGCATATCCGCTGAAACTCCCTGTTAAAGTTGGATTTAGTGGAGAATCCAGACTCCAGCATTACGTCAGTAACGGGCAGCACGGTGCATAACAGCAGCTCTTGCGCCCGTTCAATCCTGAAGTGGTTTATCCACTGTGACACATTGCACTGACGTACTGCATTTACCACACTGGAAAGTTGACGCGCAGGTATGCCCATTTTTCTGGCCAGCAGGCTGAGCGTGAGATCTGAATTAAGGTAGAGCTGCGTTTCACGCACTTTTTTTTCCAGCATGAAGTAAATCTCTGCCTGGCCACTTTCAGGTATTTCAGCACGTGTAGTTGGTTTTTCCTTCCGGCTATCAGCGCTGGATAAGACGACTTTGCTTCCAGCACTGACAATAGTGGCTCCAATAAAAGGAAGCATCGTAACCTGAAAAAAAACGACAATAACGGGAGCCAGCTTTCCGCCGTTAGTGGCGAAATCCAAAGCAACAACAAGGTCTGTCAGAGCAGATATGCAAAGAAAGCAGCCAGCTAACAGAGCCATTTTCCGGGTATGTGATAACGCGTTGAGACGGACCAAAGTGAAATTATTTTCTCCACTGCATGCAGTTTGAAACAGCATATATCCGTATCCGAAAAACAGCAGAAATAACACAAAATCCGTCGCAGATGGCCAGAATATTCTTATAACTAATGCGATGGTTGCCGGTACGAACAACGTCACTAAATGACGTCGTTTGTTGCTTTCGTTCGGTGATGTGAAGCTTTGCCATGCAACAGGCGGCAACAGCATTGCAAGCCCTGACTGGATGTTCCGCAATAGAGCTGAATCGTATTCCCAGCGTAAAGTACTTATGGAAAGCATAAATATGCATGCGACAAAAAAACATAGCGTGCCACGGTGTGGCGTTTTGTCAGAAAACAGGGTCATTACAAGTAATAAAAACAGAGCGAGTAATGTGATGACAGGAAAGGGAACAGAAAGCATGGCGGCTTTACCAGAGCAAAAGGTTAACGAGAATAATTACATACATTGCAATGTATTGTCCTTCCTGAAAACAAAAGATTTGTTTTCAGTGAACTGCAAATAAGCCTGGTCAGAACTTCTCTTTGAGTATCGTTCATTTGATTAAAACAGAAAAAGCCAGCTCTGCAAGAGGCTCCGGTCAGGCAACAGGTTGACTGTTTTTAGCCATTTAGAATTTTCCATCAGCGCAAATCAATCTGAAAAATGCGTAAAAGCGCCCTTTTGCCGTCTTCGGTGAACGTGACTTCACGGTAACCCGGCGTTCTGACCAGCCAGCCTTTTCGCTCAAAAGCGGCCAGTAACGCGGCACCGGAATCCCCTCCGAGATGAAAACGACGCTCACTCCAGTCAAGGCACGCACAGCTGCTTTTACGCCGGGTGTGCGGATTCAGAATCGCGCCAAAATTATCAAAGTGAAGCTTTCCAGCGGCCGTCAGCGCATTACCCTCAGGTTCCAGCCAGCCTTCATTTAACATGAACTCGTACATCCCGACTGCAATTTTCCCCGCCAGATGGTCGTAACAGGTTCGGGCAACCCGCAAATGCACCGGCGTTTTGGGCACAGGGGATTTCACCGATTTCATTGAAATCCCCATCAGCGTTTCCAGAAGATGAGCAACATCGCTGCCTGCCAGCCGGTAATAACGATGCCTTCCCTGAGAAAGACAGGTGATTAATCCGCTGTTGAGGAGCCTGGACAGATGCGCACTGGCGGTAGACGCCGCAATATTTGCCACCGAACTCAGCTCTGTGGCGGTCCACGCCCTGCCATCCATCAGCGCGCAAAGTATGCTGACCCGCGATGGGTCAGCAATGGCCGATGCAACCGCGGATAACGACAGCTCAAGCTGTAATGCGTCATCCTCTGTTTTACGTAAATCGGGCAAATTCATTCAGCCGGTATGTCCCATTCTGATGTCACCTGTGCGGCCAATGTATTGTTATCGGTAAGCAAAATCAGCCGGTTATCATGGTCACTGTACTGCACCAATATGTTAATGCCGTTCTGCGCAATGACAGCGGCAATGGCACCCAGTTCTCCGGGGCGTTCCTGTTTCAGCTTTCTGATCACCGGCTTTGTAATCTGCCGGACGTTAAGCCCTGCTGCCGTCAGCACCGTGCGCGCACGCTCGCCGTCTTCAACCAGAAAGTGTGCATGACTTTCATCGCCTGCCGTAAACACGCCGCCGCCTTCCAGCCCTACGCCATTTTTGCCGAGCGCAGAACCGAGGCGCGCCAGTTCACCGGGCGCATTGCTGAGAATAACGTGAATATCATACATGCGAATAACGTCCTTTTTCAGAGGAATAGTCCCTGAGAACCTGCACAACGCGGATCCGGTAAAACGAGAAAATGGTTTTCTGCCCTTCCGATTGTGCTGCCTGATGTTTCAGATTCTTTTTCCACGCCAGCACCGATTCTTCGTTTTCCCACCATGACAGCGACAAAATCTTTCCCGGTGTGTTCAGGCTCTGAAAACGTTCAATAGAAATAAAACCCTCGACGTCGTCCAGTAAAGGTTTCAACTCTGCGGCTAACTGAAAGTAGCGATCCTTTTGTTCAGGAATGGTGTCAGCTTCAAAAAGTACAGCGATCATAAAATGCTCCGGTATGAATGTCTTCGGAGCTCACTATAGGGAGTCAAAATGAATGACACTTCGGTTGTCAGCGAAATGTTGATGTTGGGACGTTTGCGGACTGATTTCCTACCTGAAACTCCACTGCACGCTCACGACAAACACTGACGGGAGGATGATCCCGGTTTCTACACCGAAGTAGCTGGTGAAGTTGTACTGAAGCGCATGGTAGATATACGGGGAGAATCCGATGCCGGTGACTTTTTTGAAGTCCTCATAGGAACCGTCGTCGCCGCAGTGCTTGAAGGCGTCAAAAAAGAATTCGCCAGTGTAACCGTAAACGCCTTTAAATACCCAGTTGGAATCCCCTTGTATCCAGTCCCTGCGCAACCCGAGTGCGATACACCGGTCACCGAAGCTGTTATTCATGGTGCCCACCAGGACGCTGTATTTAGAATCTTCGGAGAATTTTCGTTCTACAGACATGAATTTATTATCGAAAAATTCGTTGTATTGTCCGTAGTTACCGGTCAGATGGTATACAAAAGAGCCGGTGTTGAAGGAGTATAAATTGATTTCATCTGCGTGGATGCTTGCGGTGACGAGGAATAAGAAAAAACACAGAACCTGGCTTGATTTTTTTAGCATTTAGACAATCTCTTTGATTATAAAGATGTAATTTTATCTAAAAAATTAAAATCATTGATATGAGCGTGATCAGGCTCATAAAAAATATTCTAAGACAGGATCTGTGTTTGCACAAAAAAACCACGCGAAAATCCCGGACACAGACCCTGTGCCTGCGCCGGGAATTTACTCATACAGACAATTTATTCGTTTTCAGCCGCCCTCCCCAGCTCAACCTCAACGTGATGATCCTGCCCGTCGTCGGTCAGCGGGATCTGATCATTTTCCAGCAGATTCCCGTCCAGCGTGACACGATAATCCCCCGAACTTTTGCGGACGGTCATCAGATAGCGGCTCGAGCCCTGCTGGTAAGTGACGCTGATTTCCGGCCAGTTTTCGGGAAGCTGGCTGCGAACAGATATCGTGTCGCCCCGGCGCGTGATGCCCAGTAGCGATTCGGTGATCAGACGATATGTCCACCCGGCGGAACCGGTATACCAGCTCCAGCCACCGCGCCCGCTGTGTGGCGCGACCGAGTAGATATCGGCTGAAATGACGTAAGGTTCGGCTTTGTATCGTCCGACAGCGTCTGCGGTCAGGCTATGATTGATCGGATTAATCATCGCCATCAGTTCCCACGCCCGTTCGATATTGCCCTGTTTCGCAAAGGCCATCACCGCCCAGATTGCACCGTGCGTGTACTGGCCGCCGTTCTCGCGAACGCCCGGCAGATAACCGCGAATGTAGCCGGGGTTCGGGCCGTTGCCGTCGAAAGGTGGCGTCAGCAGTTTGATCAAACCGGCGTCGTCATCGACAAGGTATTTATCCACCGATTGCATGGCGCTGGCGGTGCGTTCAGGCGTTCCCGCACCGGAAAGTACCGACCAGCTTTGGGCAATGGCGTCGATCTGGCACTCCTTGTTGACGTGGGAACCGAGCGTCTCTCCATCGTCGAAGTATCCGCGCAAATACCATTCACCGTCCCACGCGTGATCGTTGAGATTTTGCTTAAGCAGCGCTGATTGTTCACGACACAGTGCGGCGACGCCAGCGTCCTGACGTTCTTCCGCCAGCGCGCCATAACGTTGCAGCACGTCATAGAGGAAGAAGCCCAGCCAGACACTTTCCCCGCGTCCGCCCAGCCCGACCAGATTCATGCCATCGTTCCAGTCGCCCGCGCCCATCAGCGGCAGGCCGTGCTCGCCCATTTTCAGCCCGTATTTAAGCGCTCGCACGCCGTGCTGCCACAGGGTTTCCTGCGTAGTGCTGACCACCGGTTGTTCGTAGAAAGATTCCTCGCCGGGTGCCAGCAGACGCGCTTCAAGGTACGGCACGGATTCTTGCGCAATGGCGTGATCGCCGGTCACCGCTATGTAATGACTGATTGCCAGCGGCAGCCACAGGTAATCGTCGGAGCAGCGCGTCCGGACGCCATTGCCGGTCGGCGGATGCCACCAGTGCTGAACGTCGCCTTCAATAAACTGCCGCGAGGCGCACAGCAGGATCTGATCGCGCATCCGTTGTGGCGCGGCGTGCGTCAGCGCCAGCGTATCCTGCAACTGATCGCGGAAACCAAACGCCCCGCCGGACTGGTAATACCCGCTGCGCGCCAGTATGCGGCTGGCAAGGGTCTGATAAATCAGCCAGCCGTTGGTCAGCAAATCGACGGACTTATCCGGCGTGGTGATCTGAATTTTATCCAGCACCTGATGCCAGTGATGATGAACGCGATCCAGCTCGGCCTGCGCCGCACCTTCGTGGAAGAACTGATGGATCAGCGCTTCGGCGTCTCCTGCGTTTTGCCCGAGACCCAGTGCGAAAATAAAGGTGCGCTGATCGCCGTCAATCAGCGTGGTCGCCGACTGCACCGCGCCGCAAGGGTCAAACATCGCACCGGTTTTATCCGACAGACGCTGATTTTTCATCGCAGCGGGCGCGGCGGTGGAGCCCGTCCTTCCGAGGAATTCACGGCGATCGCCGCTCACGGAGCAATGCGCACCGGTGACAGCAAAAAACGCGGTGCGCGGTGAGCCGTTGCTGGTGTAGTGATTGGTCGCCAGCACGCCGCAGCCCTGCACGACGTGCGCCGCCGAGGTGACAATATGCATGGCGGATTTCACCCGCAAGTCGGCCATCACCCACTCGACATAACCGGTCACTGACAGCCTGCGTGGCCTGCCGGACACGTTCGTCAGCGTCAGCATGACCAGTTTGACCGGCGCGTGCTCCGCGACCAGGACTGTCATTTCGCTGCTGATCCCGCGTTCGGTATGCTCGAAGACGCTGTAACCAAAGCCGTGCCGCGTCACGTAACCGCCGGGGCCGCGAACCGGCAAGGGCGCCGGAGACCAGACGCTGCCGGTCTCTTCATCGCGCAGATAAAACGCTTCGCCGGAACTGTCGCTCACCGGGTCGTTTTCCCACGGCGTCAGGCGGTATTCATGGGCATTTTCATACCAGGTATAGGCCTGACCGCTTTCTGAAATCACCGAACCAAAACCGGCATTGGCGAGTACGTTCGACCACGGCGCAGGCGTGTTTTCGCCTTCGTTGAGCACAATCTGATATTCACGGCCATCAGGGGAGAATCCGCCGTGTCCGTTGAAATACGTCAGGTCACGCGTTACAGCGGCGACGGGCTGGCTGTCCCTGAGTGTGCGCACCGGCAACAGGGCGGGCAGAGAGACATGCGGTGGCTGCATCCGCTGATTCAGCTGATCCGCCAGCGTTCCGCGACGGTCGTCGATCACCACGCGGGCGACGCTCATCAGCAGCGTGCGATCGTCCTGCGTCATCTGTTCGCCATTACGGACAAAAATGCCGCCCGGAATATCGGTCTGGCTGGAACCCGCGCCGGACGCCACCAGGCTGAGTATCTGATTTTGCAGCGCCTGCTGATAGCCGCCGGAATCATTACACAGAATGACCAGATCGACTTTCAGCCCTTTCAGCCGCCAGTAATGATGCGCACGGATCAGCAACGTCACCAGCCCGATATTTTCATTGCTGGTCATCGTCAGCAGAACGATTGGCAGGTCGCCGGAGAGCGATTGCCCCCACAATCCGGATTGCCCGCGGCGGTTCGCGCTCACGGCCTGCGCATCACCGCGCATTTCCTGACTGGCAAAAATAATGGCACCGGCCAGCCGGTTAAACAGCCCGGCATCTTCCTCGGTGGCATTCAGCTGGCGCAGCACCACCTGACTGTGCGACCAGGTGATTTCAAATACCCGATCAGCAATATGGTGATCGCGGTATTTTTCCATCAGCGCCAGACTTTGCAGGCGGGTGTCCGCAATCCCGTAAACCATATCGATGATCACCGGCACGCCGGGTTTGAGGCGGATGCGCTGGCGGATGGCCATCACCGGATCCAGCACCGCACCGGCGCTGTTACTCAGCGCCCCCGCCCGGCGCAGGGCCTGCGGATTTGAGGCCGTATTGCCACGGCCGATAAACTGCGCACGATCGGTTTCGAACGACGTTTCCCGCTCAACGGCACCGTGGATCGCCATCATATGGAACATCCACGGGCACTGTTCTTCAGGCTCACGCGGGCGGCGATGACATAAAATCCCTTCCTGTGCGGGCATCAGTTCGGTCTGCACAAACAGGTTGCTGAACGCCGGATGCGCCGCGTCATTGGCGGCCGGAGCCAGTACGACTTCAGCGTAAGTGGTGATTTCCAGCTCACGGGCATGGCGGCCATGATGCGTGACCGTCATCCGGCGGATTTCAACATCATCCTCCGGTGATACCACGATATGCGTTTGCGTGCTCAGCGAGCCGTGAGTCCGTCTGAACTCAGCGCCGGCATCGGTCAGCACGGCGTGATAGGTGCCCTTCTGCTTGCCGAGCGGCTGCCACGTATTGCTGGTGACGGTGCCGGATTCCGGGTCACTCAGATAACAGAAAATACCCCTGTGATCGCGCGTTGCATCTTCCCGCCAGCGGGTCAGCGTCAGGTCTTTCCAGCGGGTGACGCTGCCGCCCGCCTGCGTCACCATCAGATGATAATTCGTATTGGAAAGCAGCTGAACTTCCGGTGCCGGACTGTCGGCGTTGCTGAATTCACGCAGTTCGATATTCACTTTTTGCAGCGTGCTGTCGTGCGATTCAAAGTGACGGCGCGGGCTGTAAAGTTCTACGGCGTCCGGCACGCGTTCCTGCAACAACAGTCGCGCAGACTGGAATGCCGCATTCGCCGCAAAGCGCGCGTTCATGGGTGCATCGAGCAGCACATTCGCCAGCGCCAGAAAACCCATGCCCTGATGGTGGGCCATGTACGAGCGCACCACGATATAAATCTGCCCGCGGATCAGGCGCGACGGCGTGTAATCGAGCGCATCATAAAATCCGTATTCCCCGCGAGCGCCGCGATTTTCCAGCTCTACCAGATTGAGACAGGCTTCCTGCGGCCGGATCATCAGCGCCATCAGCGTGGCGTACGGTGCCACCACCATGTCTTCGGCAAGGCCGCGTTTCAGCCCGAGGCCGGGCACGCCAAACGCGTGATACTGGTAATTCTGGTTGAGATCAAACGCGGCATAGGCGGATTCAGAAATGCCCCACGGCACCTTTTTCTCCCTGCCCCAGGCGATTTGCCGGTCAACGGCGGTCTGGCACATTTGTACCAGCAGCGTGTCCGGATACGCGGGCATGACCAGTTGCGGCATCAGGTATTCAAACATCGAACCGCTCCACGACATCAGCGACGGTTGTTTGTCGATGACGGTGAACAAGCGTCCCAGCGCGAACCAGCTTTTTTGCGGTAACTGATTGGTGGCGATGGTGACGTAGTTGGTGAGGCGAATTTCCGACGGCAGCAGATCGTATTTCCCGCTGTCCATTTTATGCGCGTCGCAGTTGTAACCGACGGTCAGCAGATGGGTGCTTTTGTCATACAGGAACTGGAAATCCATGTGCGCGTGGTCGTTCAGGCGTTTTTCCAGCTCACGGATAATGTCCAGACGCTGACGCGCCAGCCCGACAGCGCGGGATAAATCCGGCTCCGTTTGCGCATCCTGCTGCGCCAGCCATTGCAACGAAGGCAATACGCCGCTTTGCACCTCCGGCGAAAACGCGCCATAAAACTCGGTCCACTCGTCCAGACCGGCGTCAATCTGTGCGGCCAGACGTTGCAGCCAGACGGTATCGGCAGATGTGAGCAGCGCGCGCATTTCCCGCAAAGGATCCAGCGCCTGCACGTTTGCCGTTTGCGGCATCAGCTGGCGGATTTTGACCAGCAGCGGTGATGACGTCTGCTTTTCTGCCATTTGCAGGGTATCTTCCAGCCCGGTCAGCCAGCGTCCGATGTCCGTCGCGGGCTGCGTGCGCCACAGGCGTAAACCGGTGCTCAGCGTCAGCAGATGCCCGGCCAGATTGCCGCTGTCCACGCTGGAAATGTAGCGCGGATTCAGCGGTTCCAGCGTGCGTGTGTCGTACCAGTTATAAAGATGACCGCGATAATGCTCGAGTTTATCGAGCGTATCCAGCGTCAGGCTGGTGCGTTCCAGCACCTCTTTTTGCGTGAGATAACCAAAATCCCACGCGGTAATATTGGCCAGCAACGACAGGCCAATATTGGTGGGCGATGTGCGGTGGGCAATCGTCGGTTGCGGGATTTCCTGGAAATTATCCGGCGGCAGCCAGTTTTCAGTTTCATTGACGAAATCTTCAAAGAAAGCCCAGGTCTGGCGTGCCGTCTGGCGCAGGAAGTTGTGTTGCAGAATATTGAAATCCGTCACCTGGCGTTTTGCGGGCTGACTGAGCCAGCACAGAATGCGTGGCGCAAGAAACCACAGAATACCCAGCGGCAGCGCGAACGCCAGCAGCGGCGGATGGGAATACGCGGCCACCATGGTCACCGCCACACCGGCCAGCGGATTGGCCCACATCCGGCGATAAAAATACTCCGGTGAATGCGCCCGGTTTTGCGCACTGATGCTTACGCTCGCCCATTCGTGCAATTTGCGATGGCTGACGTTCAGCCGCCAGAGTGTGAGTAAAATCGCCTGCACGGAGTAAACGGCTTCGTGCGGCAACGTCATCAGGTGCAGGACAATCCGCGACACCCGGCTGACGGTGGCCGAAAACACGCTTTTGAGATGAGGGATCAGCGCGCGGCGCGGGCCTTTATTGAGCAGGTCCAGCACCAGCGCCACCAGCGCGGGGAACAGCAGCATAAAGCTGATCAATCCGAACCAGTAAAGCTTGTTGGGCACCAGAATCAGCGTGCTGAAAATGAGGATTAATAAGGCGGGCGCGACCAGACTGCGGCGCAGGTTATCAAACAGTTTCCAGCGTGAAAGCAATGTCAGCGGATTGCGGGCGCGCTGACCGTCTTCCTGCGTCACCCGCAAACCGAGCCAGTTCAGCAATTGCCAGTCACCGCGTATCCAGCGGGTTTTACGCGCCACATCCGCCAGATAATGGTCAGGATATTGCTCGTACAGCACCACATCGCTGAGCATCCCGGAGCGGGCGTAACAGCCTTCCAGCAAGTCGTGGCTGAGCACCAGATTTTCCGGGCAGGTGTTTTCTGTGGCCTGCATAAAGACATCCACGTCGTAAATGCCCTTTCCGACAAACGAGCCTTCACCGAAGAGATCCTGATAGATATCGGACGACATGGACGAATACGGATCGTTTCCCGGCACGCTGCTGCACAACGCGGCGTAACGCCCCTGCCCGTTTTCCGGGATTTCTTCCGCCAGCCGTGGCTGGAGAATGGCGTAACCGGAAATCACCCGCTGAAGTTCTTCGCTGTACACCGGATGATTCAGCGGATGCGCCATGGCGGCCACCAGCTGATGCGCCGTTGCGCGCGGCAGAACCGTGTCGCTGTCGAGCGTGATCACGTATTTCACCTGACGCAGATGTGCCTGCGTACTGCCTTCAATCAGCGAGAACGGCTGGGCCTGCTCACGCAGCCAGCGATTCAGCGCGTTCAGCTTGCCGCGTTTACGCTCGTAACCCATCCACACGCCTTGCTGCGGATTCATTTCACTGTCGCGATGTAAAAGCGTAAACCGCGCGCCTTCCGTGTCGGGATAACGGCGGTTCAGCGATTGGATCTGCCGGGTGGCGTGGATCAGCAGGTCGTCATTTTTGGGATTGTCGCGCTGGTCGCTGTCGTGAAAATCACTCAGCAGCGCGAAATTAAGATGCGCCGACACATTGCCGAGATAACAGACTTCGAGGCTGTTAATCAGCGCGTCGATATTATTTTTACTGCCTAGCAGACAGGGGATCACCACCAGCGTGCTGGCGCTTTGCGGGATGCCCCCGGCAAATTCCAGACGCGGTAACGGCTGTGGCGTTCGGCTGCGGGTGGTGATTTCGCTGAGCAGATTCAGGGCAAACTGGCTGGCGACCAGCACCACCGGAACCAGAAGCGCCCACCACACCCAGTGCAGAGGCGGATTTTCCGAACGGTAAAGCGCATGAGCGGTCACGGCGGTGGTTAGCAGCAACAGACTGCCGAGCCATGACAGCAGCGGTGTCTGACTCAGTCTGGCGCGTATGCGGGTGATCAGGGAAAAACGGGCGTTAAGATCTTTCTCCAGCGCTTTACGCCCGGCATCAATCAGATAGTAGCCGACGTGTTGTTGCTGATAGGGACCGGTTGTCTCACGGGCTAAAGCCACGGCACGGGCGGCAACAAAGGGTTCATCGTGGCGCGAATTTCGCGAAAGTCGTTCAATCTGATGGCGGTAATTGTCGCGGGTATCAAAATGCATCTGCGGGTAAATACCGGCAGGATCGCCCTGCAACGTCTGCTCGACCACGCTGAGATTTTCAGCAAAGTCTGCCCAGTCCATTTCGGTCAGCTGGCGTAATCCCATAATGCTGTTGCTGACAGAAAGCTGGTTGGCGGCCAGTTGCTGGTTAAATTTGTCAATTACTTCACGCTGCGTCAGCCCGACTTCGCTCAGGCGCTGTTCCACCCAGGTCAGCGGCAGTGCCAGCATGGAGCCATGTCCTTGCAGGCGGCGCACCAGTTCGGCGACAAACGCGCTGGTCCGCGGCGGATTGGTACGCGCCATATCGGCGATAATAATGATCTGGCTGGACGGATCGTTTTCGGCGCTGTCCTGCAATTTATTGACCCAATAATCGGCCAGATTGCGTTCCTGCTGGGCATTCGCCACTTCAATACTGACACGACGCAGATTCTCGATTAATGCCAGGCGCAGCATACCGGGAAAAGCCCACAGTTCGCCGAGCGTCAGCGGTTTCACGCTCTGGTAAGTGGTGAAAAATCGGGTGAGCGTGGTGATATCCAGCAGTCCGTCGCTGTGGCTGACGACCTCGGTGGCGATATCATAAATACGTGGGCAGAAATGCGGCGCGCCGAGTGGCGGAAGGCCCTTACCGAAGTTTTTCGGCAGCAACTGACGCACCAGGCGGATTTGTTCTTCAATCAGATAAAAGTTATCGAGCAGCCATTCCCCGGCGGGCGTAATACTCGCTTTCTCGCCGTTGCTTAAAATCAGGCAACTTCGGGTCAGGACTTTTTCATTATCATCAAGGCGTTTGAGCAGGTAATACGGGAGTTTTTTACCGGAGAGTTTGTGCGAGAGGGCCAGTTTTCCGCCGTAGCGTTCCATCTGATCCGCCGAGAAAAGCTCCGTGCGGATCGGCACTGGCTGTTCCCGCGTGCTGGCGCGATGACGCCCGGTAAGGGAGATTACAGGCGGTGCCCGTTTGCTTTTAAACCAGTCAATGACAGTCTTTTTCACATCAACATACCTTACGGGGACCCGAGAAGGCAGTTGCCTGAGCTGCGATAAGAGTGCACGTAAAAAGAAGAAAGGGTAAAGGTCAGGGAGGCGAAACGGCTTATCGCCCTGTGCGGGCAATACTTTTCATACTAGCCTGTTTACCGGATTTCAGTGGGTTTATTTTCGCCAGCGGGGAGTGCGAGGCCTGAATTCGTTATTAAAATGGGTTGTTAAAAAGATTCAGGCGGATCTCTCCGCCCGAATTTTTCGACCAATTTTTAGATCACCGTTTTAGCGGATATCTTCGCCGTTGGTGGCGATCACTTTCTGATACCAGTGGAAAGATTTTTTCTTGTAACGGTTGCCGGTGCCGGAGATTTTGTCATCGAGATCGACATAAATCAGCCCGTAGCGTTTGCTCATCTCACCGGTGGACATACTCACCAGATCGATACAGCCCCACGGCGTGTAACCCATCAGATCCACGCCGTCCTCAATGGCTTCTGCCATCGCAGCAATATGCTGGCGCAGATAGTTGATGCGGTAATCATCGGCGATAACGTGGTTTTCATCCGGTTTATCGACGGCACCTAAACCATTCTCAACAATGAACAGCGGCTTTTCGTAGCGGTCGTAAAGCTGATTCAGCGCGATACGCAGGCCAACCGGATCGATTTCCCAGCCCCAGTCGCTGGCTTCGAGGAACGGGTTACGCGCGCCGCCGAGCAGGTTGCCCTGGGCAGACACCGCGTCGGGATTGGTTTTATTGATGGTCGAAGACATGTAATAGCTAAAACCAATGTAATCCACCGTGTGCTGTTTGATCAGTTCCAGATCGCCCGGCTGGATATCCAGCGCAACGCCCTGCGATGCCCACAAACGTTTGGCGTAGTACGGATATTTCCCGCCTGCCTGCACGTCCGCGCAGTAGAAGTTAAACGCCTGTGACTCTTTAAGGGTTTCGAGCTGGTTCACCGGATTACAATCGTAAGCGTAATTGGTGGCAAACAGGATCATGCAGCCGATCTGAATCTGCGCATTGGTTTCGTGGGCAATTTTGACCGCCAGGCTGCTGGCGACAAACTGGTTATGCCATGCCTGGAATTTAGCCTGCGCTTCCAGCGCGCCGGTTTTTACCGTCAGCCCCTGGCTCATGATCGGGAAATGCGCCGCACTGTTGATCTCGTTAAAGGTCATCCAGTATTTCACCTTATGACCAAAGCGCGTCAGCACTGTGCGGGCAAAACGCTCGAAGTGACCAATCAGTTCGCGGTTTTTCCAGCCACCAAATTCGGTCGCCAGATGCAGCGGCATTTCGTAATGGGAAATTGTGATTACCGGCTCGATGCCGTGCGCGATACAGGCGTCGATCACCTTGTCATAGTGCGCCAGACCGGCTTCGTTCGGCTGTTGCTCGATGCCGTTCGGATAGATGCGCGTCCAGGCGATAGAGAAGCGGTAACATTTGAAACCCATTTCCGCAAACAGGGCGATATCTTCTTCGAAACGATGGTAGTGATCGATGCCCTTGTGGTTCGGATAGGTGTGTTTTGCGGTATCCAGCGTGAAATCAAATTCCGGTGAAGAAACAATGCGTAACCGGTCTTTACCGCCGGGGATAGCATCGACAATCGACAGCCCTTTGCCATCCTGATCGTATGCCCCTTCCACCTGATTGGCCGCCGTTGCGCCGCCCCACATAAAGCCTTGCGGAAACTTCTCTTTCATAAAAAACTCCCTTGAACAGTCAAAATACCCATGCGTGAATAATGCTGCGAATGAGGATGCCGATTATCGCGCCCGGCAGCGCATAACGGAACAACCGGACAAAACGGCTGGCGATCCCCAGAAAAATACCGATACCGGGTAAATCGAGCGTCTGAATCAGAAAACCGCTGGACGCATTCACCTGCTGCGGGGAAAACAGCCCGCGGTGAATCAGGTCGGACACTACGCCGTAATACGCCGTGCCGCCCGCAAGCATTTTGGTCAGCGCGGGCAAAACGTACACCTCTGAAATACTGAAATAGCCTAACACCGGCCCCAGCACACGGGTCAGAAACTCAATCGCGCCGGCTTCTTTTAAAATGCCGACGACGGTCAGCGAGAGGATCAGCATCGGCACAGAACCCAGCGCCAGACGAATAGCGTCAGAACCCGCGCCGTTGATAATCGCGATCAACCCTTTGTTAGCCTTATCTTCCAGCGGATTGCCTTCCCGCTCCAGCGCGGTGGCCGACAGGCGTCGCCCAAAAATATAATACGTCGCACTGGCCGCGCCAAGGCCACCCACAATCGAAATAATAATCGCCGCGCCCCAGTGCAGGCCGTAAGGAATGAGCGGATAAAACACGTTGCCCTGCCCCATGGCGAAAAGCATCGCCAGCGTGGCGGCGAGATGGCGGTCGGACGTGCCTCTTTTTTCCATCAGCGCCAGTGATGCCAGCGGTGCGGCGAAACTCACAAAATTCAGCTGGATCAGGGCAAACACCGCCATGCCCGTGACGCCAAACGGGCGTAAAACCGGCGTCACCAGCCGGACAATCCCGTCGAGAACGCCACGAACTTCCAGATACTTCATGATGATCAGCATAACCACCATGATTGGGATCAGCGTGTAAAGCGCCACGTTAACTGAGGCTTTCCCCGCCGAGAGGATGATCCCGATAATGTCCATTACCCGCTCCGCAAAAATAAATTGCCAGTAACATACCCCCAACCTGACTTCCTGTCATGCGGTTGAGCAATGATAAAAAAGCGTCTAACGTAACTGAACGCCTGTCAGCTTCGATGAAAACATTCAACACGGTGAACCGGCTAGCCCGCTCATTCGCCGGACAATCTCAGGAGATTTCCATGTCAGATAAAGTGTCTGCCCAGTGCCATTGCGGTTCGGTTGTCTTCAGCGCCGTACTGACCGATGGCTATAACAACGTACTTCGCTGCAATTGTTCATTCTGCCGTATGCGTGGCGCGGTCGTCGTCCCGGCTCAGGAAGTGGAGGTGATCAAGGGCAAGGACAAACTTACCGAATACCGGTTTAACACCGGTGAAGCCGCCCATTTCTTCTGTTCGGTTTGCGGGATTTACACTTTCCATCAGCGACGCTCGAATCCTGAATTCTACGGCGTTAATGTCGCCTGCATTGAAGGCGTATCACCGTTTGATTTCCCGGTGGTCAGCGTCAGCGACGGTATTAATCATCCGAAAGATGGCGGAAAAGGCGGTGTGGCGGGATATCTTCGTTACGAGCCGAAGTCTTGAGGATTGGTGTCTTGTGGAATCGCATTAATAAAGGGGCACGCCGGTTATTGCCGGTGCGTGCCCTTTCTGACGTTCTTTATGACAAAGAAGTCAGGCGGCTTTCACTGCGCGCGGTTTTTTCGGTGCTGGCGTTGCTTCTGCTTCTGCGGGTTCGGCATGTTCAGCCGTTTCAGGCTCTGCGGTTTCTTCAGCCGCTTCTTCAACGACGACCGCTGCGACTTCCGGCAATTTACTGGTGCGCAGAATATGCTGAACGGCGTCTTTTTGCTCGGCGAGGTGCAGCGCAATGTTTTCCGCCAGCGCTTCGTCAATTTCCAACCCGCTCTGCGATAACCACTCGGTGAAGGTATCTGCCATATCGAGCATCTTGTCGTAAGCGTCCGCATCTTTTTTATTGGCAAATGTCATTTTCTCTTCACCTTTTCTGACGACAACAAATTTTGTTTCAACAGCCATGACTCGCTCCTTATACTGTAATTATATACAGCATATTAATGATGAGTGCAGGATACATCATTCAGCCCGCTTTTTACAGCCCGTCTGTATGAAATCCCGACCGGTCTGCGCTACATTCGTACGGTGATCATTAAAACAACCCAAATTCATGGAGAACACAGTGACAGCAACCGACGACTGCCAGTGGATCAAAGGCACATTTCATATCACCACGGATAAAACGGTACTCGATATCCCGGCAATTCATCGTTACCTGACCCGCTCAACGTGGGCCGCCGGAATCGATGAACAGACGGTTCGCGATTCTGTCGAACACAGCCTGAACTTTGGGTTGTTTGACGGTGAAAAGCAAATTGGTTTCGCCCGGTTTATTACCGACTACGCCACCTTTGCCTACCTGTGCGACGTCTATGTGCTTGAGGAATATCAGGGGAAAAACCTCGGCGGCTGGCTGGTGGAATGCTGCCAGTCGCATCCGGTTTGCGCGCGCCTGCGCCGCATGATGCTGTTTACCACCACCGCCCCCTGGTTGTATGAAAAATTCGGTTATGAACCGGTCAACCGGCCGGATTATGCGTGGGCGATAACCCGGCCTGATATCTATTTGAAAAAGGATGATTTGAAGAACGAGGCGTAGCTTTTCTTTAACGGCTGGCGAGCTGCGTTGTCAGGGTTTCAATCCGTTCAGCCAGCTCTTTGGTCAGTGAGGTTAACGCGATGTTCTGGTGAACCAGAATCAGCAACTGCGCGGAATTTTCCTCAGCGACGGTCTGACGTTTTGCCATCGCCTCATCCAGGTCTTCCCGGTGTTGGGCATCCGTCAGTGCATGCGCCAGATCGCGCTCGGCCTGACGGGTTTGTGCCAGCAGAATCAGCGGCGCGGCGTAAGCGGCCTGCAAGCTGAAAGCCAGATTCAGAAGAATAAACGGATACGGGTCAAATTTGGACAGTCCGGAAATATTCAGGTAGATCCAGACGGCGACGATCAGCGTCTGCGCGATCAGGAACGTTGGCGTGCCGAAAAACCGGGCGAAGGCTTCTGCTTTCAGGGCAAACCATTGTTCACCAAACGTATGGCTGTGGCCTTTCAGCGGGCGATAAAAACGAAATTTTTTAACGGGTTGCATCGTGTCTGCTCTCATGTGTTGGAGAAAATTTCCTGCGGCGGATTTTACTCTATCCCTAATTCGCCGCATCCCAAAGCTGTGAGAGTCCCGCCAGCATTAACATAACGTCAACGAAACGATTGTTTCTGCACTGGCGCGTCAGACCTTTACTCGTAATTCTCGCCATACAGCCCGATCAGACGGCGGACGACGCCGTTGGTCCAGCCGAAACCGTCCTGAAGCGGATACTCGCCGCCGCCGCCTTCGCGCGCGGCGCTGCCGGAGATGTGATATTTCTCAATCAGCTTGTGATGCTTCTGATAAAACTGATTCACCGTTCTCAGCCAGCTGCGGGCAATTTCATCACCCAGCGCATCGTTGCCGTACAGTTTGAAACCCTGGATCGCCATCCATTGCAGCGGTGCCCAGCCGTTAGGTTTGTCCCATTGTTCACCGGTTTCAACCTCTGTCGCCAGCAAACCACCGGAGGTCAGCAGGCGTTCGCGCACCACGGCGGCGACGCTTTCAGCCTGGGTGTGGGTGGCGAGCCCGACAAACAGCGGCACCACGCTGGCGGCGGAAAACCGCGCCCGCTGCTGACGGTGCCAGTCATAATCACGGAAACACCCTTCTTCGTCATCCCACAGATAACGGGTAATGGCGTCGCGGCGAACCTCGGCTTTATGCCGGAACAGGGCCTGCGTTTCACGGTTGCCTTTCAGGCCGGCGATATTCGAAATGGCGCTTTCCAGCTTGTACAGAAACGCGTTGAGATCGACCGGAATAAACTGCGTGGTGCGGATACTCGCCAGTCTGTCCGGATCGCGCAGCCAGCGTGAGGAATAATCCCAGCCGGAGGCCGCACCGGCGCGCAGATCACGGTAAACCTCATTGGCCGGACGGCTCGAAAGCTTGGCTGTTTCCACATCTTCGCGCCACGATTCATCGCGCGGCGTATCCCTGTCGTCCCAGTAACGGTTCAGCAGCGCGCCGTCTGGCAAACAAACGACGTGACGGTAGGCCTGATTGGGCATCAGTGATCCTGCGCCGTCCATCCAGAATGCGTACTCTTTCAGCAGATGATCCAGATAACGCCGCGCCCCGCGCACGCCGTCCTCTTCGAACAGTTCAACCATCAGCGCAAACACCGGCGGCTGCGAGCGGCTGAGATAATACGTCCGGTTGCCGTTGGGAATATGCCCGTACATCTCAATCATCCAGGCGAAGTTATCCGCCATGGTGCGCAGCAAATCGTTGCGGCCGCTTTCCGCCAGCCCCAGCATGGTGAAGTAGGAATCCCAGTAATAGGTCTCGCTGAAACGCCCGCCCGGCACAATATACGCCTGCGGCAACGGCAGTAATGACGACCACGGCACATGGTCTTCCGGCTGGCGCGTCAGCACGGGCCAGAGTTTATCGATGTGCTCTGTCAGGGAATCGCCCGGATCGCTGACGTATTCATCGCCGTGATGTGCCGGTAACGAAAAATGCGCATCCACAAAGCGTTGCAGGTTAAAACCGGGATGATTTTTTATCCGGCGGTAGCGCAGGAGAATATCCAGCGGATCCATTTTCGGCGCGCAGTCGGGGAACGTTTTACTGTCTTCAAACAGGCGCGACGACTGCACGGCGGTGAACAGTTCCATGTAACGGTCTGCGGGCGTTAAGGCATCGGACGGCGGTAGCCCTTCGATCATTTCCGGTTCCGGCTCGGCGTCCATCATCCGGTCGAGAATCAGCTCAATCGGTTCCAGTTCGGGGAATTCATGACTCTTTAATTTAGCGTTTTGCATATGCGGTAAGCCTCTGCATTGCGTTAAAAAATGACACAGCCCGCATTCCGGGGGCTGTGTTTAGAAAAGTGTTCAGGCGACGGCGTGGTGTGCGACGTCGTGGGGAGAAATCGCCTGCAAATCGTGCAAATAGGTTTCCCCCCAGTGGGCGATATCGTTTTCACGCAGCACGGCCATCATGGCGTTGTAGCGTTCACGACGCTCTTCCAGCGGCATGGTCAGGGCTTTATCGAGCGCGGCGGCCACATCATCACGGTCATACGGATTAACGATCAGCGCCGCCGTCAGTTCATTGGCGGCACCGGCAAACTGCGACAACACCAGCACGCCGGGGTCCTGCGGATCCTGCGCCGCCACATACTCTTTCGCCACCAGATTCATGCCATCGCGCAGCGGCGTGACCAGCCCGACGTCGGTCAGGCGGAACAGTTTCATCAGCAGGCTGCGCTGGAAATGCTGATTGAGATAGAACAGCGGCGTCTGGTTAAAACTGCCGTACTTCCCGTTAATCCGCCCGACTTCGGTTTCAAGCTGATGACGCAGCTCCTGATAGGCCTGCACATCGCCGCGCGACGTCGGCGCAATCTGGGAATACCGCACTTTGCCGCGATGCTGCGGGAATTTCTCAAGTAGCGCTTCAAACGCCAGAAAACGCTCCGGCAGCCCTTTGGTGTAATCCAGTCGCTCGCAGGAAATGATGTTTTTCGCTTCACGCAATTCGGGTTCCATCGCGGCCATTTTGGGCGGCAACGGCCCTTCTGCCATTTTGCGGATGCTGTCCGGCGCAATGCTGATCGGATAAACGCCGGTCTGGAACGTGTTGCCGAACGCCTGATGCAGACAGGTATTGGACGGCTGCAACGTGGTCAGTTCGCCGAGATTATCCAGAAATGCCTGCCGGTCGCTTTCGGTCTGGAAGCCCAGCAAGTCGTAGTGCGACATCATTTCCAGCAGTTCGTTATGCGGCGGTACGGCGTTAAAAATTTCGGGCGTCGGGAACGGAATATGCAGGAAAAAGCCGATGCGGTTCTTCACGCCAAGTCTGCGCAGCGCGGCGGCAAAAGGCAGCAAATGGTAATCATGGATCCACAAAATATCGTCGGGCTTTATCAGGGGTTGCAATCTTCTCGCCAGCAGATCATTGACGCGGCAGTAGCCTTCCCAGGCTTCACGCTGGTAATCCACCAGGTCGATGCGGTAATGAAGCGCTGGCCAGAGTACGGCATTGGAAAACTGGCAATAATAGAGATCGTAATCGTTTTGATTAAGCGGAACTGAGGCATAGGTGATGCCGTCTTCTTCCACCAGACTGAGATCATCGTCCTCTTCCCCTGAGATTTCACTGATTTCTCCGTTCCAGCCAAACCACAGGCCGGACGTATTTTTCAACGCATCCATGATACCGACAGCAAGCCCGCCCGCGGATTTTGACCCGTCAGGAATAGCAATACGGTTAGATACGACAACCAGGCGGCTCATGATTTTGTCTCCTTATGAGTAACGGTTAAGTGACGTTGTAACGATTCCAGCCACTGATGCACATCGCTGACCTGCGCCAGACGGTAGCGCGCATGGCTGAAACCCCCGCCGACTTTCACGGAAATCCCCTTCATGGCATTGACGACCTGGAAGCCCTTTTCATCAGTCAGGTCATCGCCGACAAATACCGGAATGCGCCCCGAGAACGGGGCCTGCTGCATGAAGGTGGTAATGGCGGAGCCTTTGTCATTGCCGCGCGGCTTGATTTCGACCACGCATTTACCGCGCTGAAGCATCAGTTCGGGATACGCGGCGACAGCCGATTCGGCCAGTTGCAGCACCTGCTGCTGAAAAGCCGGTGCCTGACGGTAGTGCAAGGCAAACGCCATGCCTTTGGCTTCGAGCAGCGTGCCCGGCATCCCGGCCATTCCCTGTTCGAGCTGATATTGCAGCGCACGCGCAACATCCTCCGGCAACGTTACGCGGTGCAGATTGTCTGCAAAGTCGCGCAGCTCAGCACCATGAACCCCCGCCGCCGGTAATTTCAGCGGCGCGGTAAGTTGATCAAGCTGTTCAACCGGACGCCCTGAAACCAGCGCCACAGCGCCGGATGTGGCCGCAGCCAGGGCTTTCAGGTTATCGCGAACGGCAGCGGGAAGGGTAACGTCGTCCGGCCCGGCGCAGATTTCGGCGAGCGTGCCGTCAACATCGAAGAAGAAAGCCGTTTTCCCGCCACTGAGGGCGGGGATCGGGGGCGTTTCTGTGGTGGTATCCTTCAGTTCTGTGGTCAATTTAATTCTCCTGTGTACGTAGCCGGTTGCGTTAAATTTCTATAAAAAGGAACAGAAATAATGCGGAGCAACCTCTCTACCCTCGAATAAATATAACCTCTTATAAAGCCTTTGCCGGGACTATCAGATTAATCCAGAAACCGGTTTCCCGAATATTCTGAAAAAAATTGCACTTAACTTCCGGTTTTTTTTTGCGTTAAAGATACTGTTCAATTTCAATCACTTTAATTCCTTTACTTTTCGCCAGCCCGATACAATCAGCGGTATCCTCTCCGCCTGAAAATGCCAGGATAATATCCGGGCGGCTGTCTTCTAACATAAAAATATTCCGGCGGATTTCAGCATATTTACCGTGTGTCGCCCAGCTGGCGGGATAGCGCACGATGTGAACACCTGCCTCCCGCGCCCAACGCTCGATTGCACCACCGGTGGACTGATGTCCTCCGTGGATCACAACGCGGATATTTTGTGATTGCGAATATAAATCCAGTACCCGCGTTAATGTACTGATACCGGCATAAAACCGTCCTGAACAAATAAGCACTCTCATGAAGTTTTCCTGTTGTTTTTATTATGGGATTCACGCGTCTGAATTATTGTCAACCCTTGCCAGTAATTCATCACCGCGCCGGTCAATAACGGGATAGGCCACGGCGGCAATATGGTGATGTACGCGGCGGTAATCCCGCAGAATACGCTGGAAAATATCGCCGGATTCCGCCCACGCATTTTTATCATCGCGCAGCTTTTTAAAATGCTCACGGCTGGCGGTGGCTTCAATCTGGCGAATCACCTCTTTTCGCGCCACCAGCTGATGCGCGGCGTCGTGGTCTTCGCCCAGAAACGCCGTCACGGCCAGACGCTGGCTGGTGAGGATTTCCGCGTGCAGCAGCGCAATATTGTTGCGTTCGAAATCACTGAACGTTTCGCCGCGTCGCGTCCTGCGGGCCGCCAGCTCCGCCAGGCTGCTGGAAAGAATGTCACCCGCATGTTCGACGTTAATCACGAACATCAGAATTTCCTGCGCGCGGTCGGCATCGGCATCACTCAGCCCGTCGTGCGCCAGATCGGCGAGATACGCCCGGATCGCCGCACTCAGCATATCCAGCGACTGATCCAGCTGACGGATTTCCGTGCGGCTGCCCTTTTCCGGGGTCTGAAACAGCACCTGCAACCGGTCGAGCATAATGTTGAGCATGTCCGCTGCGCGCAGGGATTCACGCACGGAATTGGATAAACCGATGTACGCAATATCCAGCCCGGTTTCGTCGAGATACACCGGCATACCCGGATCACCGGCGCGCGTTTCTTCCGGGAAAATACGCTCAAGAAAACGGGCGACCGGCGCGGTCAGGCCGATAAACACCAGCGCCAGCACAGCGCTGAACGCGGTATGAAACCCCACCACCAGCTGCGGCGTGGTGAGCGCCAGGTTGTCCGCAAGACGGACAAGCAAAGGCATAAAGGCCAGTGCCACCCCGCAACCGGCGCAGCGGATCAGCAGATTGCCCACGGGCAGACGGCGGGCGACGGCTGTTCCGGCATTCAGCACCGGCGGCAGTGCGCCACCGATGTTCGCGCCGAGCACCAGCACCATCGCAGTCACCGGCGTCATCACACCTGTCGCCGCCAGCGAGGCGATCAGTAAAATTACCGCCACGCTCGAATGGCAAACCAGCGTGAGGATCACCGCCACGGCCAGCGCGATCAGCGTATCGCCCTGTAAGCCGGACATCACGGCGCGGAACACCGGCGTGGATTCTATGTGTTCCAGTGTCGCGCCCAGCAGGCTCAGCGCCAGCAACATCAGCCCGAGGCCAATCAGCGCGCAACCGGCGCTTTCAAAGCCGGTATGGTCGCGCATTTTAAAGACGATATATCCGGTCAGCATCAGCAACGGAACCGCAATCGCGGTGTTGAAACTCATCAGCTGAACCACCAGCGTGGAACCCACGTTGGCACCGAGCATCACGGCCAGCGCGGGCGCGAGGCTCAGCGTTCCGGCGGCGGTGAACGAAGTGGCCATCAGGCTGACGGCGGTGCTGCTTTGCAAAAGGCAGGTAATGCCCACGCCGGACAGCAACGCCATCCCGCGATGTTTAAGATGACGCCCCATCCAGTGGCGTAACGGTGTCCCGAATCCGCGTTGCAGCGCGGAGGAAATCATGTGGGAACCCCACAGCAGCAGGGCAATCGCGCCTGCCAGGTTGATCAGTAAGGTGGTGCCAGATTGGGTTGTTGCAAACATAATCGCTCCCCTTTTTCAGGGTTGTCATTGTGAAGCGTAGTGCTCTTTTCAGTCTTAAAACGGTGCCGCAAAGCGCTGCGGCACCGGTCAGGTTTTAATGAAAAATCAGGACATCAGAACCACTGTTTAAAACGACGGATATAGAAGGTTTTCATTCCCTGTGCGACACAGCAGTACGCCAGCAGCGTACCGGCCAGCCACGGGAAGTATTGCCACGGCAGCGCCTGTAGCCCGACGATCGGCCCGAGCGGAGAAAACGGCACGTAAATACCGACTGCCATCACCAGCCCGGTCATCAGCATCACCGGCCACGCCGCCGTGCTCTGGATGAACGGGACTTTCTGGGTACGCAGCATATGCACCACCAATGTCTGGGAAAGCAGCCCTTCCACAAACCAGCCGGACTGGAACAGCGTCTGCATATGTTCACTGTTGGCGCTGAACACGTACCACATCAGGGCAAACGTCGTCATGTCGAAAATGGACGAGGTCGGGCCAATCCACACCATGAAACGGCCGATATTTTTGGCATCCCATTTACGCGGTTTTTTCAGGAACTCCTTATCAATTTTGTCCCACGGCAGCGCCAGCTGGGAGATGTCGTACATCAGGTTTTGCAGCAGCAACTGAATCGCCAGCATCGGCAGGAACGGGATAAACGCACTGGCGACCAGGACGGAAAACACGTTGCCAAAGTTAGAACTGGCGGTCATGTTCAGGTACTTCATGATATTCCCGAACGTTTCGCGCCCTTTCAGCACGCCCTCTTCCAGCACCATCAGGCTTTTTTCCAGCAGGATGATATCGGCAGATTCTTTGGCGATATCCGTGCCGCTGTCGACGGAAATCCCGACGTCCGCATCACGCAATGCCGGTGCATCGTTGATGCCGTCGCCGAGGAATCCGACCGTGTGGCCGTTGGCCTGCAAGGCTTTCAGCACCCGCGATTTTTGCAGCGGCGTCAGTTTGGCAAACACCGTGCGCTCTTCCACCAGCTCACGCAGCGTGGCGTCGTCAAGGCGTTCAATCTGCGGCCCGAGCAGCGGTTCACCCGGTTCTAGTCCCACCTGATGACAGATACGGCTGGTCACGACAGCGTTATCACCGGTCAGCACTTTTACGCCCACGCCGATATCACGCAGCGCCGCAATCGCCGGACCGGCAGATTCCTTCGGCGGATCCAGGAACGTCAGGAATCCTTGCAGGATCAGGTCATGTTCATCGGCAGCGCCGTACTGTTTTTTCGCCTCGCTTTTGCGGATGTCGCGGGTCGCCACCACCAGCACGCGGAACCCTTCCTGGTTGTAGTCATTTGCCAGCGCCAGCAGTGCCTCGCGGCGTGCCGGCGTCAGTTCCACCACCGCGCCGTTTTCCTGCATATGGGTGGAAATGCTCAGCATTTCTTCCACTGCGCCTTTACAGATCAGGAGATGATTTTCCTTTGCATCTTTCACCACAATCGACAGACGGCGGCGGACAAAATCGAACGGCATTTCATCGACTTTGCTGTAGCCCTGCGGACGGGTGAACGTAGAAACGCCATTTTCGGAAAAGTGCAGCACCGCCTGATCCATCAGGTTTTTGATGCCGCTCTGGTGATGGCTGTTCAGCCACGCCAGCGCCAGTACGGACTCATTTTTTGCACCTTGTGTATCGAGGTGGTGCTCAAGAATGATTTTGTCCTGCGTCAGGGTGCCGGTTTTATCGGTACACAGAATGTCCATCGCGCCGAGGTTCTGAATGGCGTTCAGGCGTTTGACAACCACCTTGCGTTTCGCCATCGCCATCGCGCCCTTCGCCAGATTGGCGCTGACGATCATTGGCAGCATTTCCGGCGTCAGCCCGACGGCGACCGCGACGGCAAACAGCAGTGCATCCCACCATTCGCCTTTCATGATGCCGTTGATCAGGAAGACCACCGGCACCATCACCAGCATGAAGCGGATCAGTAATCCGCTGACGCTGTTCACGCCGCGATCAAACGCCGTCTGTACGCGGGTGCCGACAATGGCTTTCGCCAGCGAGCCAAAATACGTTCTCGCCCCGGTCGCCACCACCACCGCCTGTGCCGTGCCGCTGACTACGTTGGTGCCCATGAAACAAATGTTGGGAATATCCAGCAGATTTTCATTTTCAGCACTTACGTCGCTGGCCGATTTTTGTGCCACATCGCCCAGCGTGTCGTACTTTTCAACCGGCAACGCTTCACCGGTCAGCACGGCCTGGCTGATGAACAGATCCCGCGATTCAATCAGACGGACATCCGCCGGGATCATATCGCCCGCATAAAGCTGCACGATGTCGCCGACGACCAGTTCGCGCATCGGGATTTCACGCAGCGAACCGGCTTTTCCCGTGCGGTCACGGCGTAACACCGTGGCCGTGGTTCTGACCATCGCTTTCAGCGCTTCGGCCGATTTCGCCGAGCGGTATTCCTGCCAGAAACGGACCAGTCCGCTCAGGCCCACCATCGTGCCGATGATGTAAACTCCGGTCAGATCCGTTTCTTCTCCGGCCCGCAGCGGGAACCAATAATCGGTGAAGAAGCTGATGACAGCCAGCACGGCTAACACATAGATGAACGGGTTGTTAAAGGCTTTCACCATCTGGACAAGCGGATGAGGCGGCTTGTCGTGTGCGACTTCGTTGTAACCTTCTTTCTCCAGACGGGTGGCGGCGCTGGCTTCCGTCAGGCCGTCACGGGTGGCGTTAACGTTAATCAGCGTCACCGCGACGCCGTTTTTTGCTTCCTGCGCGGCACGCATGGAGAGCGTCTGTTGTTTCTTTTTTTCGTGCATGGTGTTGTTTTGTACAGTCATGGTGGTGCTCCTGTCGCGCAACAATATGGGCGTAATATCCGTAAGCCTTTTTTCAGGCCGCAGAATATTGCCCGTATCGTCTGAGCGATCGGTGTTTTCATTTATTTTATGCAGGGCTATTCGCTGTTTATTTATAGATAAACAGAACAAGCCTTATTATGTGTCTTTTATTTCTGCTTCAGGATTCGCTGGCCGGAATTATTCTCTGAAATAACACAGTTGAAAAAGGTCAACGGAATTAAATCAGCAATATCCTGGCGGAAAACGGTCAGGCAGCAATAAGGACGAGATTCAGCGCGGCGTTAAACCACGGGCTGAATCATGCGGGGGATAACCGACTTTGAGGTTCTTCGCTTTCAGACATGATGCAACGCTGCTCAAGCTGGCCGGTCACAGGACTGACGCGCCAGTTGGTGACGCGAAGATTCATGCTGTTGATTTTATAAGAAAAAATTGAATGCGAGTCTTTGCCGCGCGCAGCCAGCACCCTGTCTCGGGACGGACGGACACGCAGAAGTGATGTCAGGGTTTTGACATCCGGATTAAGGATTGATTTGAAGTTCATAACACACCCCGGGACCGTAAACACTCAGGTTGAGGTGAGGTAACACAAGAGCATCAGGCTCTGGCGAGGCACACCCAAACGATGAAATGATCACAGTCGATTTCATGTTTAATATTCCGAAGCGCCGGTTCAGCGTCATTCGGGAAGCTACTAGATACAGTGTCCATTAGTCTCTTATGTTAAGTGAGGAAAGGCCGCAACTTCCGGCAGGTGCAATTTACGCATGCTGTATATTATTGTCAACCCGCAAAATCATTATTAATACGTCCCGTTTATGTTTGAGTGAAGAAACAACGACGTCATTATTCCAACCGGATGTTATAACTTAAACGAACATCAACGAGATTGTCATAAAAGTGAAACTCCCGCCGGAGTTTACAGGCAGGAGTTTATTACTGAGCACTTATTGACGAAGGCGTTATTTATTCCCCGAAATCAGAATGAGTATTGTATCCCCAAACGGAAACGCGTCTGACGTTCATCGGTGGTTTTTCTGACAGAGACATCACCAACCTGAACATATGGCGTCCAGTTTTTATTGATATTATAAGCGACCTTCAGATCCTGCTCATAATCCCATTTATCGTTGTCATATAAAATTTGATCGCTGTGTTTATAGATATAGTTATATTCAAAGCGCCAGTCGGCAAGGCGATACCCCAGCCAGATTTCGCCACGATTGGTTTTACGATCCTCGGTATTTTCCTTGGTATAGCGGGTATATTCATAACGGTAGCGGGCATTAAAATAAATGCCGTTGTCGAAGGTATATCCGGCGGTTAAAAATGGTTTATAGATGCTGCTGTCCGAGCTGGATTCCAGCGTAAAGCCCGGTTGCAGGAAGAACGCCGGTGTCACTTTATACTGATAGCTGATGGTGCTTTCAGTGCCGTTATCTACCAGATTATTAAAGGGTTTATTCTGGTTGTCACCGCCGGATTTCCACTTGGCTTCCAGTGAGAAACCAAAGCCGTTATCGAAGCGGTGTGAGACTAACGCCCTGTCTTTATGTTGTTTACTGTCATCGAGCCATTCATGGCGAAGGTCAATTGTTACGGCCTGGCTGCTGGCGCTGGCCAGCAGCAGACCGCAGATCAGCAGTCTGTTATTTTTCATTTTTTAAGCCCCAGAGATATTGAGTTTTTTATTTTATAAGTAATGCTTGTTATTCATCACGCCGCTTTATTTTTGTTTCAAAAAGTCAGCGTAATTAAATCCACCGTCAGAAAGACGGATAACCGGATCCGGCAACCGGAGAGAAATAAAATCTCCCGGCGTAATTTCTTTTTTTTGCGTATTCACACTTTTATGGTTCAGATAAAAATAGTTACTGTCATCGACATTACCGCTGACAGAATCGTCATATTTACCCGGCGAGGTGCGCAGCGAAACATTGCCTCTGAACACGCCCTGCTTATCCGCGGTGGTGTACGGCGACGGACGGAACAGGAAGTTGAAGCGTTTGTTGTCTACCGCGCGGTTGCCTTCCACGTAAAGCGCGCCGGGGTTGAAGTTATCGGTGAAGCCGTCCATGCCGTTTTCTACCGCCACGCTGTTCAGCACGCGGTGCGCAACCGGCAACCCTTCGCCACCGAGTTTGAATCCGTTGCTGCCGTTATGAACTGACAAACTGTTTTCAATCGTGACACTGCCGTTCGGGCCGTCTTCGATTTTGTTGAACAGATCGAATCCGTCATCCACGTTGTCATGCGAATAACAATTCACCAGGCGGTTGCCCTCGCCCACGCGCATTTTCACCGCAAAACCATCGGCATTTTTGCGTCCCGGATCCTGATTCCCCCAGGATTCAGAATTGCTGATCAGGTTATGGCTGGCCCACAGTGCGCGGCCAATGCCGTCCGGTGAGGCGACCCAGATGCCGGTATCGTCGGCGTGGTGAGCCTTAACGCGGTCGATGTGGTTGTGACTTCCGGCAATATGAAAACTTTTCTGCGTAACGGTAATACCCTGCACATTCCAGAAACTGGCCTCGAGTTTTAATCCGTTAAACACCGCATTTTCGCCCAGCGGACGCAGCGTTTTCTGTTTTGCCAGAGTGCCGCTGGCGGTTGCCGGGATCACGCTGGCCGGATAGTCCCCGTCCGCCAGCCACAAGGTTCCGCCTGGCGCTAACAGATTGACCGCGAGGGCGAAATCCAGCGGATGCGCCTGCGAACCATCGTTTTCAGCCGTTCCCTGCGGCGAGACATACAGCGCATCAGGATTGCTGACCCGCGCCATGCGAACTGCAAATTCCTGCGTCAGCGGTTTTCCGTTTTCCGGCGTGAACGTCACTTTCAGTGTGGTTGCGGGTTGACCGGCATGGAACGGCACGGCAACCACGTCGCCGCCCTGAACGGTTTTCTGCCTCAGCAGCGGTTTATTGCCTTCTTCGACCTGCAACTTGCCGTCGCCGTTGGTGCGCAGCTGGAAAACACTGTCGCGATGCGTAACGACCGGCGAAGACATGATTTCAATACGCGGCTTAAGTGACGGTGTCATGTAAGCCGCAGAAGGCAAAGAATGCGCTTCGCTGAGTGTCAGTTTCGCGTGGCTGACCGTGATTTTGGCATTGCGCGAGGCAAAGAAACCGACGTAATACCCGGTTTTATCCAGCTGTGTCACCCGGTCTGCGCCTTCAACGGATTTTACCGTCCACTGATCGCTGCCCTGCGGCGCATAGGCGACATCAAAACCGCTGTCCGTCCGCGTCAGCCGCAACGAGAAATGTGCGGGCGTGGTCAGCGGATGATATTCCTCGCGCACAATGCCGATACCGGTGTTGCCCCAGGGCTGTTTCACGCCCTGCCGTGCTATCAGCGCCACGACCGGCGGCTTATCGCCCACCGCCATCACGCTGTTCATCACCATATTTGACGCCGCCGGTAATTCCTCAATACCCGGTTTGGTGACAGGTTCACGCGGCGCGCCGAGAATGTCCCGCACCAGTAATCCCGCGCCTTCCTGACCGGCCGGTTTCGCGCCGTTTTCCGGGCCAAACTGATCGAGCGTGATATCCGCTTCCAGCTGGAAATTCGCCTCCGCGGGCAGACGCGTATAGAAATAGGTCAGGCCGTCGTGGCTGTTCCCCACTTTGCCGCCGCGGCTTTCCAGCGTGAACGGCGTGGTCAGCACAATACCTTCCGCCGGGATGGGTTTGTCATCCGCTGTGCGAACGTCGTTCATGCCGACTTTTTCAGGCAATACGTTAGTGGCAAAATTGACGTCGGTGGACTGACCAAAAGTGATGCTGTGCCAGCGCAGATTTTCCGGTTCAGGCAATGCGGCGGCGATGCATTGCGCGCTTATCCCCAGGGACAGCGCGACAATCGCCAGTTTGTGTTCCCACATAGATTTTCTCATCCTTAAAAAACACGGGATCGCTGGCCGGTGTTTCCCGGCCAGCCGGTGAGGTCAAATACTCAGTTATTCGGAGATTACGGCTGCTGCGTGGTGCCGGTCAGCGGTTTAGGCACATCCACATGAACGGCTGGCGTGTTGAAGATCTTGCGGCATACCGCGCTGTTGCCCCAGCATTCCTCATACGGATGTCCGATCAGCTCTTCCATCACCGCGCGGGCGTCCGGCTTGATATGGCCGATGGCACCGCCTGCTTTGATACGGGCCACTTCGCCGAGCACCACCAGATGCGTTTTACGGTTAAGTTTCATCTGATTACTGAACACCATTGCCATCAGCGCCAGGCCGATGACGCCGATACAGAACACCAGCGCAATCGCCATCACCGCGCTTTCCGGCTGGGTATGGGATTTGGACTGGAAGCCGTAGAAGCTCAGAATGGCACCCATCACAAACACGATCACCGAACGCATCAGCTTGCCGGAGAAGGTCATCGCACCGGCGTAGATCCCTTCGCGGCGGCGGCCGGTAAAGGCTTCATCCACATCGGCCAGGAAGGTGTAAACCGTCCACGGAATGTAGTACACGCCGCCGGTCCCGATACCGAAAATCACGGTAATGGTGAGCATTGCTACGGTGGCGTACTGCTGCGGCAGATGCAGGAAATGCAGCAGGCTGTAGCAAAATACGGAGAAAACGACGATGCCGAGCGCCAGAATGTAAGGCTTGCTGAAACCGTGTTTCACGCAGATACCGATGAAAATTGCCGTGGAGAACAGTTGCAGAATCGAGTTCAGGCTGCTCAGCCCGGCGACCATCGTCGGGTCATATTGCAGAACGAAAATGATGAAGTAGGTAAAGACCGACGCGAACAGCCATTCCGCACCAAAACCACAGAGATACATCCCCAGATGTTTACGGAATACGCGCAGGTGGAACGTCGATTTCATATCGCGAACCAGCGTCAGCATGGTTTTGCCGAGGCTCATTTTGGCCTCGTCCACCGGCGTGGTTTCTTCCACCGGGCGTTCCCAGGAAGACAAATACAGCAGGCCGATGGCAACGCACAGGATCACCCCGTAGGTCAGCGCCGTGAAGAAGAACGGCTGCGCGGAGTCTTTGCCGTAGATCAGAATGAACTGGCCGGGAATAAAGGCTGCGAGGAAGTTGGCCACTTTGCCGAAAATCGCTTTGTAGCCGGTCAGTTTAGAGCGCGCCGAAAAATCGGTGGTCATTTCGGTGGCGAGCGTTTCATACGGCACCATCACCGAGGTATAAATCAGTTCGAAGACGACGTAGGTGGACAGGTAATACCAGAATCCGAAGCCTTCGACCCACAGCAGCGGGTAGAACATCATCAGCGGTACGCCGAGTAATATGAAGAAGCGACGGCGACCAAAGCGTTTACCGAGGCGCGTTTTACCAAAATTATCAGAGAGGTAACCCATCAGCGGATTACTGATTGCGTCGATAATGCTCGCAACCGAGAAAATGGCCGATGCCTGAAGCAGCGTCAGGCCGCAAAACGTGGTGTAGAAGTACAGCAGCCAGATCCCGGCAATTGCCAGCGCCCCGCTGCCCAGTAAATTACCGCCGCCGTAGGCCAGCTGATGTTTAAATAAAATCGGTTTTTCTGTCTTCATGTTTCGTTCCGCCAGAGAGTTTTGAAATATGAACCGCTGTTTCGTTTTTATAGAGATAGCGTTTTATATAGGCGGAGCGAATGAATAGATGTGAATGAGTTCACATTTGAATGAGCTGAAGGCGATTTGTCCGAGAATTTTGCGATACGTGTAACATTCTCATCCATCAAATATCCACAATTCGCGAGAATGTTCAAATTGCATTAGTTTGGAATTGAATGATTTGCTGACTATTCCTCTGCGAAATCAGGACGTAACACCGGGGGGTTTATAGCGGATTGCTCATGTAAAGTCGTGCGGAAAAGGAGAAAAATAAGGCCAGTCCCTGGCCATGTTGCCTGCTACAGCGGGTCATTCTGAGCATAAATCGCCTGAGGATCAGGCTTTCAGCAGTGACGCTGTGCTTTCGCTGAGTTCATCGAGCAAGGTATAGCGTTTGCGGTACTCAGAACGCTTTTTGCTCGGGATCTCTTCCATCGTTTTGCGGGGTAATTCCAGCGGAACGTCATATAACTCCGGTGAATACACCGCTGCACTGATGGAGTCCCAGAATTCGTTATAGCTGGCGACAAAGACATTTTTCTTACGGTGACGGTAACGCAGGCTGCGGAAAACGTGTCCGGTATCGCTGACGGCCAGAATATTTTTCACACCGGATTGTTCTGCAATACGTTGCAGGCTTTCCAGTAACAGGCGTTTTGGAAACAGCCCGTAGCAGGATTTGGTCGCCTGTTTAATCACTTCATGCGGCGTAGAACGGTTTGCGCCTTGGAAACCGCCCACAACGATCGTCGCCCCTTCCGGACGTTGCACGACGCTGAACGTCAGCGCGGCAAGGCGCGTTTCACCCATGTACAGGAACATATTGGCTTCGCCTTCGCGCTCGGATTTACCGATGGATCCCAGCACCACGCGGAAGCTTTCGCCCTCTTTACCTGCAAATTGTGTGACAGTGTAACCGCCCGCGCTGAGCAAAGCGTTTTTCAGGGAAGCATTAGTGAGGTTTTTCACAAACTCGTAGTGATCGACCAGCGCATCGGCGCGTCCGGCGGAAGGCAAACCGAGATACAAATACGGTTTATGAATTTTGTTCGGCAGCTTAGTCTGCACACTTAATGCGTCCTGCCAGACCGGTTCGGTCGCCATCTTGTCGAGCACTTTGAGGGTGTCCAGCGGATGCAGCAAGGTTCGAACGGCGTATTTCACACGGAACATGCGGTTTTTCCACAATGCATCCGGAGAACGCGCGCCACTCAGCAGATCCATAAACAGAGTGAATCCACTGGCTTTTTTAGTGTTTTTTCCAGCGGTGTAATTTCCGCTGAGGGATTCGGTTTCGTTAAGGTGCGAGTGTTCCATGATTGATTTCCATTGCCTGAAATAATCACGGTATCACCCGATTTTTAAACAACTTTACAACGTGGATTTAAAGAAGACCGAGGGTTTAGGAATAAGTGCTGACTGTTTAGCTGTGGTTTACTTTACGCTTTCTTTACACAGGAACCCGATTTTTCTGCACATTCATCGGCTAAGTAATCTGGCGCTTTTAATCCGTCAGTTCAGCGGGTCATTGCTGTGGATGTTTCCCCACTCGCACATCATGTCTAAAACCGGGATCAGCGACTGGCCTCTTTGAGAAAGGCTGTATTCCACTTTTGGCGGAATTTGAGGATATTCCTTTCTGATGATCAAACCGTCGCTCTCCAGCTCTTTCAGCGTGAGGCTCAGCGTTCTGAATGAAATTTTCCCCAGACGGCGTTTTAGCTCATTGAAACGCACCACAGGCGTAGCCCCGGTCAGCGAGTAGAGAATGATCATTTTATATTTCCCGCTGACCCGCGAAAGCGTATAAGCAAACCCTGTTTCCTCCTGAAGTTCGCAGGGAATATCAACCGCTTCTTCATTCATTACACTATCCTTTTGTATAGTACCTATCGTAAATGACAGTATTGTACTTTAAATTAAAGCTCCCTATGATGCAAACATCAAACAGGCACTGAATTATTGTATCGAATAAAGGGAGATATTATTTGAAAACGCTCATTGTGGTTATTCATCCAAACCTGAATGAATCTGTTATTAATAAACGGTGGATTCGTGAATTAACGCAACACCCCGATTTATATACAGTCCATAACCTTTATCAGGCTTACCCTGACGGGAGTATTGATGTTCAAAAAGAACAGCAGTTAATTGAGCAACATGACAGCCTTGTTTTGCAATTTCCGCTGTACTGGTTTAACAGCCCGCCGCTTCTGAAACAATGGCTCGATGAAGTCTTCACCTATGGCTGGGCTTACGGCTCCAAAAGCGGGCACAAACTCAGAAACCGGAAGTTTTCTCTGGCCGTGAGCGCCGGTATTAAGGAAGAGGATTTTTCGCCTGAAGGACGTTACCAGCATTCACTAAAAGAAATACTTTTGCCTTTCGAAATGACGGCAAAATATGTCGGGGCAAATTACCTTCCCTTCTATGCTTTTTACGGCGCAGAAGATGGAATTTCGCAAGAAGAACTGGAGAAAAGCGCGAAAGGATATATAGATTATCTTCAGTCTTTTTCGTGACCGTCATAAAGTAAACCCGGCAAAATGCCGGGTGGTGTTATTTGAGGGGAATTAAAAATACCGGGCGTTTATTTATTCTCGACAAATTCCAACGCCAGACGCAGCTGTTCTGCACTGATATTTCCCGGCAGCAGATGAATCGACTCGCCCGGTTGCAAGGTGCGTTCGATCAGACGTGAAATCTGAGCTTCATCATGAATATCCACCTGCAACTGCGCCAGGCTGACCGGCAAGTCCAGCACGCGGTACAGCGCGGTGAGCTGTTGCACCACTTGCGGCTGATTCAGCAGCGCACTCTGCACCAGAATGCCGTAAGCCACCTTGGTGCCGTGCAGGAACGTGTCGGTTTGCGGCAGCGCCGTCAGGCCGTTATGCACCGAGTGCGCGGCGGCAATGCGGGTATACCGGTCACCTAATCCGCCGACCAGCCCGCCACCGGCAATAATAGCATCCAGTACGTTGAGGAAAGGTTGTGTCAGCAGGTTGTCGTCCTGCGCCTGCAACGCCGCTTCGCTTTCATTAAGCAGAACGTCGCGGATCGTCAGCGCCGTGTTCAGACCGAGCTGCACGGTTAACGGCAGCGTTTCCGGCTGCGGGCTGAGCACTACCGCTTCATACCATTTCGCCAGCGTATCGCCGATCCCGGCCAGCAGGTATTCTTTCGGCGCACGCAGGATAATGCGCGGCTCTACCAGCACCAGATGGTTGGCGTCGTTGAAAATTTCATACCGCAACGCCTGCCCTTCATCGTTGTACCACACGGAAAGCGGCGTCCAGGCGGCGCAGGTCGCGGCAATGGTCGGAATGGCAACAACCGGTAATCCGAGACGGCGGGCCACGACTTTTGCGGTATCCAGCACCGCGCCGCCGCCGATCCCAATCACGACCTGACGATCTTCCCCGCCAATCGCCGCAATGCGCTGCACTTCGGTTTCGCTGCAATGGGCGCTGAACAGTACGCGTTTTGCCTGCGATGCGCTGAAAGCGTCAGGCAGAAAATCCTGAGCCGCCGCCAGCGCACGTTCGCCGTAAATCCACAGCGCGCTATCCAGTTGTTCCGGTGAGTAAAACTCCGCCAGACGATCAATTGCGCCGGGGAAAGAAAAGTAGTTTGCGGGGCCGGTAACCACGCGGATATCAGTATCGCTCATGGGGAAATCCTTAATTTAGAAGCTGTTAACATCCTACGCCTGGACATCCGGATGGCTAATAATCTTTGGCATTAACTTATGCCTTTTAGTTCGTTGCCAATCCTTACCCCGTCATCAAAACTCGGACAATCAATTCATTAACTCTTTCCCCGTGGTTTGCCATCCTCGAAGCCAAAAATAAGAAACAAGGCCGGAACATGACAACGTATTCTCTACCGCAACCGGAGTACAGCCGCAACATGCGGCTGATCGGGCACAGCGATCAGGGCGGAAAACCTGACGGCGTGCAGGTAATGGTTCACCGTGGCTATGCCTATATCGGCCACATGGTGTCGCAGGGCTTTTCCATCGTGGATGTGCGCGACCCGAAAAATCCGCGCCCTGCCGGTTTTGTGGCGGCACCGCCGGGCACCTGGAACGTGCATTTACAGGCGCACGACGATTTGCTGCTGGTGATTAACGCGCGCGATTTGTTTGCCGATGTGCGTTTCGCCGATGAAAAAGTGTATTACACCCGTTCCGTCAGCGAGACGGTCAAAGGTACGCAACAGCGTGGCTGGAGCGCCGGTGTGCGGATTTTTGATATTTCGACGCCCGAACAGCCAAAAGAGATTGGCTTTCTCGGGCTGGAAGGCATCGGCGTTCACCGCATCTGGTATGTCGGCGGACGCTGGGCTTACGTGTCGGCACTGCTCGATGGCTACAGCGATTACATCTTCCTGACCATCGATCTGGCTGACCCGCGTCATCCGCAGGTCGCCGGGCGATGGTGGCTGCCGGGTATGCATACCGCAGGTGGCGAAACGCAAAGCTGGCCGGAAGGTAAACGCTACGCGCTGCATCACGCGATCATCAGCGGGGATACGGCGTATGCCAGCTGGCGCGACGGCGGCCTGACGCTGCTCGACATCAAAGACCGGACCGCGCCGCAGCTGATTTCGCACCGTAACTGGAGTCCGCCATTTGGTGGCGGTACGCACACCGCGCTGCCTTTGCCGGACAGGGATTTGCTGATCGTGCTCGATGAAGCGGTGCTGGATAATCAGGAAGACGGCGAGAAGCTGATTTGGGTATTCGACGTGCGCGAGCCGTCCAGTCCGGTGAGTATTTCGACATTCCCGCAGCCGGAAGAACGGGATTATGTCAGCAAAGGCGCGCATTTCGGCCCGCACAACCTGCATGAAAACCGGCCGGGCAGTTTTATCAGTTCGACGCTGATTTTCGCCACTTACCAGAATGCCGGTGTGCGCGCGTATGACATCAGCAATCCGTATCAGCCGAAAGAAACCGGTGCGCTGGTGCCGGCAGCACCGGCCAAAATGATGGATACCCGTCCCGGCAGGCCGCAGGTGATTCAGTCCTGTGACGTGTTTGTCGATGCGCAGGGCATCATCTACAGCACCGACTACAACGGTGGCTTGTCCATCATCGAGTATCTCGGGTAATTTTGCGCCGTGTCTGAACTTGTGAGTTTAAGACGCGGCGATTTTCTTTTCCGCCACCTTCTTCCCCGGACTGAGCACCAGCCACACCGCCAGACAAATCAGCACGCCGCCCGCAAAGAACCCTTCCGACAGCGTTTCGTTGAGCAACAGATAGCCCCACAAAATACCAAACGGCGGGATCAGAAACGTCACGGTCATACTGCGCAGCGGGCCGATATCGGCAATCAGGCGAAAATACAAAATATACGCCCAGGCAGTGCAAATGAAACCGACCGCCAGCACACACAGCCAGACCACCGGCTGCGCCCAGCTCACCTGCGCTCCGGTCGCGGAGGTGTACAGAAAGAACGGCAGCAGGAACAGCGTCGCGCCCAGCTGGCTGCCGGTGGCTACCAGTTTCGGATCCAACCCGCCGCGCTCGGAAATCCAGCGACGCGTCAGGAACCCGGCCACTGCATAACAGCTGGTCGCCACCAGACAGGCCACCACGCCCGCCAGCAACGACGACACGGATTGCGCCGCGCCAGTCGCGGTGAGCAGCGTAATGCCGAATAGCCCCAGCAACACACCGAGCGCCTTTTTGAGCGTCACGCTTTCATGGAAAAACAGCCCGCCCACGACCACACCCATCAGCGGCGTCGTGGCATTGAGAATGGCCGAATACCCGGCGGGCAGCCAGCGCGCGGCAAGGCAATACATCAGAAACGGCAGCCCGGAGTTGATCACGCCGAGCATTAACGCACTGCGAAATTTCCCCTGATACTCCCGTGGTGTGCGCAGCACGACCAGAATCACCACCAGCCCGACAAACCCAAACAGCACCCGTAAAAACGCGGTATTGATCGCCCCGAACGCCGGAGACGCCACCCGCATAAATAAAAAGCTCCCACCCCAGATAGCCGCCAGCAACAACAAACGGCAATAATCGCCACTTTTCATTCACTTCTCCTTTTAAATAGGGGGGACTGTATTGTTTGCCACAATATTCGTGAGCGGCGCTTCCCGCCCGTATTTCTTCTTAATTTTCGTTCCTCAGTGTAGCTAACCCCCTGACTTCTGCCCTCCTGCTTCTTGCTTTCTCATTCTGCAAATTCCCGGTTTAACAACGCGGAAAAATAGATCACTGACATTTTGTCCCTGCTGATTTGTGTGAGCCAAGTCATGGATAAACCTTCAAAGTCAGTTTAGTTTCTTTGTCCTGATTGAATTTATCTATTTGAATTTATTGTATTTATTTCAGTGATGCATTGTCTCAAAAATTACTTTCTGATTAATGAATGACCCCGAATGATAAAGGAATAGCAATATGGCGATTAATGGAACGCGCTTCACTTTCACCGCAGGCAGCACGGCAAAAGACACCTTCGCCGTCGTGAATTTTCACCTTTCACAACGTTACTCCGAACTGTTTACGTTGAATCTTACTTTAGCCAGCAGTGACCCGGCGGTTGGGTTCGAAAAGGTACTGGACGAAAACGCGACACTGACTATCTGGCAAGGGGAAGAGATTAAACGGCGGGTCCGCGGCATCGTGACGTTTTGTGAGCAAGGTGATAGCGGCAAACATCAGACACTCTACAGGATGACCATCCGGCCTAATTTCTGGCGCAGTTCCCTGAGAACGAACTGCCGCAGTTTTCAGAACCTCGATATCCGCAGTATTTTCCAGCCGCTGCTGAGTGAAATGGAAGTGGTTAAATACGACACCCTGTTTCGAGCCCCCACGGTGTACGCGAGTTTTGCGTGCAGTTTATGGAAACGGATTACGACTATATTTCCCGCTTATCTGCTGAAGAAGGGATCTTCTTTTATGAACAGGAGTATCTGGAAGCCAGCGACCAGAAGCTGACGTTTGCAGATAACTGCTCTGCATTAACCGGCATCGGCTCCCTGCCTTACAACCCAAATACTGCCTCCGAAGCCGACACTTACTGTATCAACAACTTCCGTCGCAGCGTGCGGATCCGGCCTTCCGAAGTTGTCACTCAGGATTACACCTTCACCGCTCCCAACTGGCAGGCGCAGTATCAGGAGCAACCGTCAAAAATGAAATATCAGCATGACCTGTACAAGATTTTCGACTATCCGGGGCGTTTTAAAGATGAACAACACGGCGCGGACTTCGCCAAATATCAGATAGAAGGCTGGCGCAATAACGCCGATGTCGTGGCCGGCAGGAGTAATACCCCCGAACTCTCTCCGGGTGTCTGCTTTGCGTTAACAAACCATCCACGTGAAGATCTGAACGTGAACTGGCAGGTCGTCTCAAGCGAGATGAGCGGCGATCAGCCGCAGGCGTGGATCGGCAACGAAGGTCAGGGAACGACGCTGGTTAACGAATTTGAAGTGATCCCGTCTACCCAAACCTGGCGGTCGATGCCGCACCCGAAACCGCGCGTTGACGGCCCGCAGACCGCGATTGTCACCGGGCCTCCGGGCGAAGAGATCTTTTGTGACGAACACGGTCGCGTGCGGGTGAAGTTTGCCTGGGACCGTTATAACAAAGCCGACAACTACAGCTCATGCTGGATCCGCGTATCGCAGGCATGGGCGGGCACCGGTTTTGGCAACATCGCGGTGCCGCGTGTCGGACAGGAAGTGATCGTCGATTTTCTTAACGGCGACCCCGACCAGCCGATCATCACCGGACGCACCTATCACGCCACAAACCGCGCACCCGGCGGCCTGCCCGGCACTAAAACCCAGATGGCGATCCGTTCGCAAACTTACAAAGGCGACGGCTATAACGAGCTGATGTTCGAAGATGCGACCGGCAATCAATTGTTGTCGATGCAGGCGCAGAAGGACATGAAGACCAAAGTGCTGAACGATCAGGCGCTCACGGTAGACCGGCATCGGGTAAAAACCATCAAAGGTAATGAAATCAACACCATTAAGGGCTATCGCACAAAAATTGTTACGGGTAATGAAACAAACGCCATAGAAGGATTTCAAGGCTCGACGGTGAAAGTCGGGCAGTCAGCCGCTGTGCAAGGGGATGTCGCTCAGTTAACGGGAGGAACGCACACCAGTCTCGCCGTCAAGATCGTCACGATAGGATCCGGGGAACTTATCCGCCTTGAATGTGGCGAAAGTGCGCTGGAGTTACATGCCAGCGGAGCCATCAACCTCAAAGGTAAAAGCCTGAATGTCACCATTGAAGGCAACGGCGTTATTAATACCCTCGGCGGCGTGCTGGGTCTGAACCCGTCCTCTCCGGGCTCCCCGGCAAGTGCGCCGGGTGAAAGCTACAAAGAATCCATTCAAAACAGCATCGATGGAATTTTCAACAAGGAAAGTGAGTGATCATGAATCTCTACCGCACGGACGAATGCACCTTCCCGCTGCCTGACGGCAACAACTGGCTGGACTGCAGCCTCAATATTTTCCGGAATACTCAGGATAATTCTTCTCTGATTGTCAGTCGGGGCGTTATCCCCACAGAACGGACTTTTGAAGAAGAACTGGATTATCAGTGGTCACTCCTGCTCGGTAGCGTGGAAGTTCTGCACTCAGAGCCGCGTCTCCCCCGCCTTCTGCCTATGTCACCCGGTCTGCACGCGCTGGAAAAAGATTGCCACTTCAGGCGGGGATCTCATCGCCATTATCAGCGCCAACTGGCCATTTATCGCGCTGAGCGGCGGGACATGCTGATTTTTACCTGCACAGCACTACAACCTTTCACTGATGAGCAGAACCTTTACTGGCAAAAACTTTGCCAGTCATTGTGTCTGACTCAATCCTGACCGGGGAGCACATCATGGCTGATGAACATGCTGCCCGTCTGGGTGATGCCATTATTCATACCAGCGTAATGGCCGATATTGCTGCGGTTGCGATTCAGGGGATAGTGCTGGTCGCCGCCGGGACCATCGTAGCGGGTGTTGCCTATGTTGCTGCCCCGATTGTAGCTGTGGGTAGCTTAGCGGCTACCGCGCTCGCTGCTGCCGGAACTTGTCTGGGGTCCGGGCTGATTGCTGGTTTCGTTCTTGAGGCCACGGGGATGATGGATGAGGTCATCAGCGAGAGTGAGGGGCTGGCGAACATGATGTTCCCGCCATCACCTGCGGGCGTTATCACCACCGGTGCGCCTGATGTATTGACCAATGACATTCCAGCCGCGCGTGCAGCCGGACGTTTGCTCAGCACCACCGAACAGGCCGGATTACCGCCAGAACCTGAAGGCGAACGGGATTACGTCGCCATGCTGCTCAATGGCATTAAGGCCATCGGGGTGGAGCTGATGAGCCCGACCGTTGCGCTGCCTCCGGGGCCGGTTGCACCATCCAATCAGGATATCGTCCTGTGCGAAAAACATCCTCCTGCTCCTCCGCAATATCTTGCGGAAGGTTCTTCTACCGTCTCCATTAATGATTTGCCCGCCGTGCGGGGTAACGACCGCACCACCTGCGGTGGCACCGTTTCAACGTCAGCATCGCCTAATGTCACCATCGGCGGCGCGGCGGTTGTCGTGCGCCCTATTTCCAGTGGAAAAGTGCCGGGGCTCGATTTGTTGGTGGCGGTGAGCATGTTGGCGATGGGCAGCCCCTCGAAAATGTTCAGAAGACTACCGTGTCTGCTTTTGATGATGGGCGCAGGTATGTTGAGCAGTAAACTGGCGGCTTCGATGCAATCGGCCTTTATGCCCGTGCATGCGGCGACAGGCGCAAAAGTGCTGGCGGGTGAAGAAGATCTGGATTTTGTTTTACCGGCACGTTTCCCTCTTCGCTGGCAACGTATTTACAGCAGCTGCAACACCGCCGCCGGAATGTTTGGCACCGGATGGCGAACCTCTTTTGAGACGCGCATTACCCTTGAAGGCGAAATGACCTGTTTTCATGACGAAAGCGGGCGTGAATTACGCTTTGCCTCGCTGGCAGCCGGTGAACGTAAAATTTATCCCGACTCTGGCCTGCTGGTGGCCGCCGGGGATGAGGGGCAGATTCTGGTTGCCGATCTTGACGGCAGCGTCTGGCGTATGTATCTGCCTGACCCTCAATCAGCCGGAAATCTGCAGCTGACGTCATTGTGCGATGAATACGGCAACGGTCTGTTGTTGCATTATGACGCACAGGGAAAACTCGCTGAGATCAAAGACACAGAAAATAGCCTCAGCGTCAGCCTGCATTATCAGATTGCGTCACACCCACAGCGTGTCACACAGATCACTGACACCAGCCGCGATAATCCCCGCACGCTGATGACTTATGGTTACGGGCTGACCGGCCAGCTGGCAAAAGTGACGGACGCCGCTGACGTGGTGCTTCGTGAGTTTGATTACACCGCCGAAAGGCTGATGGCGTGGCATATTTTGCCATCAGGTTTGCGCAGCGAATACCGCTGGCAGCTTTTTGAAGACGACTGGCGGGTTATTTCACATGTCACCAGTGCGGGAAGACGCAGCACGATCAGTTACGACATGACTCAGCGGATCACACGGGTTGAGGAGTCTGACGGCATGACCCGCGAGCACCACTGGAACGCAGAATATCTTGTGGAGCGTTTTATTGATGAAGCGGGTAACGCGTGGTGTTACGCGTGGGATGAAAATCAGCAACTCACCCAAACCGTCGCGCCGGACGGTGCAACGCAGCAATTTCTCTACGATGCCTCCGGCAACCTCGTCAAAGAGATCGACCCGGCGGGTGGCATATCTCACACGATTTGGCTTGAGCAGCAGTCAAATCCCCGTCAGTTCATCAACCCGCAGGATGGCGTATACAGCCTGCAATATGACGCCTGCCACGGTGTCATTGCGGAAGAAGACGAACTCGGGCACATCAGCCGTTATGAACGTGATGAATTTGGTCAGGTGACGGCTTATATCAATCCGCTGGACGGCATCAGCCGTTTTTTATGGAATGAACGCGGTCAGTTGACGCAGGCGCAGGATTGCTCGGGACATACCACGCTTTATACCTACGATGAGCATTACCGGCAGGTCTCTGTGACAGATGCCACCGGGGAATCACGGCATTACGCGTACGATGCTGCCGGGCGGATATTGCGGGTGACGTCGGCAGAGGAACGGACGGAACACGCGCTTTGGGATGAAAAAGGCCAGCTTGTCGGGCTGAAAGCCGCTGACGGAACATTGCGCGAGTATGGCTATGACCGGGTCACCGGTCAGCTGAGTTTCAGTCGCGATGCACTGGGTGGAACAGTCTCCCGTACTTACGATCCGCGCGGACGGCTGATCCGGCTGATGAATGAAAACGGAGAAGCCTACGGTTTCAGCTGGGGTGAAAACGACAGACTGACCGAAGAGCGCGGCCTCGACGGCGTGGTCACCCGCTATGGATATGACCTCTGTGACCGGAGCAGTAACAGAACGTTTGCCGCTAGCACCGATCAGGCGCTGCCCCACCATTTCACACGCAATCTGCTCGGGCAAATTGTCACCCGGCAAACGCCGGACGGCATCACGCAGTATCAGTACGACCGTCTCGGGCAACTGACCGACGCCCTTTTCGCCCCAAAAGACGGCGGAGAACCTGAACGCCTCTTGCTGGCCTACGATCCCGCAGGTCAGTTGTTGTCTGAACGGGGGCGCAACGGAGACGTTAACTACCGGTATGACGCGCTGGGTAACCGCAGCGCGGTAACATTACCGGATGGTCGTTCGCTGAAAACGCTCTATTACGGCAGCGGACATGCCCTGCAGGTGATGCTGGATTCACAGCTGATCACTGAATTCAGCCGTGATGCGCTGCACCGTGAAACAGGCCGGACTCAGGGCGTTCTGCAAACCGGGCGGCGTTATGACCGTCATGGGCGGGTCAGTGAACGCTGGACTGGCCGGACGCCTCATTCCGCTCTGGCGCAGTCGAAAGAGAGCTGGCATTACGACCTAAGGGATAACCTGACTCTGGTACATCAGAGCACGACGCATTTTCGTGCCCGACGCTACACCTATGATGCCGCCGACCATCTGATCGGTCGCGAAGGCCCGGCCCCATCACCGCAGTACTACCGGTATGACCCGGCATCCAATCCGCTGGATACAACGATAAATGTCGGACTGTGGCCGCATAACCTCGTTATGCAGCATAACGAATGCGATTATCGGTACGATATTTACGGCAGAACGACGGAGAAAACCACCCACGGTGAACGCTGGAAGTACCGCTATAACAGTGACCATCAGCTGATTGAGGTGTTGCATCAGCCGTTCAGCCACACGCGGCCTGAATGCGTGGTGAATTTCAGCTACGACCCGCTCGGCAGACGCATCAGCAAGCGCGTACGCTACCAGCGGATGGATCTCGTCAGCTTTGAGCCTGAGAAGTACCAGCCCGCAGACATCCAATTTTTATGGGAAGGCCCGCGCCTGCTGGCCGAGTTCAGCGGGAGCCGCACGCAGGTTTACGCCTACAGCGATCAGAACAGTTATGCCCCGCTCGCCAGAATCGACGGCACGGGCGTTGAAAGTAAAATTTATTATTTCCACAATCAGGTCAACGGCCAGCCAGAGGCGATGACCGACAGCGAAGGAAAGGAGTGCTGGCGCGGCGAGCCAGACAGTTGGGGCAAAATCAAAGGCGAAACACACCCACGAGAAATCGCAACCGGCGGCCCGCAAAACCTGAGGATGCAGGGTCAATATCTCGACAGAGAAACGGGGTTACATTACAATTTATACCGTTATTACGACCCCGATAACGGACGATTTACCCAACAAGATCCGATTGGTTTGCTGGGTGGATTGAATTTAAACCAGTATGCCCCGAATGCCTTGGGGTGGGTGGATCCTTGGGGGCTGAGTTGCGGGTCAGCGAAAGGAAATGGTAGTTTTACTGAGCCTAATTTACCACCTAAGGTTGTAGCTCAGCAGGGGGATATAACAATTGTTCACTATACCCGAAGTGGTGATCATGGACCTGCACATCTGCATGTTAAGGGGGGGGGCCTGAAACAAAAATAGGGCAAGCAGGGAAACCAATTAAAGGTTCTCCTGTACCCACATCGAAACAACAAGCTGTAATTGATGCTAATAAATCAACAATCAGAAAAACCGTTGATAAAATTCAACGCTGGTTTAGGTTTCAAAATTATGAATAGGTCTTCATATGAAAGAGATATGGGTATTTAATGGTTCAATGGCTCGTTTTCCTTCAGGATTATTTTTTTCATTGGATAATGCAAAAGAATGGATAAAGGATAATAAATTATCAGGAGTATTAACGAAATACCCTATTAACACAGGGGTTTATGATTGGTCCATTGAGAACGGTTTTTTTACCCCTCAAGACGAAAAACATAAACTTCCTTCATTTATTGGGTCTTTTACATGTGCTTCGTTGGATCATTTTCACTTTGAAAATGGTGAAGAAGATTAATATTAGATTTACCAGAACCGTTAAGAAAAAAACACGAAAATAAATCTCGAGCTGTACCCGCATAACCAGGTGATGCAGCTCGGCAGATATGATTACTAGTACGACATATACGGCAGAACTACAGAAAAACGCACCCACGGCGAGCGCTGGTTGTACCGCTATAATCCTGACGGTACGAGCAAATCTACAGATGTAGTGAAAGTTATTATTAGTGAAACCAAAAGGCCCTGTCACAGCATATCCATATATATTAGGTGATTAAAATGCAGATAATATTTCAAGCCAACGATAAATTGGTAGAGTTAGATCCTTATTTAGATCAAGGGGAAATGGGTGTTTCCGACTTCCAATTTTCTCTGGAGGAACTGTCTCAATATATAACAGGTCGTATTGAGATGCGTTTTGATCTAAATAGGAAAGTATCTCTTGATTTGTTTTATGATTTTGCAGTGTGTTATGAAGAAATTGTTGAGTCGGTAATTAATGTGAAAAATGGTTTTTCTAATAAAAAAAGGATATGGTTCTGTGAGCAGGGTTCAGATTTTTATATAAATTATGAAATCGAAGGTAAGAATTTATTACTTGAATATAAAAAAGGCGGTTGTGTCGGCTTTCCTAATAATAAAATAGAGGATTTTACTGTTAGTATTGATAGGAGTGTTTACGTTTCTGAGTGGGTTAACTTATTTGCCTCAATAGTTAAACTATTCGAAATCAAGTTAAATAAAAAAATCAATTTTCCACTTGGCCTCTAGAATGACTGTTTATACACGGTTGAAATAAAACACTGGTTAGGTTTGAAATATGCCCAACCTACAAACGTCCACTTAACCATGTGTTTGTAGACGAAATAATGGAGACTAATAATGTCTGCAGAATATATACTGTCATTCTCTGATGAATGTTGGTATCAGGAAAATAGAGAAATAATAGATGTTGAAATTACATCATTAAAAACCTTCTCTTGTAAAAATGACAATGAGTACAGGCTATTAGGCTCAGAGCCTGGAGTGGGTGAAAATGATTGGTCTTAAGATGTCAGGTTGTTTTTGGATTTTTTCAGTATTTTCATTGAAATAAGCACTCATCCAGACTGTATTGAAAAAGACTTATCTTTCCTATTTGAAAGAATTCGAAAGGAAACAAAGATACAAATCCTTGATGAGGATGGAGAACAATCTGGGTGGTAATGTAATGATACCAATAGGTTGAAATCATAGGTTGGTCAGGTTAGAAAGTTGCCCAACCTAAGAAATTCAACTACTCGACTCACTAAGATAATGTATTATGAAGATTAGTTATGTCTGCTGAATTCACATTTAATTTTTCTGATAATTCCTGGTGTATAGAAAATAGAAAAATAGCAATCTGATAGGGAAGGAAATTGTAACATTAAAAATATTCGTTACAAATGATTATATCGAATATCATTTGGCTGGTTATGAAATAGATAGGCAGCCAAAAGATTGGTTGTATGATTTCAGGATTTTTTTGCAAGCAAAGAATTTGTTTATTGAAATAAGTGCGCATCCATTAAGCATAGAGACCGATTTGACTTTGCTTTTTACCTGGTTTAGAAAGCAAACTCAGATATTTATTATCGATGACGATGTTGAGGATTATGGTTGGTTGATATTTTTGGTTACAGAGTTGTAAAAACCCAGTCGTTAAGGTTGAATTAATAACGTTGTCTAAATCGATTTTTTTGTTAAAATAAGTTTTTATCATTAATAAAAGGTGGGCTATAGTGAATGGCATATATCAGGAAATACCCAGTTTATCAGTTGATGATATTATGGATCGATTGCATTCCGCTAACTCGGAAGAACTAACACTTTTATTGTTAGGGTTGACAGAATTAGATGATTGGCCTTGGGTTCAGGATGTATATCTTAAATTTATTAACGATAAAAATATATGGATTGCATCTGCAGCCATTAGCGGCCTTGGTGATCTCGCGAGGATCCACAGGCAGATTGGCAAGGAGCACGTTGTTAAAGCTCTGACTGATTTGGCAAGTTCCCGTAAAGAACTTATTGGTAAAATTGGCGATGCTTTGGATGATATTGCTATATTCACTTAACAGTTAGTTCATGGGCTGAAAAATAACTCCCAAACAATAATATAAACTTAACTCCGCCCCCCAAACAGGTCACTCCCATGAATGATTTCTCACAAACCCATTATGACATCCGCCTGGAATGGGGTGTTCAGGCGGTAGAACAAATGGTGGCTGAGGTGGATTGCATTGTCATTATTGACGTGATGTCGTTCTCGACCTGCGTAAGTGTCGCTACGGAGCGTGGTGGTTTTATTTTTCCGTACCCGTGGAAAGATACCCGCGCTCAGGATTATGCGGCTGAGAAAAATGCGCAGTGCGCGCAGTTTGACCGCCGTTTTGAGGGGCCGGGGTTCACGCTTTCGCCCTATTCTTTGCAGGAAATGCCCGCCGGTACCCGGCTGGTGCTGCCCTCACCTAACGGTTCTGCGCTGACGTTTAGCGCGAAAAAATCAAAGGCGGATATCTTCACGGCATGTTTCCGTAATCTGTCGGCAACGGCACGCGTCTGCGAAAAGTATTCCCGCATTCTGGTGGTTCCCGCCGGAGAAAAGTGGCCTGACAACACCCTTCGCCCGGCGATTGAAGATCTGGCTGCTGCGGGTGGTTTGATATCGCGCCTCAAACACCGACGTTTATCCGTAGAAGCGCGCGCCGCCTGTGCCGTCTACGAGACGATGAACCGGCAGGAGCTTCGGTATTGCGGTTCTGCGCTTGAACTTCAGCAACGCGGATTTACTGCTGATGTCGAACTCTGCTTACAGGAAGACGTCTTCCACACCGCCTGCAAACTCACAGATGAGTCTTTCTTTGCCGCACTTCCTGCATAAAACCGCTCTTTTTGATCCTCCGCAGATCTATAACCCGCACAAAGGTGTGTGATAGGTTGACGACTTGTCATCTATCTTTCGCTGCGCCTTGCAGCGCCTTCGTGGTGTCCGGGACAGAATAAATGAGCCAGAGTAAATCGGATGCGTCAGAACATCCGCAGGGAGATTCCGCGGTTAACTCCGGAATTTCCGTTATTGCTTTATTGGTTGCAGCCGCTTTCTTCATGGAGTTCATCGACGGTACGGTGATTGCCACCGCGTTGCCACAAATGGCGTTGTCGTTTGGCGTTTCAGCGGTGGATCTTAACGCGGGGATGAGCGCGTATATGCTGACGCTGGCGGTGCTGATCCCGGCCAGTGGCTGGGCGGCGGAGCGTTTCGGCGCGCGCAATGTGTTCACCTTTGCGCTGGGCGTGTTTACGCTGGCTTCCCTGTTTTGTGCGCTGGCGACCAACGTCAGTGAATTTATCATTCTGCGTATTATTCAGGGGATTGGCGGCGCGCTGATGGTGCCGGTCGGGCGTCTGACTGTGCTGAAAACTACGCCGAAACCTCAGCTGATTAAAGCTATTGCCACCCTCACCTGGCCTGCGCTGGTCGCGCCAATTCTCGGGCCGCCGCTCGGCGGTTTTATCACTCACTACGCTTCCTGGCACTGGATTTTTTACATCAACGTTCCGCTGGGCATTATCGCGATGATGCTCGCGTGGCGTCTTTTCCCGCAGGAAAAACCTGACCAGCCGAAACACTTCGACAAACCGGGTTTTCTGCTGACCGGCCTGGCGATGCTCTCGCTGGTGACGGGGCTGGAGCTGATCAGTCAGGACCATATTTTGTGGATCACTGCTATCGCGCTGCTGGTGGCGGGCGTTGTGCTGTCGGTGCTGGCGTTACGGCATCTGCAACGTGACCCCGCGCCGATGGTGCATCTGGGTTCGCTGGCGATCCCGACGTTTCGCATCAGCATGGGCGGTGGTTCGCTGTTTCGCGTGACGATCAGCGCCGTGCCTTTCCTGCTGCCGCTGATGTTTCAGGTGGGTTTCGGGATGGATCCTTTCCACGCCGGGCTGCTGGTTCTGGCGGTTTTTGCCGGGAATCTGGCGATGAAACCGGCGACCACGCCGCTGATCCGCCGGTTCGGATTCCGGCCTGTGCTGGTGGTGAACGGATTACTGAGCGTTTTCTCGCTGCTGTTTTGTGCGTTTCTGACGCCGGGCACCCCCGGCTGGCTGGTGATGCTGCTGCTGTTTCTCGGTGGTCTCAGCCGTTCGATGCAGTTCACCGGTATCAGCACGCTGGCTTTTTCTGATGTTCCGGCGAAACAAATGGCCGATGCCAATACGCTGTTCAGCACGGTTTTACAGCTTTCTGTCGGGCTGGGCATTACCGTCGGCGCGCTCGGTACGCGGCTCGGCGAACAGCTGATCGCCGCGATGCACTGGGATGCCATTCCCGGCCTGAGTTTTAAAGTCGCGTTCGTGGTGATTGCAATTCTGACACTTTTTGGCTGGCTGGATATACTGCGGCTGAAACCCGACGCCGGTGTCTCGGTGTCCGGCAAAAAGTGAATGATGACGCTATGATTAACCGGGCTAGTTAACTTCCTTCGGAGAGACCGATGTTCACAGGATTAAGTGCTTTTCCCCTTACGCCGCTCACGGAAAACGGCATTGACGAGAAATCTTTTGTCAGACTGATTGACCGGCTGGTCAGCGCTGGCGTGGATTCCATTGGCGCGCTGGGTTCGACGGGCAGTTACGCCTATCTGACCCACGAAGATCGCGCCCGCGTTGCCCGTCTGGCGGTTGAAAATGCGGGTGATGTGCCGGTGATGGTCAGCATCGGTTCTGTGCGGACGTCGGATGTGTTACGTCTGGCCGAAGATGCCCAGCAGGCGGGCGTGAAGTCGGTATTACTGGCACCGGTGTCGTACCAGAAACTTAACGAAGATGAAGTGTTTACGCTGTACGAAACGGTGTCCCGCAACCTGTCGGTGCCGTTGTGCGTTTACGATAATCCGAATACGACCCACTTTGAATTTTCCGATGCGCTGTATATGCGCGTGGCGCAACTGCCGCACGTTGCCAGCATCAAAATCCCTAACCTGTCGCCGGATCCGGTTGCCACCCGTCAGCGGCTGGATGCGCTGCGCGCCTTACTGCCCGCACATATCAAACTGGGCGCGGCGGGTGATCTGGCGGCGGCAACCGTTCTGACGCAAGGCGGTGACGTCTGGTATTCCGTGATTGCCGGTTTGTTCCCGGAAATTCCGGTAGCCATTGCCCGCGCGGCGAAAAGGGGTAATGCGGCCGAAGCGCAGGCGTTATCGGCGCAGCTTGAGCCGTTATGGGTGTTATTCAGAAAACACGGCAGCGTACGCGTTGTCGCCGCCGCGGCTGAATTACTGGGGATGGTTTCCGCGCCCTGCCTGCCGTTACCGCTTCAGTCTCTGGGCGGCGATGAGCGTCAGCGTCTGGCGGGCGTTCTCGAACAACTGCGTTTACAGGCCTGATTTTGATGGCGGGGGTTTGTCCCGCCGTTATTCCCTTCTCTATTCCCACGCCATAAACAGCCACCCTTTTTGTTGCTTATTCCCCCGTTTGATTTCGCTTAAATCCCCTAAAGTGTCCGCATCATGAACCTTTTCTGCCTGTTTTCTTCCGCAGCGCAAAACCAATAAAGGCTTTTCTGGCGTGGCAAAATCATTTTTACGCAGTGGCAGTCTCAACGACATCCTTGCGCTGGGCGAAAACGGGCAACCGGTTTACGCATCAGCCCTGCAATTACGGGAAACCTTACGCCTGCGTAAACACCCTGCAATTGCCGATTGTCTGGCTATACCGCAACTCAATGAAGCCGGTGACCGGCTCGACTGGTATTCCCCGCGCGAAGGCAAAGTGGTGTCCTGGGCGGCGGCCACCGATTCGGCCCGCGCCTCGGCGCTGCGCCAGCTCGAAAACTGTCTGGATGCCGTGGCACAAATCAGCAAGGCGGCGAAAGCGTCTGAAAAATCGGCGAATCAGTTTTTCGGCTCCCTGCTGGAAAAAGCGTTTCGCTTCCCGGATCAGAACCACGTTTATCTGGTAGGCGGCCAGCCGGTGCTGACGTTCTGGGGCTTTGTCAGTCTGGATAACACCCATAGCGCCGACCCGTTTGCGGCTTTGCGCAATACGCTGAAAGCGGAAGAACCGCTGCCGACGCTGTCGCTCGCCGCTGAAAAACCGCGTGTGCAGGAACCGGTCGTCGAACTGCCTCCGGCACCGCGCGTGATCAAAACCATTGAAGCCCGCGCCGCCGAACAGGAAAACGCAACGCCTGAACCGGTCGCCGCGCCGCGCGGTAAAAAATCGCCGCTGATCTGGGCCTTACCGGTCGCGGCGCTGGTCTTCGCCGGTTCTGCTGCCGCCTGGTTGTATTCGCGTGCGCCTGAACCGAAAGCGGAAACCGCCAAAACTGACGCGCCAAAACCGGCGGCTGAACCGGTCGCTATCGCGCCTCCTCCGGTCGCAACGGAAGTAAAAGCGCCGGAACCAGAGGTCGCGAAACCGGCTCCTGCCGCCCTGCCGGTTGCGCCGGCGGCTGTGGTGGTTCCTGCGCCTGAACCGGTGGCAGAAGCCGAGAAAAACCCGGTCGTTGCCGAGCCTGTACCGGTTCCGGTCAGCAAGAATGCGCTGGTGCTGCCAGCGGACGCGGTAAAAATCGGGTCAACCAAATTCCTCAACGGTAACTGGACAGCCATCGTCGATATTAAAGATCCGGTGACCGGCAAGCCGCCGGTGCTGCGTTATCAGATTAAACAAGGTCAGGGAACGGTGAAAATCACCTACGGCGCGGGCGTGACCTGTCACGCTGAAACGAGCGCGGGCCTGATGCAGTCGGGCAAGCTGGTGATCAACAGCCGCTACAGAGCGAAATGCAGCGACGGTTCCCGTTATCAGATGCCGGAAATCAGCTGTACTCAGGGCGCGACGGGCGCTGCGGTGTGTCAGGGGCGTTACAACGGTGACACGGTTTACCCAATTACCATGAAGCGCGAAGGTAAATAACAGCATGCTGGCAACCATTACAGATTTTAAACAGACCATTTTTAAGCAGGCCGTGACCCTGATCCAGGACAGCGGCATTCAGTTTCTCGACTTCGCGCTCAAGCCCGTATGGGACGACGCGCTGCCTGCCAAATTCGTGCGCAAAAGCGCCAACGGCCCGCTGCTGCGTCTGGATTTTAACCCGCAAAATGGCCGTCATTTCTTACCGGGCGTGGATGGCGGCGCGCCGGAAGTGGTGCGTCCTGAATTCAGTTTCCCGCTGGAACAGTCGCTGAAATTGCTCGATCAGATCTGGCTGCCGCTGCCGTTCCTGCGTTTTAATCCTCCGCGCACCTTTATGGCTGGCCCGGATAACTGGGCGCGTGTGCAAATCCGTGCGCTCGATACGCCGGAAGCGGACGGCAGCACGCACCGCGTGGTGGTGGCGTTTGATACCCGCGTGACCGAAGGCGATGACGAACAGGCGCTGCTTGCTCCGACGCCGGACGACGTGAAAAACGGCATTAACTTTGCGCTGGCGTGGCACAACGAAGAGCTGCCTGAGTTCCTTGACCATACCTGGGTGGACGGCTGGCTGCGTGAGGTCTTTACCGAGCAGGCTGCACTGCGTGAAGACCGCGAGGCGCGCAATATCAAAGTCGCGCTGCGCGAGTTTGAATATCAGGCGCACTATCTGAACCTGCTGGAAATGCTCGGCAGTCAGCTGAGTATTCCGGAGCTGAAGATCAACGGCGCGACGCTTCAGGAACCGGCGATCAACGTGGATCTTATCCTCGACGTCGGTAACTCGCACACCTGCGGCATTCTGGTGGAAGACCATGTCGGCGAAACCGACGGCCTGAAACAGACCAGCGAACTGCAACTGCGTGACCTCTCACAGCCACATTTCCTCTACAACGAGCTGTTCGAGAGCCGTGTGGAATTTGCTCTGGCGCGCTTTGGTAAACCGAACTTTTCCGTCGAAAGCGGCCGCGATGACGCGTTTACCTGGCCGTCGATTCTGCGTGCCGGTCGTGAAGCGAGCCGTCTGGCGCTGCTGCGCGAAGGCACCGAAGGATCGACCGGGATTTCCAGTCCGCGCCGTTATTTGTGGGATGAAGACAGTTATACGCCGGGCTGGCGTTTCAGCCAGGGCGGCCACGGTGCGGTGCAGGAACCGGTGGCGGCGGCGATGCCGCTGACGTTCCTGATCAATGACGAAGGTCAGCCGCTGTCTGACCTGCCGCCGGAAGACCGCCTGCCGGTGTTTTCTGCTCATTACAGCCGCAGCTCGGTGATGACGCTGATGCTGTCCGAACTGCTGGCGCAGGCGATGATGCAAATCAACAGTCCGGCGCAGCGCATCCGTATGTTGCGCTCGTCCGCGCCCCGCCAGATCCGCAATATTATTCTGACGCTGCCGTCGGCGATGCCAAAACCTGAGCGTGAAATTTTCCGCCGCAGAATGCAGGAAGCGATTGGTCTGGTGTGGAAATCGATGGGCTGGCATCCCGCGGATGACGGTTTCAAAAATCAGACCGATAAAGCCAAAAGCCGGTTGCCGGTGCCCGATGTGCAGATGGAATGGGACGAAGCGACCTGCGGCCAGATGGTGTATCTGTACAACGAAACGCAGGTGAATTTCGGCGGTCATACCGGTGAATTCTTTGCCAGCATGGCGCGCCCTGACAGGGAACTGGCCGACGATGAACCGGTGGGCAAAACCCTGCGCATCGCGTCGATCGATATCGGCGGCGGCACCACCGATCTGGCGATTACCCAATACTGGCTCGACGACGGCATGGGGAATAACGTTAAAATCACCCCGCGGCTGCTGTTCCGTGAAGGGTTTAAAGTCGCGGGCGACGATATTCTGCTCGACGTGATCCAGCTTTATATTTTGCCCGCGCTGCACGCCGCGCTGAAGAAAGCCGGGCTGGCGAATCCGGACAGCCTGATGACGCGCCTGTTTGGCAGCGAAGGCCGCATGGACGGCCACGCGACGCTGCGTCAGCAAAGTACGCTGCAAATTTTCATCCCGCTGGCTCACGCCGTGCTGGAAGTTTACGAACGTTTTGATCCGCTGGACACACACGCGGAAATTGATGCGCCGTTTGGCGAACTGCTGGGGCAACATCCGACACAGAAAGTGCTGGAGTATCTGCACAGCGAAATTCAGCGCGTGCTCCCTGCCGGTTCCGCCGTTTTCGATATTTTGCAGGCTCCGCTGGTGCTCAAACTCAGCAAACTGCACAACGAATTTTTATCCAACCGCATGAGCATCACGCAGAATCTGCGTTCGCTCTGTGAAGTGGTGTCGCTGCACGATTGCGATGTGCTGCTGCTGACCGGCCGCCCTTCGCGTTTCCCCGGTATTCAGGCGTTGTTCCGTCATCTTCAGCCGTTGCCGATTAACCGCATGTTGTCGCTGGACGGTTATCACACCAGCGGCTGGTATCCGTTTAATAAACAGGGGCGTATTGATAACCCGAAATCCACGGCGGCTGTAGGCGCAATGCTGTGCCTGCTGGCGCTGGATTTACGGCTGCCGGGCTTCTATTTCAAGGCCGGTGATTTCCAGCCGTATTCCACTGTGCGCTATCTCGGCATGATGGACGGCAATCAGGTACTGACCGACGACAACGTCTGTTACAGCGATATCGACCTGGATGCGCATGATTACAAGCTCGACAGCGCCGCCAGTTTCCGTATCCGTGGCGCGATTTGTCTCGGTTTCCGTCAGTTGGAAAATGACCGCTGGCCCGCGTCGCCGCTGTATACCCTGTCGATTGCGGAGCCGGAACTGGCGCGTAAAGTGGCGGGCGACAGTGTGCTGCGTGTGAAGCTGGCGGTTAAAAAAGGTGAAGATCACCCGACACCGGAATTTTTCGACATCGCCAGCGCGGTGCTGGATAACGGCACCAAAGTGCCGTCCCATCACCTGCGGCTCAGGCTGAACACACTGGGCGAAAGCCATTACTGGATCGACAGTGGGAGCGTATTCGTCTCATGACAACAAGTATGACAGTTTCAACGCCGGTACCGGCATTGACCACCAACGCATTGCAGCGCCAGTTCGAAGCCGCCGCTGCGACGATGGGCGACGCGCTGAAATGGGTGGATTCCACCCGCGAACAGGCTCCGCGTCTGGATCTGGAAGCCGACCGCCTGCGTTTGCAACTCAAACGTTGCCGCGATAAAGCTCAGCGTCTGGCACTGGCGTGTGAATTGCCGCCTGCGCTGGGTTTCTACGGGCATTCGCAGGCAGGGAAGTCCTATCTGATTTGTTCCCTGGCGGCCGGAAACTACGGCCGTCTTGAAACCCGCCTCGGCGGCGTGACGCTCGATTATCTGACGCAGATTAATCCGGGCAACCGCGCTGCCCGTCTGGCGACCCGCTTTACGCGTCAGGTGGATGTGAGGGACCGCGCTTTTCCGGTACGCATGTTGCTGCTCAGCGAAGCCGATCTGGCGCGCATCGTGATCCGCGCGTTCGAACCGGACGCTAACTACCACGTTCCCGATACGCAGCAGATTACCGAGCATCTGAATAAGCTGATGATGCACCGCCAGCCGGAGCCGGTGGACGGCTTTACCAGTGAACAGATGATGGGATTATGGGATTCGATGATCCGCCTCGACGCCCGCCGTTTCCGTCATCTCAACGCGCATTACTGGCCGGTGGCCGTGAAGCTTGCGCCGTATCTGAACGTTGACGACCGCGCGCGCCTCTTCTCTTTGCTGTGGGGCAATACGCCTGCATTAACCGCCGCTTATCGTCATTACGCGCATACGCTGCAACATCTCGGCAATGCGCAAAGCTTGCTGGCACCGCTCAGTATTCTGGTGGATGACGCGATGCAGCCTGCGGACGGGATTTTCAGCCCGTCGCCGACCTGGGATATTCAGGTGCCGGTTTGCCCGCAGTTTGGTGAAGAAACCGGTTCACCGGTGACGTTGTCACTGGCAGAGCTGGCGCTGCTGGCGTCGGAAGTCCAGATTCCGCTGCTGACGGCACCCCGCGAAGTGCTGTTTGAACAGACTGACCTGCTGGATTTACCGGCGCAAAGCGTGCTTGCGGAAGACGGCACGGACGACGAAAAAGATGCCCTGTTCCGCGCCAAAATGGCCTATCTGCCCGAGCGTTATACCGACCGCCATGAAATGAATATGCTGATGGTGTGTACTGCCGCAGACAAGCGTGATGAGGTGGTCGCCGTGGGCCGCACGCTGGAATACTGGGTCAAAGAAATGCAGGGCGAAAACACGCAGGTGCGCGCCCGTCGTAAGCCGGGGCTGGTCTGGGTACTGACGCCGTTTGACCGCCGCATGACCGAATCCGTACATTTCGACGAAGCCGTGCAACGTCATGTGGGCAATCCGGGGGATGCCTGGGGCGCATTGCTGGCGATGGACGAGCGCGGGCTGCAACGTATGGCCGATTATCTGGTGGCGGAAATTCGCCCTGAAATCCGGCTGAACCGTCTGGCAGAACTGCGTGACGAACTTTACCGCGAGCTGGCGGATAACCTGCTGGGGCGCTGGTTCCAGAAAGGCGAAGTGGCTGACCCGGCGAAAAAGCAGCATACCGTGCAGACCGTGATTAAAGCTTTGCAGACGCGCACCGGCGTCCACGGCGAATTGCTGGAAAAACTGCTGCCCGGCCGCGAAGAGTTGCACCGGATCTATCACGAGATTTCCGGGCAGGACGCCGCGTCCGGCCCGCAGGATCAGATGGCGGCAGAAAGTTTTGGTATCGGCATTGATATAGATTTGTTTGCCGAGCAACAGGATGTGCAGCCGTGGCAGGAAAAACAGGATGATGGCGCGGCATTTGCGCGTCAGGTGCAGCGTTACTGGATAAACCATCTGCGCGGTTTGCCGGAAAACGAGCCGCTGATCGCCCTGCTTGGCGTGGCGAAACCGACGGTGGAACTGCTGATGGAAGAGCTGATCACCGCCAGTTTCCGGCTGAACATGGGTGACGCGCTGCTGCGTTCGCTGGGCGGAAGCTTGCCTGCCGGTGCGCGCGAGCATGAACATCACGCCGACCGGCAGGTTTCCCGCGCGCTGACCGTGCTCGGTGATTTCGTCGCGTGGCTCGGCTATGAAAAACTCAGCGAAGCCGAACGTCCGGAAAGCCGCATCAACAAGGGCAATAAGATTTTCGCCAAGCCGCAGAAAAACGTCGCCAGCTGGAAATCGTCCCGCAGGCTGACCAAACTCTCCGCGACGCCTACCAATTCGACTGCGTTTTACATTTACGACTGGCTGGTCGGGTTGCAGGAAAGCATCATGCGTAACGCCGGTTACGCCGCGGGCGGTGAAATTCCCGCGCAACAACGCGAACAGTTAGAACGGCTGCTCGGAAAATTATCCGTTCCGGCCTGAAAATAACCCGTCACAGGGGCAAAACGCCTCTGTGACGCGGGTTTGCAGTGAGATCTAAATCACAAAATTCAGTGGGTTAGCGCGACATCAAAACCGCTTACCGCCTCCAGTAACCGCTTATCTCCCCATACAACCGCTTAACCACTCTTTCCCCCGTTTTGCGGTGAAATTCGCCATCCTGTGTCTGGCAAAAAAATAGTGATCTTCTCTTATAAAAGCCTCTCTCACTATTCATGAGGGGCATCCGTGAGGGGCATTCGTTGGCTATTCTGATAACCAGGTTTCTTATGAATACAAAATCAATATTCAAGCATATACCCTGGATGATTCTGGGAATCATCGGTGCTTGCTGTCTGGCAGTTGTTGCCTTACGGCGAGGTGAACATATCAGTGCGCTGTGGATTGTGGTGGCATCGGTTTCGGTCTATCTGGTGGCCTACCGGTATTACAGTCTCTACATCGCGCAAAAAGTGATGAAGCTGGATCCGACGCGTTCAACGCCCGCCGTGCTCAATAACGACGGGCTGAACTACGTGCCGACGCACCGCAATGTGCTATTCGGTCACCACTTTGCGGCCATTGCGGGCGCAGGTCCGCTGGTCGGGCCGGTACTGGCGGCGCAAATGGGCTATCTGCCCGGCGTGCTGTGGCTGCTGGCGGGCGTGGTGCTGGCAGGTGCTGTACAGGATTTCATGGTTCTGTTTATCTCCTCGCGCCGTAACGGGGCGTCGCTCGGCGAGATGATCAAAGAGGAAATGGGGCCGGTGCCGGGCACCATCGCCCTGTTCGGCTGTTTCCTGATCATGATTATTATTCTGGCGGTGCTGGCGCTGATCGTGGTGAAAGCGCTGGCGGAAAGCCCGTGGGGCGTGTTTACGGTCTGTTCGACGGTGCCTATCGCGCTGTTTATGGGCATTTATATGCGCTTTATCCGGCCAGGACAGGTGGGTGAAATCTCGGTCATCGGCGTGCTTTTGCTGATTGCGTCCATCTGGTTTGGTGGCGTGATTGCGGCGGATCCTTACTGGGGTCCGGCGCTGACGTTCAAAGACACCACCATCACCTTTACCCTGATTGGCTATGCGTTTGTTTCCGCACTGCTGCCGGTCTGGCTGATTCTGGCACCGCGCGATTATCTGGCGACATTCCTGAAAATCGGCGTGATCGTCGGGCTGGCGATCGGGATTGTGATCCTGAATCCGGAACTGAAAATGCCTGCGATTACGCAGTACATTGACGGCACCGGTCCGCTGTGGAAAGGCGCGCTGTTCCCGTTCCTGTTTATTACCATTGCCTGTGGGGCGGTGTCCGGTTTCCATGCGCTGATTGCGTCCGGCACCACGCCGAAACTGCTGGCCTGCGAAACGGATGCGCGGTTTATCGGTTACGGCGCGATGCTGATGGAATCTTTTGTGGCCGTGATGGCGCTGGTTGCGGCCTCCATCATCGAACCGGGTTTGTATTTTGCGATGAACACCCCGCCAGCCGGTCTGGGCATTGTGATGCCAAACCTGCATGAGCTGGGCGGCGATAATGCGCCGATGATTCTGGCGCAGCTGAAAGACGTGACGGCGCACGCGGCGGCCACGGTGAGTTCATGGGGCTTCGTGATTACCCCGGAACAAATTCTGCAAACCGCCAAAGACATCGGCGAACCTTCTGTGCTGAACCGCGCGGGTGGCGCACCGACGCTGGCGGTGGGTATCGCCCACGTCTTCCACAAGATTGTGCCGTTTGCCGACATGGGCTTCTGGTATCACTTCGGGATCCTGTTTGAAGCGCTGTTTATCCTGACTGCGCTGGACGCCGGTACGCGTTCGGGCCGCTTTATGTTGCAGGATTTACTCGGCAACTTTATTCCGTTCCTGAAGAAAACCGATTCGCTGGTGGCCGGGATTGTCGGTACCGCCGGTTGCGTGGGCTTATGGGGATATCTGTTGTATCAGGGCGTGGTCGATCCATTGGGCGGCGTGAAAAGCCTGTGGCCGCTGTTCGGGATCTCCAACCAGATGCTGGCCGCCGTCGCGCTGGTGCTGGCGACCGTGGTGCTGATCAAAATGAAACGCACTCAGTACATCTGGGTCACCGTGGTTCCGGCACTCTGGCTGCTGATCTGCACCACCTGGGCGCTGGGCCTGAAACTGTTCAGCACCAATCCGCAGATGGAAGGCTTCTTCTTCATGGCCAGCCAGTATAAAGCCCGCATCGCTGCCGGCGGAGCGGAACTCACGGAACAGCAAATCAGCAACATGCACCATATTGTGATCAACAACTACACCAACGCCGGGCTGAGTATTCTGTTCCTGATTGTGGTGTACAGTATTATTTTCTACGGCTTCAAGGCGTGGTTGCAGGCGCGTAAAACCGACCAGCGCACCGACAAAGAAACGCCATACGTGCCGGTGCCGGAGGAAGGCATCAAACTCTCCAGCCACTGATGATGTTGTCTTACTGCCCCGCACGCGCGGGGCTTTCCTGCATAAAGCATGGCGGCCAGTACCCATAAAGGAGCGGCTTGTGTTCGATAATTTAGGCGCGGCGAAGAAGTACCTCGGTCAGGCGGCGCGCATGCTGGTGGGGATCCCGGATTACGATACCTACGTGCTGCACATGCAGACTAATCATCCTGATAAACCGATGATGACTTACAAAGAATTTTTCCGCGAACGCCAGCAGGCCCGCTACGGCGGTGACGGCAAAGGCGGGATGCGCTGTTGTTAACAGGAATAACGTTATGACACCCATTGCGGTCACGGTTTTAACCGGTTTTCTCGGTGCAGGCAAAACCACCCTGCTGCGCCAGATGCTGCATCAGCAGCACGATTATAAAATTGCGGTCATTGAAAATGAGTTTGGCGAAGTGGCGATCGACAGCCAGCTGATCGGCGATCGCGCGACGCGCATTACGACGCTGACCAACGGCTGCATCTGTTGCAGCCGCTCGAACGAACTGGAAGACGCGTTGCTGGATTTGCTCGACGGCCTGGATAAAGGGGACGTGCAGTTCGACCGTCTGGTGATCGAATGCACCGGCATGGCGGATCCGGGGCCGATTTTGCAGGCGTTTTTCGCCCATGAAATTATCTGTGAACGTTATCTGCTCGACGGCGTGATCACGCTGGTGGACGCGGTTCACGCGGACCACCAGCTGGATCAGTTCCCGCTGGCGCAGTCGCAGATTGGTTATGCTGACCGGATTTTACTGACCAAAACCGATGTTGCCGGTGACAGCGGCGAGCTGATTACGCGGTTGCAGCGCATCAACGCCCGTGCGCCGGTGTATCCGGTAGTGAACGGCGATATCGATCTGGCGCTGTTGTTCGATACGCGCGGTTTTATGCTGGAGGAAAACGTGGTGGTGTCAAAGCCGCTTTTCCGCCGCATGGTGGCGCACCAGGAAAACACCATTTCGTCCATCGTGGTGGAGCTGGATTATCCGGTGGCGTTGCAGGCGGTGTCCGGCGTGATGGAGGGCCTGCTTGCCGGTTTTGCAGACAGCCTTCTGCGCTACAAAGGGATGTTGTGGATTGAAGACCAGCCGTGCCGCCTGCTTTTTCAGGGCGTTCAGCGGTTGTACAGCGCCGACTGGGATCGTCCGTGGGAACCGGAAGAAACGCCGGTCAGCCAGATGGTGTTTATCGGCGTGGCGTTACCGGAAGCCGAAATTCGTCAGGCATTTGAGGGGTTACGCTCTGCCACTTAAAGCCCGACGGCTTCTTTCAGTGATTTCAGATAGCGGCGGCTGACCGGCACGGTCTGGCCGTCGCGCAATAACAGTTCCGCCTGATTATTATCTTCCAGGCGGATCTCCTTCAGATAATCCATATTCACCAGATATTGCCGGTGACAACGTAACAACGGCGTGCGGCTTTCCAGCGTGCGCAGCGTGAGTTCCGTGAATCCTTCCTTGCCGTCCTGACTGGTCACGTAAACGCCGCTCATCCGGCTGCTGACGAACGCCACCTCTTCCATCTGTAACAGCCAGATCCGGCTGTGTCCGCTGCACGGAATAAATTTCAGCGACTGCTGGCTTTCCGGTAACAGTGAGATTTCCTGCACCTGACGTTCCTGCCGCAGCCGCGCCAGCGTTTTCTGTAAACGCGGCGGCTCAACCGGTTTCAGCAGGTAATCAAATGCGCACTCTTCAAACGCCTGCACCGCGTATTCGTCAAACGCGGTGAGAAAAACAATGTGCGGACGGTGCCGGTGATCAAGCATTCCGGCCATTTCCAGCCCGCTGATGCGCGGCATCTGAATGTCCAGAAACAGCACGTCCGGACGCAGTTTATGCACCGCGCCGATGGCTTCAATCGCATTGGCGCATTCGCCAATAATCTCGATGTCGCTTTCGTTCTCAAGCAGGATCCGCAGGTTCTCGCGCGCCAGCGGTTCATCATCAACAATCATCACTCTTAACATGCGGGTTCCTCGATCGGCAGACGCAACGTGACGCGGGTGAAAAGATCCGGTTCGCAGCTGACGGCGATCCCGTAGTCATCGCCAAAGCGCGCGCGCAGGCGTTTGTCCACCAGACTCATGCCCAGCCCGTTGCTTTCTGTGCACGACTGCTGATACAAACCGGCGTTGTCCTCGACCTCAACCACGACGTTTCTCCCGTCACGCCGGGCGCGGATAGTAATCACGCCGTGTCCGAGCAACTGGGATGTGCCGTGTTTAATGGCATTTTCAACAATCGGTTGCAGGGTGAACGCTGGCAGGTTTTGCGCCGAGAGATGATCCGGCACCTGTAATTCGACACTCAGCTGTGACGGAAAACGCGCCAGTTCGATTTGCAGATAGGCATTCACATGCTCGATTTCATTAGCCAGTGTGACGATTTCTGACGGGCGCTTGAGGTTTTTGCGAAAGAACGTCGAAAGATATTGCACCAGTTGCCCGGCTTTATCGCTGTCGTTGCGGATCACCGCCATCAGCGTATTCAGGGCGTTGAACAGGAAATGCGGGTTCACCTGCGCGTGCAGCAATTTGATTTCCGACTGGGCAAGCAGCGCTTTCTGTTGCTCGTATTTGCCCGCCAGAATTTGCGCCGACAGCAACTGCGCAATCCCTTCCCCCAGCGTGCGGTTGATCGAACTGAACAGCCGGTTGCGCGCTTCATACAATTTTATGGTGCCGATCACCCGCTGATTTTCGCCCCGCAGCGGGATCACCAGCGTGGAACCGAGTTTGCAGTTCGGGTGCAGCGAACAGCGGTAAGGCAGTTCGTTGCCGTCGGCGTACACCACTTCGTCATTTTCAATCGCCCGCCAGGTATAGGCGGAAGATATCGGTTTGCCGGGCAAATGGTGGTCATCGCCCACGCCGGTAAAGGCCAGCAGTTTCTCGCAATCGGTAATGGCGACGGCGCTGATATCCAGTTCCTGATGCAGAACCTGCGCCACTTTCATGCTGTTTTCTTCGTTAAAGCCTTGCCGTAATATCCCTTCGGTTGACGCCGCGACCTTCAGCGCGGTGGCCGAAAACGCTGACGTGTATTTTTCAAACATCGCACGTTTATCCAGCAAAATGCGCATAAACATCGCCGCGCCCAGCGTGTTCGTTACCATCATCGGCGCGGCAATATTACTGACCAGGTGCAGCGCATCATGAAATGGCCGGGCAATCAGCAGGATGATCAGCATCTGCACTGCTTCTGCTACAAACGTAATCGCACCCGCGGTCAGCGGATTAAACAGTTTATCGGTGCGGCCGCGGCGGATCAGAATGCTGTGCAGCAAACCGCCGAGCAGCCCTTCGGTAATCGTAGATACCATGCAACTGAGCGCCGTCATGCCGCCCATCGAATAACGATGCAAACCACCGGTCAGCCCGACCAGACCGCCGACTACCGGCCCCCCAGCAGGCCGCCCATCACGGCGCCAATCGCACGCGTGTTGGCAATCGAATCTTCAATGTGAAGACCGAAATAGGTGCCCATAATGCAGAACACGGAGAACGTGATGTAGCACAAGAGTTTGTGAGGCAGACGAACCGTGACCTGCATCAGCGGAATAAAAAGGCGGGTTTTACTCATCAGCCAGGCGATAACTAAGAACACACACATCTGTTGTAAAAGCAGTAAAACTAAATTGAATTCGTACATGCCCGACATCCGCAATCCGTGAAGCGCACACGATAGCGCGTTCAGCGAAACGTTTCTTTGGCACACGCCAGAAAAACGAAATCGATTTATTAATTTTTTGTATGTGTGGCTTGCGTCAGCCCTCAGCATCTAATGTGCAAGTTGGCCGGAATCAAAACGTTAGTCTACGTTGTCTACTGTAAGGCAGGTTCATTCATCGCTCTGAACCCCTGTTCAGAGCCCGAGACGGAGTTCGTTATGACTGATATCTCTAAGCTTTTAGGTAAAGAAGCCGATTCCCTGTTGCAACATCGTTGTTCAACCATTACCGCTGACCAGCTTCATCTTCCCGGCGCTGATTTTGTTGATCGCGTCATGATTGATAACAACCGCTCGCCGCGCGTGCTGACCGCCATGCAAAATTTGTATAACACCGGCCGTCTGGCGGGAACCGGTTATCTGTCGATTCTGCCGGTCGATCAGGGCGTCGAGCATTCTGCAGGCGCTTCATTTGCCGCCAACCCGCTCTATTTTGACCCGAAGAATATTGTCGAGCTGGCGCTGGAAGCGGGCTGTAACTGTGTGGCCTCGACTTACGGCGTGCTGGCTTCCGTGTCCCGCCGCTATGCCCACAAAATCCCGTTCCTGGTCAAACTGAACCACAATGAAACGCTCAGTTATCCGACCCAGTACGATCAGACGCTGTACGCCAGTGTGGATCAGGCGTTTGATCTGGGCGCGCAGGCCGTCGGCGCAACCATTTATTTCGGTTCAGAACAATCCCGTCGTCAGATTGAGGAGATCTCCGCCGCGTTCGAACGGGCGCATGAACTGGGCATGGTCACGGTGTTGTGGGCGTATCTGCGCAATCCGGCGTTTGTGAAAGACGGCGTGGATTATCACGCCAGCGCGGATTTGACCGGGCAGGCTAATCACCTGGCGGCCACCATTGGCGCGGATATCGTGAAGCAAAAGATGGCCGAAAATAACGGTGGCTACAATGCCGTGAAATTTGGTTATACCGATGCGCGCGTCTACTCCAAACTCACCACCGATCACCCTATCGATCTGGTGCGTTATCAGCTGGCAAACTGCTACATGGGGCGCGCAGGGTTGATTAACTCCGGCGGTGCTGCAGGCGAAAACGATATTCAGGAATCAGTGCGTACAGCGGTTATTAACAAACGCGCGGGCGGCATGGGGCTGATTCTGGGGCGTAAAGCTTTCAAGAAATCCATGCAAGAGGGCGTGGCGTTAATCAATGCGGTGCAGGATGTGTATCTGGATAAGAAAGTGACCATCGCTTAATCCGGACTACAAAATCCCTTAAGTATTCTGTAAATTTGGCCGATAGAGACGCTTCGTCGTCAGACACTTCTTTCGGCCATTCTCAGTTTATTTTCGGGAGCAATACGGATGTTGATAGGGATAGATTTAGGCACGTCAAACAGTGCTGTTTCCATCTGGCAGGACGGTCAGGCCGTTCTGATACCGAACGCCTACGGGCACAATCTCACGCCCTCGGTTATCGGGCTTGATGATAACGGGCACATTCTGGTTGGCGCGCCTGCTCACGCCCGCCTGTTTACTCACCCCGGTTTAACCCTCTCCAGTTTTAAACGCTTCATGGGCACCGACCATAATTTCCGGCTCGGGCAACAGTCTTTCCGCGCAGAAGAGCTTTCCGCCCTGCTGTTACGCAGCCTGAAAGCTGACGTCGAGCAGCATTGCGGTTGTAGAGTCGAACGCGCCATCATTACCGTCCCCGCGTATTTCAATGACATTCAGCGTAAAGCCGTGAAAACCGCCGGTGAACTGGCCGGTTTGCACGTTGAGCGCTTGCTGAACGAACCGACCGCCGCATCGCTGGCTTACGGACTGGCGAATCAGCAGGAGCAAAAATTCCTGGTGTTCGATTTGGGTGGCGGCACTTTTGATGTCTCGATCATAGATATGTTCGAAGGCGTCATTGAAGTGCGCGCCAGCAGCGGCGATGTGTTTCTCGGCGGCGATGATTTTACCCGCAGTCTGGTCAGCTGGATGCTGGCGCAATTTCCGCAACTCGATCAGGAAGATACCGGTTTACACGGGCGGCTCGTCACATTAGCGGAGCGGGCCAAACGCCAGCTGACCGCGCAGGAGAGCACGGTTGTCAGTTATCAGCATGAAGGCGAAACGTTAAGCTGGACGATCACGACGGAAATTCTGGCGCAATGCTGCGAAAGCGCGCTGGAACGGATGAAAAAACCGGTCATTCAGGCGCTGCGCGATGCGAAATTTTCGGCCGATCAGGTGGATCATATTGTGCTGGTGGGCGGCGCGATGCGGATGCCACTGGTGCGTCAGGCGGTGGCGCGTTTGTTTGGCCGTTTCCCGCGCTGTGATCTTCAGCCCGATGAAGCCGTCGCATTAGGTGCCGGGATTCAGGCCGGTCTGGCGATGCAGGATCAGGCACTTGACGATATCGTGCTGACTGACGTGATGCCCTTCACGCTCGGTATTGAGATTGCGCGCCGTAAAGGCGAGGGCTATGAAACGGGGCATTTTATGCCGCTGATCGAACGCAATAGTTTTGTGCCGGTGAGCCGTGTGGAATCCGTCCGTACGATCACGGACCAGCAAAAAATGCTCGAATTTTCGATTTATCAAGGGGAAGGCCGCCGTGTTTCCGACAATATTCTGCTCGGTTCCTTATCGCTGGATGTGCCGCCGCGCCCTGCCGGTGAAATCACCGCCGACGTGCGTTTTACCTATACGCTGGACGGCATTCTGGAAGTGGAATGCAAAATCGATCATAGCGGTGAGATGCAAAAACTGGTGATCGAAAAATCCCCCGGTTCGCTTACGCCGGAGCAAATCTCCGCCAGCCTGTTGCGGCTGGAAAACATCAAACAGCATCCGCGCGAACAACTGGTTAACCGCCAGCTGGTCGCCGAAGCCAATGCGTTTTACGAACAAAGTCTCGGTGAACAGCGCCAATATATCGCCGATCATCTTTACCGTTTCGAGAGCGTGCTGGACACGCAGGATGCCCGGCAAATCGCTGAAGCCCGCAAGGAAATCGAGGGACTGGTCGCGTATCTGCGCAAGGAATGGGAGTAAACGGATGAGCATCTGGTCAGTCTTAGACATCGAACCTACCGACGATCTGAGCATTATCAAGCGCGTTTACGCCCGTAAACTGAAAACGACGCGGCCAGATCAGGATCCGGAAGGCTATCAGCGGCTGAGAGAGGCGTTCGAGCAGGCGAAGGGTTACGTGGATCGCCCCTCAAGGAGTGACGTTGTCACGGAAATTCTGGATGAATCTCCCTCTTTCACTTTACGGATGCCGGTTCACATTGAGCCTTTAAAAGAGCTCACGCCGGATATTGATGATGCGCTGGAACAGGAATTAGAGGCATTAAGGCCGGTGACTGTCATCATCGATCTCATGATGGAAGATGAAACCGAAGGTCTGAACCTGCTTAAAACCGTGCTATCCGCTGAGCTTTGGCAGAATCTGCGCCTGCGGGAATTATTCAGTCAGGAACTGGCTGCGCAGCTGAGTGAGCGTGAAGGATTGTATTCGGCGCTGCTTATTCGCGTTTCAGAGGTCATGGGCTGGGATATTGACCATTATCGGCCGGGTGGCATACCCGCGCATCGTCTGGCCGCGCTTTATCGTCAGATTGAAAATACAGAGGCTGAGGTTTACTGGGAAAAGCTTAAACGCAGGTACCACGACACCGAACTAAACCGTAGACGTTTCCGGCTGATGACAGCCGCCAATACAAAGCTTCCCTGGTGGACGAAATGGGAACCTGTTTTCCTGAAGCCATTGCATGCGGAGCTGAACAGGATCCTCTGGGATTTCCCTCTGTTGCTTCCGAGAATCAACCCAGAACTTGTGAAAGTCCATTCACAAAACGGCTGGATGATGAATTGGGGAACGATTTTCCTGACGGCATTCTGGGGCATTCTGATTGTTCTCGGTACGCGTGACGATCCGAATCAATTTCGTGACCGTTGCATACTGACTGTGGTTATTGGCAGTTTTATCTACGGCTACGACATTTGTAAACATATTTTCCGTAACAAAAGCAAAGCGATAGTGGTGGTTGAAAGCGTGCTTTCGGCGGTGACCATTGGTGTGCTGGTCAAGATATTCCTGGGTTTAAGTGGGCTGTTTACTGCTCATCTTGCCGATCCGCATTTCAAAATCTTTTTTGGATTGTTGTGCCTCATAAGTTTTATCTGTCTGTGTGTTATGGGGACTAAAAAATGGCGTTGGTATAATACGCCTTTCAACGGAATGATTTTACTGCTGACTTTTCCGTGGAAAATGGTAAAAATCGATGGCTGGCTTTACGGCATCGTTATCTGCATTCTGATGCTTTTAGCGTATTCACTGCTGGTTGCTTTAGCCCTCAAATAGCGCCGGGATATAACTAACAGGCTGGCATTCCACCAGCCTGTCTTTTCACTCCGCCAGAACCCAAACGCTGACACTGCCTGCTTCACAGAAGAACTGCGCCGCGCCGTTTTCATCGGTTTCGATGATGTCTTCGCGGTGTTCCAGTAAATCGCGCCATTTCTTATGCGCGAAACCGTCGCCCAGTTCTATGGTCTTTTCTCCGCCTTCCCCGTTTGACATCACCACCACGCAGCCCGGATGCTCTTCGGTTCCGCTGCGGCTGAACGCGATGCAGTTCGGGTGATCGAGATAATCGGTCTGCACGCCCCACGCGTAATCCTGACGGGCTTTGATCAGGGTTTCCAGATGCGGGATCGCGGGCAGGTCGATGGTGTGAGTATTGCCATCACCGCCTTCGTCTTCGTAGCTTGCGCCGAACAGATCGGGATAAAACACAATCGGCACGCCCTGTTCACGCAGCAGGATTAATGCGTAAGCCAGAGGCTTGAACCACGGCTCGACCGGCGCTTCCAGCGACTGTAGCGGCTGCGTGTCATGGTTGGCGACCAGCGTGACCGCGTGTGACGCGTCGGCGGCGACGAGTGTGTTGTCAAAAATGGTGGTCAGGTCGTAATCCGCGCCCTGCTTCGACGCATGATGGAAGTTCAGCTGCAACGGCGCATCGAACAGCATGGTTTTGCCTTCGACCTGATGGATGTAATTTTGCAGCGTGGGAACGTCGAAAGACCAGTATTCCGCCACCAGATACATCGGCTGTTCGGATTCTGCCTGAATATGGTCAATCCATTCTTTATAGAACCAGGCCGGAATATGCTTCACCGCGTCCAGCCGGAACCCCGTGCAGCCGGTTTGTTCCATGATCCAGCGCCCCCAGTATTTGAGTTCTTCGCTGACGGCGTTATTGCGGAAATCGACGTTGGCACCCATAAGATAATCGTAATTGCCAAACTCCTCGTCGACCTGATCGTTCCAGCCGCCTGCCGTGTAGTCATTCACGATTTTGAAGATGCCGTTTTCATCGGGGTTCTCGATATGGTCGACGCCGCTGAAGCAGTGATAATCCCAGACGAATTTCGAATACTGGCCGTTTCTGGCGGCAAAGATGAAGCGCGTCCAGGCATCGGCTTCAATGATGTCGTCGCTGATATCCTCACGGTCGTCCATATTTACGCGGTTAACCTGCACGCGCTCTTTTTCGTCTGCCCCCATTTTGTGGTTGAGCACCACATCGAGAATCACGCCGAGCTGATGCTGTTTCAGTGCAGCAATGGCGGCCAGCAAGCCTTCTTTGTCGCCGTACTTGGTGGCGCGGGAGCCTTTCTGGTCAAACTCGCCCAAATCGAATAAATCGTAGGTGTCATAACCGACCGAATATCCGCCGGAATCGCCTTTATACGCGGGGGGAAGCCAGGCCGCCGTGATGCCGATTTCGGCCAGCCACGCAGCTTTCTCTGCGACCTCAGGCCACAATTTGCCACCCTCCGGGTAATACCAGTGGAAGAACTGAAACAACGTAGGATTCTGCATACAGGATTTCCATTCAGATGAGCGGGAAATGAAGTATGGATCAGGAATAGCGAACTGTAAGGCAAAGGGCGAAAAAAAAGCCGGTCAGGAAATTGACCGGCTTGTATGGGCGACAGCGCTGAATCAGTTGATTTCAGGGTGCTGGTCGATCAGGTTCTTTCTTTTGGCTTCCAGTTCAGCAATCTGCGCATCAATATCTTCAATTTTATGTTCGATATTGTCGTGATGTTCCTGAAGGATTTCACGGGCTTCTGCGCGGTCAGAAGCGGCTGGCGTCGCGCCTTTCAGCGGACGGTTTGCGGTTTCTTTCATGAAGATACCGGTCACCAGGCCAATGACGGAAATGACCATCAGATAATACGCAGGCATGTACAGATTGTTGGTGGATTCCACCAGCCAGGCGACGATGGTAGGTGTCAGGCCGGCAATCAGTACGGAGACGTTAAACGCAATGGCCAGCGCGCTGTAACGGATATGCGTCGGGAACATCGCCGGTAAGGTCGACGCCATCACGCCAATAAAGCAGTTCAGCAGAACCGCGAGGATCAGCAACCCGAGGAATATCAGCCCAATCACATCACTGTTGATCAGAATGAAGCACGGGATGGCCAGAATAAACAGGCCGACGCTGCCGATAATAACGAAGGGTTTACGCCCGAAACGGTCACTGAGCATGCCCATAAACGGCTGTACAAACAGCATACCGACCATAATGGCGATGATGATCAGCACGCCGTGATCTTCGGAATAATGGAGGCTGTGCGACAGGTAGCTGGGCATGTACGTCAGCAACATGTAGTAGGTGACGTTGGTGGCGATCACCATGCCGACGCAGATAATCAGCGGTCGCCACTGTTTGGTGAGGATCTCGCGGAACGACACTTTCGGCGGCTCGGCGATGTCTTTGCGTGAGTCGCTGTCAATTTTATCTACGTGTTGCTGGAACGTTGGAGTCTCTTCCAGCGCGTGACGCAGGTAAATCCCGATCAGGCCCAGCGGTGCGGCGATAAAGAACGGAATACGCCAGCCCCACTCAAGGAAGTTCGCGTCACCAACGATGCTCGAAATCAGCACCACGACGCCCGCGCCGAGAATAAAACCGGCGATAGAACCGAAATCAAGCCAGCTGCCGAGGAAGCCACGTTTTCTGTCCGGGGAGTATTCGGCAACAAAAATGGCCGCGCCGGTGTATTCACCCCCGACCGAGAAACCTTGCGCCAGTTTTGCCAGTAACAGCAGGATGGGGGCCCAGATGCCAATGGTGGCATAGCCCGGTATCAGCCCGATACAGAAGGTACTGACGGACATGATGATAATGGTGACGGATAACACTTTCTGGCGACCAAACTTGTCGCCCATTGCCCCGAAGAACAGACCGCCCAGAGGTCTGACGAGGAAGGGAACCGAGAAGGTTGCCAGTGCGGCAATCATCTGAATACCGGGATCGGCACCGGGGAAAAACACCTGGCCTAATGCGAAGGCCACAAAGCCATATACACCAAAATCAAACCATTCCATCGCGTTGCCCAACGCGGCGGCCGTAATGGCTTTCTTCAGTTTGGCATCATCAATGATAGTAATGTCATTGATTTGCATCGGTTTAACACGTTTTCTTCTTAATCTCATCTTTTACATCCCTTTTTCTAAAATACTCCACTGTGTAAGCGTGAGATATTTTCGTTCGTACCTTTCAATTATTTCAGGTATCAATAATTTGTTAGCAAGCTATACCATTATAGAATGGTTTTCCGCAGAGGCAAAAGGTGGCCATTTTGTGATCAGCTTTGCACTTTTGTTTTCCCCTGCCCCAGTTTCATCTCGCTAAGTGGTAATGTGTTTTCAATTTAATGAAACTGCATTTTAATTAATGAAATTAAAGCCGCCGCAACGGCTAATTTCATGCTACTGATGGGGTGAATCATGGCTAAAGGTTCTCAGATTCAATTCAATTTCCACACCGTTCAGGATCCACAGACCGGTGCCCGCGTGACGCGTTTAACGCCTCCCGATGTTCTGTGTCATCGCAATTACTTTTACCAAAAATGCTTTACCCGCGATGGCAATAAGTTGTTGTTTGCCGGTGAATTCGACGGTAATCGCAACTATTACCTGCTGGATCTCACCACGCAGAAAGCGGTGCAACTGACGGAAGGCGCAGGCGATAACACGTTCGGCGGTTTTCTTTCACCGGACGATCAGTCGCTTTACTACGTGAAGAACGAGCGCAGCCTGCAATGTGTCACGCTAAAAGATTTCAGCGAGCGGACGGTGTATCAGGTGCCTGAAGAGTGGGTCGGGTATGGAACGTGGGTGGCAAACAGTGAATGTACCCGTCTGGTGGGCATCGAAATCAGCCGCGAAGACTGGACGCCGCTCACCGACTGGACGATTTTCCAGACGTTTTATCACAGCAATCCGCACTGCCGCCTGCTGGGCGTTGATTTACTCAGCGGGAAATCCCGTGTGATCCACGAGAAAAACGAATGGCTCGGCCACCCGATTTACCGCCCGTTTGACGATAATACCGTCGCGTTTTGCCATGAAGGCCCGCACGATCTGGTCGATGCGCGCATGTGGCTGGTGAACGAAGACGGCAGCAATGTGCGCAAAGTGAAGGAACATGCGCCGGGCGAAAGCTGCACCCATGAATTTTGGGTGCCGGACGGTTCGGCGCTGATGTATGTGTCTTATCTGAAAGGCCAGCACGACCGCCATATTCGTCGCTTTGATCCGCAAACGGGTGAAGACGTTTCCCTGATGACCATGCCCGCCTGTTCGCATCTGATGAGCAATGAAAACGGCACGTTGCTGGTGGGCGACGGCTCGGGAACGCCGGTGGATGTGCAGGATACTGCCAGCCATACAATTGATAATGATCCGTGGCTGTACATTTTTGACGCCCAATCCCGCCAGTATGCGCCGCTTGCGGCACATAACAGTTCATGGCGCGTGCTGGACGGCGACAGGCAGGTGACGCATCCGCACCCTTCTTTCTCGCCGGACGATCGTCATGTGCTGTTTACCACCGATCACGAAGGGCTTCCGGCGCTGTATCTGGCCGAAATTCCGGCTGACCTGCTCAGTACATTACGTAAGGACTAAACGACGATGTTCATTTATAAGAAAGATATTCCATTGCAGGATTTGGGTGACGGTGTGAGTCGTCGCGTTCTGGCGCATGGCGGCGCGATGATGGCAGTGGAAGTCTCATTCGAAACGGGGGCCATCGGCCCGATGCATAATCATGTACATGAACAACTGACCTACGTGCTGTCGGGGCGCTTCGAATTCACCATCGGCGAGGAAACGCACGAGGTTTCAGCGGGTGATACGCTGTATAAAAAACCGTACATCATGCACGGCTGCGTGTGTCTGGAAAAAGGCGTACTGCTCGATACCTTTACGCCGCAGCGCCAGGACTTCCTCTAACCCGTCATCTTTTGAGCCGTCTCTGCGTTAGCTGCCTTCACTCACCCCGGTCACTTACTTTTGTAAGCTCCCGGGGATTCCTTCAGTTGCCGCCTTGATACAACTCAAATTATTTAGGGTTAAATTGTTGCTAATAAAAAACCGGTACTCACTGAGCACCGGTTTTTTATCGCCTGAAAGAAACTGAGGTTACGCGAGGATTTCACGTACGAAGTTTTCGATCTCTTTGTTCTGGCAGTTTTCGAAGAAGCATTTCTGGAAACGTTCGCCGGTGACGGCGGTTTTCACCAGTTCAGGATCAATGGCGCGCAGCGTATCGAGATAGTTTTCTTTCACGACGGCGGCTTTCACCTGATTCAGGATCCCCGCGTTGCGAACCTGCGGTTCTTTGCGGTCTGCCGGGTAACCCTGGCCTTTCACGCCGGTGAACGCTTTTTCGAAGATGAAGCGAACGTTCAGTTCTGCGCCCCAGCCAAACCCTTTGGCAAATGGCAATGACAGCGCATTACCATTGTTAATTTGGGCGAACAGGAAAGCATCCGCCGGATCGATACAATAACCGCAGTTAACGCCCGGATGAATGTTCAGGGACATCAGCGCGCCCTGCCCGGTGCCGCAGCCCGCAACCACGAAATCGACTGCTTTCGAGTTCAGCAAGATGCTGGCCATGATGCCCAGATGGATGTACGTCAGATGATGATCCTGTTCGTCAGACATGCCGACGTTGTAGACCGGATACTCTTTTTCAGACGCTACGGCGTTCAGTTCTTTCAAAATGATCGCGTTTTTAGCGGCCTGACTGTTTTCCATCATCAATGCAATTTTCATGAGATTTCCTCGTTGTGGCAGCGGATTTCGCCGCTGCGCAAGTTGACTTGTGGCGGGATTAACGCGCCAGCCAGCCGCCATCGACGGCAATTGTGTAGCCATTAATATAGTCAGACGCCGGGGATGACAGGAAAACGACCGGCCCCATCAGGTCTGATGGCAAACCCCAGCGTCCGGCTGGAATACGGCCTAAAATTTCTTCGCTGCGCGCTTCGTCTGCACGCAGTTGCTGGGTGTTGTTGGTGGCCATATACCCCGGCGCGATGGCGTTGACGTTGATATTGTGTTTCGCCCATTCGTTCGCCAGCAGACGGGTCACGCCCATCACCGCGCTTTTGGACGCGGTATAAGACGGCACGCGGATGCCGCCCTGATAGGAAAGCATCGACGCGATGTTAATGATTTTCCCACCGGTGCCCTGCGCGATGAATTGTTTAGCAACCGCCTGAGACATGAAGAACACCGATTTGATGTTCAGGTTCATGACGTCATCCCAGTTCTTTTCGCTGAACTCAATGGCGTCTTCACGGCGGATAATCCCGGCGTTGTTGACCAGAATATCCAGATGACCCATTTCTGCCACAGCACGTTCGAGCAGCGCCGGGATCACTTTGGTATCGCTCAGATCGGCGGTCAGGCTCAGGAACCGGCGGCCTGTTGCGCCAATGCGCTCGATGGTTTCCGTCGGCTCAACAATGTTGATCCCCACAATGTCACAGCCCGCTTCTGCCAGACCCACCGCCATACCCTGACCCAACCCGGTGTCACAACCGGTGACAACAGCTACTTTTCCCTGCAAGGAGAAATTATCCAGAATCATGATGTTTCCTTTTTTCATAAAACGGAGGCGAATACGCGTTTCCGTAGGACGTCTTAAATAAGAGTCGGGCATGGCCCGGCGTCGAGGTGATAAGGGGAGTTTAGCGGGTAAATTCGTGCAACTCAACAAATTGAAACATCATTTCAATTTATGTGAACTTTGATGTCGTTTTTTGTTGAGTTGATCACGTCATGATCCCTTCTTCTTTGGGTTACGTTTACATTCCGCTGATAGAAGGTTGTAAAAAGTATCGACTTGGGTTCTCGCCCAACACACTTTTGAATACCGTCGAGAAAGCGCTGGGGCTGCTGAATCCAAGCTCCATTGCAACGCGCGTGATTGACTCACCGTTTCCCAATTTGACCACGGCAGCGAGCAGACAAGCCTGCTGCCGCCATTCGATAAAACTTATCCCTGTGTGCAGGCGGAATTGTCGCGTGAATGTCCGGCGACTCATGCTGGAGAGTTCTGCCATACCGTCGATTCCCAATTCTAAAGAGGGCGCACTCAAAAACGCATTGCATGCTCTTGCAAGGCGAGGTTCGGCGGGCATCGGCGCGTTAAGCGATAACGGGGGCATGCTGGCGATTTCATGGAGCAGCAGCCCCAACAGGTAACTATCGCGTTCCTTAGCAGGAAAGCAGGCGGGTACGTTGACAGCATTCTCGAGGAGTTCCCGGACCAACCGGGATACCCCAAATACCTGACAATCAACGGGGAAGCCCAATAGTTGTGAAGCTTGCGGGCGGATATAGGTATTCAGCATCGTCACGGGGCCGCGCATGTGCATGGCATGGGCGACACCCGCGGGTACCCAGATCGCTCTGAGTGGTGGGACTGCCCAGTTGCCCAAGTCGGTTTCGACGGTGATGACACCGCATGCTGCGTAAGCGAACTGTCCCCTGAGATGACTATGCCTGGGGAAAAGTTCGCCATCAGCGTAGTCCCTCCTGGTGACAACCAGGTCAAGAGTTTCATTTTCGTCTAAATCATAGGATTCTATTTGCATGGCCTGATTTTAATCATATCTGACCTTAAAATGAAAGCGGGCCAACCCCGTCAGTGGCATCTTTATGGGACAGCAAAGGAAGTCTCTTTTAATTCGATAATAAGGTCCGCCCAATCCATGCATAGAAAACACATCATCCTTGCCATATTGGTAACGGCAATATGGGGAGTCAACTTTCCAATAACCAAGTTAGGGCTTGCCAGAATTGATCCGTTGCTTTTGACCGCTATCCGATTCGCATTTACCGCATTTCCCTTGGTCTTTTTTGTAAAACGACCCCAGGTTGCAATGCACTGGCTGGTTGCCTACGGATTGATCTTCGGTGTAGCCATGTGGGCGTTAATCAATCTCGGTATTTCAATGGGGGTGCCACCTGGCAGCGCAGCTCTTTTAATACAGTTCAGCGCGTTCTTTACTCTTGGCTGGGGTGTGTTGTTGTTTGGTGAAAGCCTGACCAGGCAACAACTGATAGGTGTGTTTTTGGCAGCAACAGGCCTGGTCTGCATCCTGATGGAAAGCCCCGGTAAATCCACAACGATCGGTTTGATTCTGCTGATGATCAGTGCCGTAGCCTGGAGTGTCGGAAATATCATTATCAAGCTATCTGAAGTCAAAGAGATATTCGCTTTCGTTGTATGGGCAAGCATTTTTTCACCGATCCCCCTCCTGATGCTGACCTGGTGGTGGCATGGGACGACCCCGTTTTCAACGCTATTGTCGGGTATCCGGATCGTGGAAGTATTTTCTTTGGCATTCCAGGTGTATGCAGCGACCCATTTCTGTTACTGGGGGTGGAACCTTCTGCTGCGTGAATATCCGGTATCCAGAGTGGCTCCCTGGTCACTCCTGATCCCTGTATTCGGAATGATTAGCTCTGTTTTCATCCTTCATCAAACACCCGGTGCCTGGGGATGGGTTTCCATATCAACAATTCTGCTTGCGCTGATTATTGGGATGAATAAAGGCAAAGCCGTCGTGGTGAAAAATAAATGCGCGAACCGGGACGGTATCAATCAGCTTGGGAGTTGAACGGGATCAGAAAGAAAGGTTTGGAAGAACAATCACTGCCCGACGCAAGCCGGGCCAGTGGTACGCGCTGTCTCAGGGGGAAGAGAAAGCGGAGAAGAAAATCAGTGCAGGCAGCCCTGACATTCTGTTGCCGGGCTCAGGCTCAGGCCACGACGCCAGTCACCCGGCGTTTGTCCAAACTGACGTTTGAAACTGCGGGTAAACGATTGTTGAGAGTCGAATCCCAGCGAAATAGCTACGCTGACGATAGGTTCGCCACTGCTGGCCAGCATATCGGCAGATTTCTTCAGTTTTTTCTCACGGATAAATTCACCCATTGGCAGGCCGGTATGTTCTTTGAACATCCGTTGCAAATACCAGCGTGAATACCCTGCACGTTTCGCGACGGTTTTGATATCCAGACGCTCTTCCAGGTTGTGATCGATCCACTCGATCAGGTCGTGAATGAAATCCTCGGTTCTCATGGACTCTCTCTCCGTCATTTTTTATTTTCAGCGCCCACCTGGGCGGCTCGTCTGTTTATAAAGTGACGCAGTTTTTGCTTAAATGCAAGTTTTACTATTGCATTTAATTTCTCGTTACGGGATAGTCCACTTCCCCGAAGTAAACGTTCTGTAAAATAGCACAGAAAGTGTAACAGTATTCCTTGCACTTTAGTAGCGGCGTCCCTACAATCCCCCCGAACTAACTGTATCAGACATTGATACATAATTGTGCTGATGAACGGCACAAGCCGCAAAAAAGTCAGATCAGGCAAAGGACGTTACCCGGAGGACAGGCCGGTGTATTGCCTGGCAGCACTTACTTCACTGGAAATAAAAATAATGATGAACCTGCAAAAATCACAGGTTAATGCACGCGGCCGTTCCGGCGGCTTGCCTTTGACGTTGCGTCTTTCCGGGATTGCGCTGGTGGTCGCCCTGCTTGCCGGGTGTGATAACAGCGTGGCGCAAAACGCCGCTCCGCCTGCCCCGCAGGTTAGCGTGGCCGATGTTTTAGTTAAGCAAATCAGCGAGTGGGATGCCTTTAATGGCCGCGTCGAAGCGGTTCAAAGCGTTCAACTCCGTCCGCGCGTGTCGGGTTATATCGACAAAGTGAATTATCAGGAAGGACAGGAAGTCAGAAAGGGTCAGGTGTTATTTACCATCGACGACCGGACTTATCGCGCAGCCCAGGAACAGGCTCAGGCCGAACTGGTACGCGCCCGCAATCAGGCCGGTCTGGCCCGCAGCGAGTCCGCGCGAACCGAAGCGCTGATCGGTACGCAGGCAGTTTCTAAAGAAATTGCTGAGCAACGCCGTTCTGCCGCGTCGCAGGCGCAGTCAGATGTTCTGGCTGCTCAGGCGCAACTGGATATGGCGCAGCTCAATCTCGATTTCACCCGCGTGACCTCGCCGATTGACGGACGCGCCAGCCGCGCCATGATCACCACCGGTAATCTGGTGACGGCGGGTGATACGGCGAGCGTACTGACAACGCTGGTTTCCCTCGACACCGTGTATGTCTATTTTGACGTGGATGAAGGCACGTTCCTGCGTTATCAGGCGATGGCGCGTGACGGACAGCGCAGCGATAACCCGCAAAACCGCCTGCCGGTTCACGTTGGTCTGGTCGGCGAGAATGGCTATCCCCATCAGGGCGTGGTCGATTTCACCGATAACCAGCTGAATTCTGGCACCGGCACCATACGTATGCGCGCTGTGCTCGATAACCGTGACCGCACGTTTACGCCGGGTCTGTTTGCACGGGTGCAATTGCCGGGCAGTGCACAGTTCAGCGCCATGCTGGTTGACGATAAAGCCGTGCTTACCGATCAGGATCGCAAATACGTCTACGTGGTAGATAAAGACGGCAAAGCGCAGCGTCGGGATGTGGAACCCGGACGGATGTCCGGCGGCCTTCGCATCATTCAGAAAGGCCTTGAAGCCGGCGACCGCGTGATTATCGACGGCGTGCAAAAAGTCTTCATGCCGGGAATGTCTGTCAACGCTAAAACCGTCGCTATGGCGGCCAACAGCGTGACGCCAACCCCTGCCGCAGTTCAATAACAGAGAATCCTGACTCATGGACTTTTCCCGCTTTTTCATCGACCGGCCAATATTTGCGGCTGTTTTGTCGATTTTGATTTTGGTCACCGGGGCGATTGCCATCCCCCTGCTGCCGGTCAGCGAATACCCTAACGTGGTACCGCCGAGCGTGCAGGTTCGCGCTGAATATCCGGGCGCTAACCCGAAAGTGATTGCTGAAACCGTTGCCACGCCGCTGGAAGAAGCGATCAACGGTGTTGAAAACATGGTGTACATGAAATCTGTCGCCGGTTCCGACGGCGTGCTGGTGACGACCGTGACGTTCCGTCCGGGTACCGACCCGGATCAGGCGCAGGTTCAGGTGCAGAACCGCGTGGCACAAGCCGAAGCGCGCTTGCCGGAAGATGTGCGTCGTCAGGGGGTAACCACGCAGAAACAGTCGCCAACGTTAACGCTGGTGGTGCATCTGGTGTCGCCCAACGGTAAATACGATTCACTGTATCTGAGTAACTACGCCACGCTGAAAGTGAAAGATGAGCTGGCGCGCCTGCCAGGTGTCGGTCAGATTCAGATTTTCGGTGCGGGCGAATATGCCATGCGCGTCTGGCTGGATCCTAACAAAGTGGCGGCGCGTGGCCTGACGGCGTCTGACGTCGTGAAGGCGATGCAGGAGCAAAACGTGCAGGTGTCTGCCGGTCAGTTGGGCGCTGAGCCGATGCCGAAAGACAGTGATTATTTGTTGTCTATCAACGCACAGGGCCGCCTGAAAGATGAAGACGAATTCGGCAAGATCATCCTGAAAAGTGGTGATAATGGCGAAATAGTGCGTCTGCGTGACGTCGCTCGCATCGAAATGGGTTCCGGCAGTTACGCCCTTCGCTCGCAGCTCAATAATAAAGATGCGGTCGGGATTGGTATCTTCCAGTCACCGGGGGCGAATGCGATTGATTTGTCCGACGCCGTGCGCGCGAAAATGACCGAATTGTCGACACGTTTTCCGGAAGGTATGACCTGGCGTGCGCCGTATGATCCGACCGTGTTTGTCCGTGATTCGATCAGCGCTGTGGTGCATACGTTGCTGGAAGCCGTGGTGCTGGTTGTGCTGGTGGTAATTCTGTTCCTGCAAACCTGGCGTGCGTCCATCATTCCGTTGCTGGCAGTACCGATTTCCGTGATCGGGACATTCAGTATTCTGTATCTGCTCGGCTTCTCGCTGAATACGCTCAGTTTGTTCGGGCTGGTACTGGCGATAGGGATAGTCGTCGATGATGCCATCGTGGTGGTCGAAAACGTCGAACGTAATATCGAGGAAGGCTTAGCGCCACGAGATGCGGCGCATCAGGCCATGCGGGAAGTTTCAGGCCCGATTGTGGCGATTGCACTGGTGCTGTGCGCGGTGTTTGTGCCGATGGCATTCCTCTCCGGCGTTACCGGCCAGTTCTACAAACAGTTTGCGGTCACGATTGCGATTTCTACCGTAATTTCAGCCATCAACTCACTGACGCTTTCCCCTGCTCTGGCGGCAATATTGCTGAAACCGCACGGCGCGCCGAAGGATATGCCATCGCGGCTGATTGACGGGTTGTTTGGCTGGATCTTCCGTCCGTTCAACCGCTTCTTCAATGCCAGTTCGCACAAATATCAGAGTGCAGTAGCGAAAACGTTGGGTCGCCGCGGCGCGGTATTTGGCGTCTATGTTCTGCTGCTATGTGCCGCCGCATTTATGTTTAAAGCGGTACCGGGCGGGTTTATTCCAACGCAGGACAAACTCTATCTGATTGCCGGTGTGAAAATGCCGGAAGGTTCATCCCTGTCACGCACCGATGCGGTGATCCGCAAAATCAGTGCTCTGGGGCTGAGCACGGACGGCGTGATCGACGCGGTGGCCTTCCCCGGTCTGAATGCGTTGCAGTTCACCAATACGCCAAACACCGGGACAGTATTTTTCGCCCTGAAACCGCTGAGCGAACGTACCCGCACAGCGGCGCAGATTAACGCGGAAATCAACGCCAAAATCTCGCAGATTCAGGAAGGTTTTGCCTTCTCGATTATGCCACCGCCGATCCTCGGTTTAGGCCAAGGTTCGGGTTATTCGCTGTACGTGCAGGATCGCGCCGGGTTGGGCTACGGTGCGTTACAAACGGCGATTAACACGATGTCCGGTGCCATTATGCAAACGCCGGGAATGGGTTATCCGATTTCCTCTTATCAGGCTAACGTGCCGCAGCTTGATGCGCATATTGATCGTGATAAGGCCAAAGCTCAGGGCGTTTCCCTGGATGACTTGTTCAGTACGTTGCAGGTTTATCTGGGCTCGGCGTACATCAATGACTTCAACCGCTTTGGACGTACCTGGAAAGTGATGGCGCAGGCCGATGGCCAGTTCCGTGACAGCGTCGAAGATATCGGTAATCTGCGCACCCGTAACGACAAGGGTGAAATGGTGCCAATCGGCAGTATGCTCAATATCACCACGACTTACGGGCCAGACCCGGTGATCCGTTATAACGGATATCCGGCGGCAGATCTGATTGGTGATGCAGACCCGCGAATTCTGTCCTCGGCGCAGGCCATGACAGAGCTGACAGCGATGTCGAAAAACCTGCTGCCAAACGGGATGAATATTGAATGGACGGATCTGAGCTATCAGCAATCCACACAAGGCAATGCGGCGCTGATCGTCTTCCCGATGTCCGTTCTGCTGGCGTTCCTGGTGCTCGCTGCGCTGTATGAAAGCTGGACGCTGCCGCTGGCGGTGATCCTGATTGTACCGATGACCATGCTTTCCGCGCTGTTTGGCGTGTGGCTGACTGGCGGCGATAACAACGTCTTCGTGCAGGTCGGGTTGGTGGTGCTGATGGGGCTGGCTTGTAAGAACGCCATTCTGATTGTCGAATTTGCCCGCGAGCTGGAAATGCAGGGTAAAGGCATTATTGAATCGGCGCTTGAAGCCTGTCGTCTGCGTCTGCGCCCTATCGTCATGACGTCGATTGCGTTCATTGCGGGGACCATTCCGCTGATACTCGGCCACGGTGCCGGTGCGGAAGTGCGTGGTGTGACCGGGATTACAGTGTTCTCCGGCATGTTAGGCGTGACACTGTTCGGGTTGTTCCTGACGCCGGTCTTTTATGTCGCACTGCGTAAGCTGGTGACGCGTAAGAAAGTGGCGCTGGAAACACAGACCGTCTGATTTCACTGCACAAAATCCAGAGGGCAAAAAGCCGGGAAATGTCCCGGCTTTTTTACGTTTGAATTTTGTGCTCCGAATAAAAAAGGTCTCTGCGGTTTACTTAGAGCAGGAAACATTCTCTGCATATTCTGCCGCCAGATCTTTGGTGCATTTGTATTTGCCGCCGCGTTCGAATTCCGCCAGCGCATCCGCCACGGTATGACGGGCTAAAACCTGAAGCGACGCTTCTTCGGCTTCGTTGACGATATTTTTGAAATACGTACAGGCGTTGGCGCTGACCACGCAGCGGGCGGGAACATCAGGACGCGCAGCCCAAAGACGCTTATCTTCAATGACCGCGCAGTAAATATCGCGCAAAGAGATTTCATCCGCCGGACGCCCGAGATTAATGGAGCCGGTGCGGCCCAGCGTGGAGACAATAATGCCGTGCTGAGTCAGCGGTACCATCAGTTTGCGGATAAAACTGGAGTTGGCTTCCAGACCCGTTGCTAAAATCGCACTGGTGCAGCGCTGTTCAGCCTTTTGGGACTGAGCGATACAAAACACCATCTGCATAGCTGTCGGAAAGCGATAATCTAACATGTCATTGTCCTGAGAAACCCAGTCTTAGGTAAAACACCGTATCACAGAGAAATAGCCCTGTACGTGATCTGGTCAATAATATACCAAAGTCTCCGGCTGTTGTACATGCGATTTATCAATAGATTTCAATCATGTAGGGCACAAATCGCTTAATAAATGACCCTGCGAAATAACCCTTTTCACCTCTTTAAATTCAAGCGCTTGAGAGAATTTCCAGTAGGATCAGGCAAGGATTTGCCGTCTTTTTAAACGGCTCTTAACTAAAATTTTACGTTGGGAATAATAAGGCGGGAGAATGGTTGGGCGAACATAATTTAACCATCTCGTTAATGGTTAAATATCAGGATTGCATCGCTGTAAACGGAGAGTACGCTTTGCGCACACCTTTTTATCAACGGATGATAACCACATCATGCGATTATTCGCTTGTTTAATAATCACTACCTTTCTGATTTTTCAACCTGCCATTGCAAAACAGCAGTATTCACAGAATAACGAACTTATCGAACAAGGGGACTACATAAATTCAGACGGGCAAAGCGTGCATAAACCGGCGCACAGTAAATCAGGCAATGTCCCCGATGGCGCTTCAGCGCAATGCCGTGACGGAACATATAGTTTCAGCACACATCGTCGGGGAACCTGTTCACGGCATGGAGGTGTTGCGCAATGGTTAGAATAAAGAATATTACTGCGGGATATAAAGTAAAAAACCCATCCTAAGATGGGTTTTTATTGTTCTTAATATTCAGATGAAACGCTGAATAATTAGAACTGGTAGACCATGCCTACACCAACAACGTCATCGGTAGAGATGCCTTTGTTTGTATAGAACTCATCATCGTTATCCAGCAGGTTGATTTTGTAATCAACATACGCGGACATATTTTTGTTGAAGTAGTAGTAAGAACCAACGGAAACGTATTTAACCAGATCTTTATCGTTGTCTTTGCCGCCATTGCCGTTGTTAAGATCTTTTCCTTTAGATTGCAGGTAAGAAATTTCCGGGCGCAGACCGAAGTCAAACTGATATTGTGCGGTCACTTCAAAGTTCTGAGTTTTATTTGCCGCATCGCCTTCTCCGTAATAAGTCATATTACGGGTTTCAGCATACATGGTCGCCAAATAAACGCTGTTGGCATCGTATTTCGCGCCGATGGTCCAGACGTCAGCTTTGTCACCAATGCCGTCAGCAGACTGATCGTTAGTACGGTCAGAAGAGGCGTATGCTGCACCTGCACTGATACCCATACCAAAATCATAAGTGGTAGATAAACCGTAACCATCGCCATTCTGCTTGGTTGTGTCACGATGGTTGTTGGTACCTTCGGTATCGTTGGTGCCATCATTTGCGCCCTGATACTGCAACGCAAAACTCAGGCCATTAACCGCGCCGAAGAAGTTGGAGTTACGGTAGGTTGCAACACCGTTTGCACGGCCAGTCATGAAGTTATCGGTAGAGGTATAAGAGTCACCACCGAACACTGGCAGCATATCTGTCCAGGCTTCAACGTCGTACACGACACCGTAGTTACGGCCATAATCGAATGAACCGTAGTCACCAAATTTCAGACCAGCGAAGCCCAGACGGGTTGCATTGCCTTCAGCGCCACTATTTTCGGAGTTGTTCGCCTGAACGTTATATTCCCACTGACCGTAACCAATCAGTTGGTCAGTAATTTGCGTTTCGCCTTTAAAGCCAACACGGACGTAAGTTTCATCACCGTCATCACCGACATTGTCGGAGAATTGATGGCGCGCATCCACTTTACCGTACAGGTCAAGTTTGTTGCCGTCTTTGTTATAAATCTCAGCTGAATGCGCTGCGCCTGCCACCAGTAATGCTGGAATAATAAGAGCCAGTGCTTTTAATTTCATGACGTCATTCCTTTATCATTTAATTGGATACTTAGATTTATTATATATACTTTATTAATGAGTCAGTGCTCGCACTAATACTACCTATATAGTTCCCTTGTTTTGTAGGAGAATTATTGAATTTGGTTTTATTATTTATTGCTAAATATTTCAAATGGTCAAATCATATTTTTCGTGAATACTAAAATGATTAACCATGCAAATAATGTATTTTAAATAAAGAATGTCTTTGTGGTAAATTAATTCCCGACTTGCAGAATCATCACTGCAATTCAATTTACCCTTCCTTGGTTTTAATTATTCGCATTAACTTGCCGTGATCCCTGTCAACGGCCTTATTGTTGCCCCGCCTGACTGCGGGGCATTTTTTTGCATAAAAAAACCCATAACCGGCGAAAGTTATGGGCTCAACAAATGAGAGAGAACTAAAATTTCTACGACGAGGTCAGAGAGACTTTCAACAACAACCTTTACACCTGATGCTACGGCTACGCTGTCCACACAACGCAACGATAACACCAACTATTCAGGGTACAGCTTTGCACTATCAGGAGAAGGTTTGCCCGTTGCACAACTCGTTCCAGTAGCTGAAGCGCAGCAAGCGAATATAACGGTCAGGAGCGGCGAAACCACGCCGGGTCTGTGTTCCCCACGTCAATCCCGTAAAGACAGCCCGTTGCCAGAAAACTTTCCAGAAAACGCGAGGTGTCCTGCGTCTTTTCTTCAGTTTGATCTTTCACCTTGCGATGAGTGATGCGCTGCCATAACGAGCATTGCTCAGTAGCATGTGCAGTCGTTGACATACAGGCCTCCGGTTGATCATGATTTCTATTTAACAAAACAGACAGACGTCGTCTGCCGCTGGAATGACCTCAGTTAACCGTTTCTGCGTTGCGATTTGAACCAACGATTTATGCTTTGCTTTCTCATTAATAGAATAAAGCGATTATTCTCCCCTATTCCCTTACCCAGATGCCTTCGCAGAACAATTTGGCACAGGCCAGACTGTCCTGATGACGTTGTGCCGGTTCAGCGGGCTGATGAGCGAGTTGTACCAGCATGCCGGTGAAACACTGCGCCAGAAGTGCAGCGGGAATATCATCGCGAAACAGCTTGTCCTGCTGGCTGAACGTTATATTTTCAGCGACCAGGCGGATGAGCATTGCCTGCGTCTCAGTGCCTTCCGGCGGCAACAGAAAAACCCTTTGCGTCAGGACCTCATCTTCAGCAAAAAAATTGAGTAATTTGCGAAAACTCAATGCCATACGGTCTAATACCTGATTTTCTGCAACCTGAGGTGCCATTCGTAATGACCGTGCCAGCACGGTCAGGCGGTCACGAAAAACCGCATTGTTTGATTCCGGCATTTCAACATCCTTTATGTCTTTCGATTTTCACATTCTACCCGAAGATGCCCGAATTCTGACGCTTCCTGACTATTAGGATGAGTACAGTTAATTACCGTGGCTAACATTTGCACAAGCAAAGCCAGAGGCGTAAACCAGTACAGAGCTCACGCAAAGGTATCGGGCTGGTTTTTCCGTGCCTTGCGCGCAGCACCTGGAGAGAAACCGAATACATAGAGGATAGTGGTATGTCTAAAAATGGAAAAGTGGCTTTAGTAACAGGTGGCGGTCAGGGGATTGGCCGTGCAATTGCGCTTCGTCTGGCGAAAGATGGATTTGCCGTCGCAGTCGTCGATTACAACGGCGAAACAGCGAAGAAAGTTGCTGAAGAAATTAACCACGCGGGCGGTAAAGCGATTGCCCAGCTGGCGGACGTTTCTAACCGGGAACAAGTTTTCGCAGCCGTTGAAGCGGCAACTCAACAGCTCGGTGGTTTTGACGTCATCGTCAATAACGCCGGGATTGCGCCAACGACACTGATAGAGGACATCACCCCTGAAATTGTGGATAAAGTCTATGACATCAATGTTAAAGGCGTTATCTGGGGAATTCAGGCGGCAGTGAAAGCGTTCAAATCGCTGGGGCATGGCGGCAAAATCATTAATGCGTCATCTCAGGCAGGCCATGTGGGAAACCCTGAACTGGCTATTTACAGCTCGAGTAAATTTGCCGTGCGCGGGCTGACGCAAACTGCAGCACGCGACCTGGCTTCTCTGGGAATTACCGTCAACGCCTATTGCCCTGGCATCGTGAAAACGCCGATGTGGGAAGAAATAGACCGTCAGGTTTCAGCCGCCGCAGGCAAACCTGTTGGCTACGGGACTCAGGAGTTTGCGAAAAACATCGCCCTCAAACGCCTTTCAGAGCCAGAAGATGTCGCGGGGTGCGTTTCTTATCTTGCTGGCCCGGACTCCGATTATATGACCGGTCAGGCGTTACTGATTGACGGTGGTATGGTCTTTAATTAATCGGCCTTTCATTTCTTGCAAGCCTCTCATTTGGGAGGCTTTTGTGTTTTTGCAGGAAGTGGAAATTAGTCCCTTGCCAGCGGAATGTAATATTCGCAGGTCACGCCGTTAAGTGCGGATTCCCGGCAATATTTCTCCAGATCTGGCTGCATGATAAATTCCAGACCCAGCGTCGGTAAGAACACCGAATACAGATACAAAATGAAATCGTTCAACCGGCTGAGATCGTAAGGATAATTGATTTTCAGATAACGGTTAGCCGGCACCAGAATGTTATGACTGTCGCTGACCTTCACTTCGTGTGCCACCGTATAATCCATCTGTAACGCGTTGGCCACTTCGTCATTATTGTCCGGGCGGCAATCTGAAAGCCCCCAAACCGGCGCGAGAAGCGATTCCGGCGTTTCCAGATAGCGCAACAGTTCCGCACGATGTACATGATTCTTGGCATTGAACAGCGCTTCAATCTGATAAGAATGCGTTGAAGTGTTGCCGTGAAACGCCATCTCAGGCATTTCTACGATTTCGTATTCAGGCAGCGGAAACTCATCAAGAGTCAGCGGTGCCGTGATACCGCTCATTGTCCACGAGGCATTCCGGCGGTACATCCCCGGCGTTTCAGCAAAGTTCTTTTTGAAAGAACGTGTGAATGTCTGCTGAGAGTCGTAGGAGTAATACAGCGAAATATCGAGGATCGGCATATTGGTCAGGCGCAAAGCTATCGCCGCCATTGTCAGACGCCGGTCGCGAATGTATTTGCCCAGTGCGAAACCCGTTTTACTTTTGAACAAACGCTGAAGATACCAGGGAGAATAACCGGTCTTCTTCGAGGCCTTTTCCATGGTCAGACGATCGCTTAAGTTGACTTCGATCCAGTAGAGTAACTCTTTGATCAAGTCATCATGGAAATCAGGTTTTTGTTCGCTCTGCAAAATGAACTCCCTGTGCTGCGATAAAGTCGCCATAGTTAGTGCGCGACAGATTTTGAAAACACATTCACGACAATGACGCCGGCAATGATAAGCCCGAGGCCGATCATTGCCGGGGTATCCAGCTTTTGCCCGAAACCGAACCAGCCAATGGCGGAAACCAGCACAATACCGACGCCAGACCAGATTGCGTAAGCAATGCCCGTCGGCAAGGTTTTCAGGGTCAGAGACAATAAAAAGATCGCAATGGTATAGCCCAATAATGTAACCACGCTTGGCCACAAACGGGTGAATCCTTCAGAACTTTTCAGGCTGCTGGTGGCAATGACTTCGGCAATAATGGCCAACCCAAGCAGTAAATAAGTTTTAAACATGGGACGTTTCCTTACAGGTCGGTTCACTGGCGTACAGTTCATTCACGATTGCGCGGTGCAAATTGTATTGCGCACATTGTTGGGTCAGGCCGAGAGTGTCGAGACGCGACATGGCATCCATGCTGCTGCTCAGACCAATCAGCCGCCAGGAAATATGCTCCGGAGATTCCCCTTCGGCAAACTCCCCTTTCCGGCGACCTGATTCAATTGCGTCAGTAACCAGTTCGTGCCAGTCGGCCACTGACAACGCAAAAGCGGCTTTCATCAGCGGCTCCTGCTCGGTCAGCAACATGGCCTCATGCCAGAGCGGTATGGCCATCAGCGATTCATCATCCTGCGGATCAATCAGCAACATGTTTAACCGCTCACGCGCCGTCAGTTGCTCACTTCTGTTCAACAACTGCTCTTTCAGAATCTTCATTACGCGCGTATAGGCTTGTGCGCGCAGTTCCGCTGCGCTGGAAAAATGATGATGTACCTGCCCGGTCGCCGCCCCCGCTTCCTGAGCAACACGGCGTACGGTGGTGGCAGCTAAACCTTCTAAGCGCGCAACCCGTGCGGCAGCTTCAAGAATGGTGGTTTTGCGTGCTTCCTTACAGAGATAGGCCACAGGAAAAGTCCGACGCTAAAGAGACAGCATCGGATAATGCCAAGACTTGGACGGATGTTCAAGTTTTTTGAGAACGTTCATTCACCTGTGATTATATATAGGTAAATTCACTTGCATTTCATCAGGAAAGAGTACCCGCCAGACGGCGGATATTCATACAGACTCTGGCGGGGTTATTGCGCTACACAAACAAAATTCGCCGCTGATCTTGAATCTCCCTGCCCTTTATATTTGGGAAACAGCGGGTAATCACACAGCGGCATCTCGCGCCCGGCGGTGGTTTTGTTGGTATCAATCATGACCTGCTGACCGGGATCGATGCCGTGATCTACCCATTTATCGAGCGTGCCCAGCGAGTCCCAGCTCACGCGAAACGGACCACTGCTGTGGGTAAAACCGGGGGCGAGGTAAAACCGCACAAACTGATGCAGTTCTTTCTCACCAAACCGGGCTTTCAGCTTTTCATAGTACGCCAGCGTATTTCCCGGTGGCACGGCCATGTCTGCCGTGCCATGCATCAGAAGCAGCTTTCCGCCATGCTGAACAAATGTGCTGATGTCTGCGTTGTCATCATCAACCTGGGCTGCCAGTTCTTTCAGTCGCGCAGCATGTGCCGCCGGATCAAATTGAAGGGAATCGTAGTTTGGAGATTTCATCACCTCGTACCGCACCGCCTGGTCACCCATCATATATGGGAAGGAAATGATGATGTTCGAGGCTGCAGGTTCAGGCTTTTCAGCACCGGAACCCAATACGCTGACCAGCGCAGGCGCATCTGCGCCCAGTAATATCGGCCAGGGTGCAAAGTGATCGCCAGTGGGTAAATTCACGCCCAAAGGCACAGGTTTACTGAGCATATCAACCAAAGATAATTGGATGTCGGAGAGGCAATAGTCGCCATCATCTTTACCATCATGACAACGTAACCTTTCGAGCTTAAATGTCTCTCCGCAGGCATTCACATTGGCGACCACGCCGTCTGTCAGACCGTCCAGTTTGTCGCAGGCCCCCATAACAGAATTCGCTATCAGTGCGGATTTAGCCGGTGAAATCCAGGCACCCGGTGTATTGTAAACGGCCTGCCCGATATGAATGCCCGCCATGTGTAATTCCACGACGTTATAAACCGGATGGATGGCGATAGCGCCATCATAATCGAGAGGATACCGCTGGATGGCGGCCAGCGCCTCATGTCCACCCTGAGAGTTACCCTGAAAATACAGACGCGACGGCTTGCGGCCATAAGCTTGCTCAATCAGCGCAACGGCAACATCGTGCGTTTTCTTAATCTGTTCGCCAGCAAAATTTTCCACGCTTCTTCGTTCAGTGTAAAAGAGGCGTCAGACACGCCGCCCTGATGGCCTGAATCGCTGCCAAAAGTCGCGTAACCCTGTTTCAACGCGCCGGGAACAGAAACCGGGGCAAGACGTGCAGTATCCGCGCCTTTAATTGCACCATCAAACCCGCCGCCACCGAGTTGCAGCGCTTTGCCATTCCAGACGAGAGGCAGATAAAGCTGGAACTGAATATCAGGTGCTTTCAGGTCAACCGGTTTAATTTCCCCTTCTAGTTTGCAATGGGTCTCCACAGGCTGACCTGCGATGGCAACGGTCGTTATCACTGCACCACGCGTCGGAAGGCCGATCCGCGACGCGGCTATATGCGTATTTTTCATGGCAACACATTGCGCTTCGGTAAATCCTGAAACGGGTGCGGCAGTTGCCGTCACAGCGCTCAACATTAACAACAAACCAGGCAGAATCGATTTCATCGGAAGACGTATGTCCTAAAGTCGCAATAACGGCAGTGTGTCATTAAATCAATATCGATAGAACACGGTACCCTCCTCCTTTTTACGTCCAGACTAATTATAGTTACAACATTCAAATAGCTATAAACATCTAAATTCAGTAATAACCTTAAAATCAGTGTTTATCCTCTTTCAATCAGAAAGAAAGTGCCCATAAAAAACGGCCACTTTTTCGTGGCCGTTTACTCTGTTTAAAATATTCAACTCATTGATTTTTATCGCTTACGCCACAACGTCAGTTCTGCAACAGTATGTTGGAATTTACGGGCCGTTTCGCGGATGACAAACGGAATATCCTGCGGTGCCTGAATTTCTTCAAAGTCGCTGGCCAGCAGACGACGTAAAGCCTGGTGCGTTGTCACTGCTTCGCCGTTCTCGCGAAAACCGCCAAGCCAGTTTTGTTTCGGTGTGAAATCTTCGAGCCAGGTATACGGCGAGGACAACATCAGTACCCCGCCACTGCGGATCATTGGCGCAATATCCTTCAGGAAACGCGCGGGTTCACGCAAGCGATCCACCAGATTCGCCGCCAGAACCAGATCATACAGTTCGCCCTGCGGCTTCAGATTACAGGCATCACCCTGCACAAAACTTACGCGCCCGGTTTGCTCTGCGCCGATATTCACCTCAGAGAGTGAAGCCTGACAATAATCGACCAGTTCGCCCTCCTCCGGAATGAGATAACGACAAGCTTCCCCGCGAGCCAGCGCTAAAGCGACATCAATAAACCGCGCCGAATAATCCATACCGACCACAGAATCAAAATGACGTGCCAGTTCAAAAGTGGCGCGGCCTGTCGCGCAACCGATATCTAATGCCCTTCCGCGCTGATGAGTATTTTTTACTGCAATCTCTGCAAGTTGAACTGCATAATTGGGCACGTCGAAATGTCGCGGGCCGTACTGGAAATCCAGATACTGCGCGATCAGGCTGTCCGTTTCGTACGGATTGACGGTCTGCGTTTCCTGATGACCGGATATCACATACCGGAAACCGGCGTGCTGGAAAAAGTGGCGACGAAACGCATAACGCGAGGATTTCAGCGCTTCATTACCGGTTGAAATCCAGCTTCCGCCCTTAATCATCGAATGTTTGCCATCAAACGTGGGCGTAGAAAAATCATCATAGAGCGGATGCACACGGAAACCTTCAAAACCACCGATCGGCGTGGACGCCCATTGCCACACATTGCCCACAATGTCGAAGAAACTCCCCTGCGCAAAGTGATCGACCGGGCACGACGATGCCCACCAGGCAAGATTGATATTTCCCGGTGCAGTTTCCCAATCAGGCTGGTCTCCTTCTACCTGATTTCGTAAAATCATCCATTCCGCTTCTGTCGGTAGCTGTACAGATTCACCCGTTTTCGCCGCTTTCCAGCGGCAAAACGCCGCTGCCTCCAGCTGATTCACTTCCACCGGCCAGTCCCAGGGCATCTGGACTTCTTCCGTCATTAACCGCAGTTTCAGCTGTTCCGGTTCTGCGGGTGACCCGACCCAAAATGTCGGCATTTCCGCCTCAGCGTACTCCCGCCATCCGGTGCCTTCGTCATCCCACCATTTTGCGTCCTGATAACCGCCATTTTCCACAAAAGCGAAATACTCAGCGTTACTGACCAGCATTTTACTGGCACTAAATGCCTGAATTTTATGCGTTGCTGAACCGTATTCATTATCCCAGCCGTAAGTATCATCTTGCTTACCCAGCGTGACAACGTCACCTTTAACCGCCAGCGTTTCGTTTTCTGGCACGGTTTTACGGTCATGACGGGCAAGATTACACGCTGGCCAGTGCGGCTGCGGGCTGACCCAGCTCACAGGCAACTGGCGGATCAATACGCTGGAGGTTTCCAGATGAATACGTTCATGCTCGATACCCATCAGAATCACCCACGCCGGACTGTCCCAGCCAATGGGAAGTGTCAGCGGCATCGACTCAATAATGCCCAGGACTTCTTCGCGAACTTTGTGGCGATATGTTCGCAAATTACTGACAGTGGGCCAGCTATAGTTCTGATCGTCGAGATCATCCCAACTCATTTCATCCACGCCAATCGCCAGCATCGCCTCGATATGGGAATCGATACGCTGCGGGATCAGCCCCGCCGCCATGAGCTTATTAATGTAGAACGTCGCGGTATGACCAAAATAAAAAATGAGCGGATGCCGCAGGGAAATCGCTTTTGTGTAATACGCACGATCGTCATTCAGACAATCAAACAGGCTTTCATAGAGTCCCCATGTCTGAATAAAATATGCGCGAATTTCCTGACGCTTTTGTTCCGCCGTTCCGGTACTCAGCAGGAGTGTCCGGGTCGGTTCTGGCAAACCGGCAGTGTTCGATTGGGGTGAATGCATCATGATTTCCTTTGTCTTCTGGCTACGTCGAACAATATGCAAGTGTAGCATTTCACCTCCGCAAACCTATTCAACGGAGGTTTTGTGCGCTTGCGTATTCGGCGGCAATGGATTCTTATTAATAAATCTGAAATGCGTTTAAAACACGTTATTTTTCCATATATAGCAGAGAACTTTCGGGAATTTCCAGAAACTCACCGTCATATTTATGGCGTAATTCAAAGTAATCGGAGGCCTCAATGATGCCTTTTATATTGTCAGAAAATGCGTCGAGCGCCTGTTTCATCTGCGGTAAATAGTCGTGAGTGTCGTAAACCCTGTCGATGCCTTCAAGCGAGTGATTCATAATTTTACGGGCCACATCGTTGGGAACATCGAGGGATGACAGTTTAGATCGCGCGGTTCTGCGCAAATCGCGGGTCGTAAATGCTTCAATGCCCAGGCCGCGTTCAGCGCGTAACATCCGCCGGATCACCTGAGTGATCGCCCCTCTGGACACCGGTTTTTGGGGATCTTTGGGCGACGGCACCAGCCAGACACTGTCTTTTGGGCTAGCATCAAGCAGAGCGTTAATGCAAATAATCGCCAGCGGTGTAAGAGGAAGGCTGTGGTCGCGGGCCGATTTGTTCCGTGTACCCTGCCGCCAGACGCCAACACGAAGATTAAACTCGGCTTTTCGGGCACGGATCACTTCATCCGGGCGTCTTGCCGTCAGTAAACACAACCGTAATGACCAGCGGCATTGTTCTGATATATCCCATAAATCAAGGCCATGCCAGAACACCCAAATTTCGGCATCGGTCAGCGCCCTTTCTCGCGGCGGCGTATTACGACCACCGACATCCCGGCGCTTCATGGAACTCAGCGGTGAATGCGCAAGATAGCCCTGGGTTTCTGCCCAACCGAAAAATTGCTTACACAACGCGAAAACCCGCTTTGCTTCCGAAATTTTTCCTTCGGCCAGCAAAATATTAAACAACCGGTTCAGGCGCAGACGGGTAATTTTGTTCAGCGGCACATCTCCGATCACCGGCAACACATGTTTCATCAAAGACGACACGGCGATTTCCGGGCGACGTCGGGTCAGTATTAATGAAAGGCGGATCCAGATATTGATCACCTGCCGCACTGTCGCATTACCCTCTTCGTCAAAATCATCCAGTTTCGCCAGCGGCGTCAGTTTTACCTGCTGAAGATAATCCAGAACATGGCGTCCTACATTTTCAGCGGCAAAATCCGCTTCGACTTCTGTCACCGATACCACATTGCCCGTCCGCTGAATTTCATCAGAAAAATCACTGGGCGCAGTTATAGCAAGCCCGCGAAACTGAGGCAAAATGTTTATGACTCCAGACCTATTAAGTCTGGAGTCACGGAGACAATGAATAAAGAAAAATGAAGGTGTTATGGCAGACATTGGAGCCTGAGAAATTGGTCATAAAATCGGCAAATATAATGATATAACGCATATTCCTGTTTGCACCCATCGTTGTAACGTATGAAGTGATGATAAAACGTCCGGTTTTTCCCCCTGAATACATTAATTTCAATAACGTGCTTTCAGCCCTAAAGAAAATTTTACTTATGCCGACATCTAAAGAGTTAAACCTCTTTTAGCTCCTCCCATTCGCAGTCTGGCCAGGGAAATGTCACTATGCGCAATAATCAACCTGTATCACAACGGGAATATCAGTACCCGGACGACGCCACTTTGATGTCAACGACTGATGCCGATAGCCATATCACGTATGCCAATGATGCTTTTATTGAAGTCAGCGGTTTTGACAGTGAAGATATTATCGGTCAGCCTCACAATATTGTCCGCCATCCGGACATGCCGCCATCCGCTTTCAAAGACATGTGGACCACGTTGCAACAAGGTTTTCCCTGGACTGCGCTGGTAAAAAATCGTCGCAGAAACGGCGATCATTATTGGGTTCGGGCAAATGTGGTACCGATTATTCGCGGAGGTAAAACCAAAGGTTATCTTTCTGTCCGGACAAAACCGACGGCGACTGAAATTTCTGAGACTCAGTCGCTGTACGACAAAATGAATCGCGGCGAACTTAACAATCGCCGGTTGTTCAGAGGCTTGTTGATCCGCACGGGCATCACCCGACCGTTCTCAATTTTAAAAACGCTATCGGTTCGCGGGCGGATCCGCAGCGGGCTCTTCATTTTATTTCTTCTCAACTCTCTGGCAATTTCGACACTTACTGCGTTGCCCGCCACACAGTGGTATTCCGCGTATGCGCTAAGCACATTTTTCATTTTGCTTTTAGGTTTCTGGCTTGAATGGCAGATTACGCGCCCGGTTGAACAACTTTGTCAGCAGACTTTGCGGGTTGCCAGCGGAGCCAGCCATACGATCACGCCGATGGAACGCGTCGATGAAATCGGTATGACGTTGCGTGCAGTCGGCCAGCTCGGATTGATCTGCCGGTGGATGGTGGACGACGTAAACCATCAGGCACATAAAGTGCGCACCGCCACTGAATCACTGGCGAACGGAAACGAAGCGCTGAGTCAGCGAACCGAACAGACTGCAGCCAATGTGGGGGAGACCGCCGCCGCGATGAACGAGATGAGTGCGACCGTTGAAAGCAACACACAAACGGCCGCTGAAGCTGACAAATTATCGCTGACCGCCAGCGCCGCCGCCGAAAAAGGCAGTAACGCCATGCAAAATGTTGTCGGCACGATGCAGGAAATTACCGACAGTTCCCACCAGATCGCGACTATCACCACTGTTATCGATGGCATCGCTTTCCAGACCAATATTCTGGCGCTCAATGCCGCAGTTGAAGCGGCTCGCGCAGGTGAACAGGGAAAAGGATTTGCGGTGGTGGCCGGTGAAGTTCGCAGTCTGGCGCAGCGAAGTGCAAGTGCTGCCAGCGAAATAAAACGGCTGATCGACACCAGCGTGGAGACCGTTGTGTCGGGATCTAAACAGGTCGATCAGGCGGGTAAAACCATGGCAGAAATTGTTTCTCAGGTGCGAAACGTCACGTCGCTGATCGGCCAAATCCGTAATGCCACCCGTGAACAAAATCTGGGGTTACTGGATATCGCCAAAGCTATCGAAGAACTTGACCGTATCACACACCAGAATTCACTTCAGGTTCAGGAAGGCACGAACGCCTCAACGGGTCTTAAAAGACAGGCCGACAGACTGGTTGAGGCCGTCGGTGTATTCAGGTAGTTTGTTAAAATTCGGTCACGTTCAGCACCAAATCCGTATATTTAGCCGAATTTGGTGCTGGGTTATTTCCCAGCTATTTTCTGACTTCCCACTCTGACGCCAGCAGAGCATACAAATATTCACTGCACCATTCGTCTTTCAGAAAGCAGTTTTCTATAAAACTTCCTTCGCGTCGGAACCCCGCTGACTCGAATAACCGGTAACTTCCGTGATTGCGGATATCAGTGGAGGCGTAAACCCGGTGCTTTTTGAGATGGTCGAAAAGATAGGTCAGTAACAGATTTAATGCACTCTTCGCGATCCCTTTCCCCTGCCATTTCGAGTCGAGGGTAATCCCCAGTTCCACCTGATATTCGTCGACAAAGTGCAGCCCGAAATCGCCCACCATGCCAAATTCAGCGTGTTCTATCGCAATCTGAAACCAGTTATCCGGCGTGCCAAAAGGGATCTCATTCATCACCTCAAAAAGCAGTTCCGCCTGTGGACGGGTAAAGTATTCCCAGCTCTGGTAACGGGCGACATCCGGGTTCTGCCGGTACCGGGTGAAAATATCAAGATCGTCATGGCTAAAATGACGCAAGCTCAGCAAAGGTGAAGCAAGTAAAGTCATAGCAATTGCTCCTGGAAAGTCACCGCAATTAACCCGTTATATCAAAGTGTTATTCATTGTTAAACCCTTTGCCCAATATTAAAAAGGCCGGACTGAATTTCCCCGTCCGACCTGAACTACGCCTCTTCTCGCGGTCAGTTCACCGCAGTACTTAAACGGCTGCCAGCCTGAATGCTGAAACCGAGCGAGTAAGATGCAGTACCTGCTCTTCCAGAGAAGCCGCAGCAGCAGCGGATTCCTGCACCAGCGCCGCATTCTGCTGGGTCACGCCGTCAATTTCTGTCACGGCCTGCTCAATCTGGCTGATCCCACGACTTTGTTCGTCGGAGGCCGTCGAAATATGTTCCATCAGAACATCAACCTGCGTAACCGACGAAATGATTGCTGAAATAGATTCACCGGTACGGGACACCTGATCCGACCCTTCCTTTATATTGGCAACCGATTCAGAAATCAGACTTTCAATTTCTTTCGCCGCCACCGCGCTTCGCTGCGCCAGATTGCGCACTTCGCTGGCGACTACTGCAAAACCGCGCCCTTGTTCACCGGCGCGCGCGGCTTCAACTGCGGCATTCAGCGCCAGAATATTGGTCTGGAAAGCAATGCTGTTAATGACGCCGGTAATGTCTTCAATTTTTTTAGAGCTACTGTTAATGCGCCCCATGGTTCCGATCACTTCCTGCGCAACCTTCTCACCTGCGCGGGCATTCTGTACCGCTTCGCGCGTCAGGCCACTGGCCCGGCTGACGTTTTCCGTGTTTTGTTTTACCGTAGCACCCAGCTCTTCCATGCTGGCGGCGGTTTGTGTCAGCGCGGCGGCTTGTTGTTCAGTACGCGAAGCCAGATCGATATTGCCCGCGGAAATTTCCTGCGACGCGTGCGCGACCGTATGGCTGGTATCACGTACCTGCCCGATAATTTGCACCAGCGACTGCCGCATGTGTTCCATCGACTGCATCAGCTCTTCGATTTCACTGCGGGAAGTATTTTTAAACGGCACCGGCGTATCGAGATACCCTTCGGCAATTTTGCGGCAGTGATCACGTGAACTCAGCAGCGGAGTCAGAACGAAACGTTTGAGTAATAACAGCACGCCAATAATGATGATGAGGAACAGCAAACCAAACGCAATCGTCAGCCCGATACCGAATTTGAAATTGTCCTGCGCGTCGGTGTTAAGATTTCTTGCGTACTGTTCATGCAGTGCCAGCACTTTATCCAGCACTACTTCATACTGATGATCCAGCTGAACCACGGTCGGGATCCGCGCTTTGAACTGTGCCTGGTCCCCCGCTTTCGCCGCGTCAATTAACGGCTCGATCCCGTTCTGGCGATAATTCTGGTAAGCCGTGCGGTAAGTCTCTGCGAGCTCATTTTCGCCCGGTAATTTTGGCGCATTGAGATACGCCTGAAATGCCGCATCCGCTTTGCCCATCACTTCGCTGACAGCGTCAAGTGAAGAAGCCGACGGCTGGCCGCCGCTGCTTTCAATCTCCTTCATATATTCCATCACGCGGACACGTGAGGTACGGCTGTGGTTGATCGGATCAATAATGGAAAGCACCACACGGATCTCTTTATTCACGTCATCCAGGGAATGATTACTCTGTGTGAGTAACCAGACATTGGAAATCATACTGGTGAAAAAGAGAGCAAAAAGAACCACAAGAACAAGCAGAGAAGATTTTTTAAGCGACATCGATAGATTCTCAAAATGGGCTGGAGTCTATTTATCGGCATATTGTATATAATGTTTAGTTTTTGGGTGCTCTATCACAAATTTATGACCATATGCTCATTCGCACGTCGTTCCTGTGACGCAATAGCGTTTACGGAGCACCGTAAAACCTCACAACCGGAGAGGCACAAACCTATTTTAATGCTGAAATTTAACTCAGGCATAAAATCATCCAAGATTAAATGCGTATATTTTTTTCAAAAGATCTCACCAATCTGAGCATTGCTCTGTCAGATAATTCGTGTATTAAAATGGAATTATATGAATTAATAATAAGTATGTGTCTTGTGAATTATTCACCATAGGAATAGTCCGCGACGATACACGAGAAAAATCTTATGTATTTAGCGTCAACCTTTCACTTCGGAAAATTCATCTCAAAAATTTTATGAAATTTATTTTGATCATTAAAAAGCCTGTTTATGTCAAAATCCGGTCATTAGCAGATTTACCAAAAAAACTTCAATAACCCTCATCCCTTATCCCACGCAGCCTGCAGGGTCATGTGTAGAAAATTCCTATATATCAATACAGTGCTCTTTTTAATTGCGCAATCTGGCGAGTAACACTTAGTTACATAATTTAGTTTTCAATAAAAATGCTAATGTTTCTAAAATGCCGCCTACAGGTACTTATCTGAAATTTTCTTTTCCAGATAAATTTAAAACACACTGCAAAATGTTCCATAAAATATTTTGTTTCGCTTGTGACCCTGATTTTAGTCGCACACCTAAGTGCAAAAAACGGATGTTTTTTATGGCAGGGTTGCCAACTTTTCATTTATTTATGGATTCATTGGCAGCGTTTATCACTCCACAGTAAGGGATAGGCATGTCTAATAGCTTTCAGGAAGAAATACCCAAGGCTCGCGTCAATATCAAACTGGATTTACACACCGGCGGCGCACAGAAGAAGGTCGAGTTACCTTTAAAATTAATGGTAATGGGTGACTACAGCAATGGTAAAGAAACCCGCCCATTGTCAGAACGCGAAAAAGTTAACATCAATAAAAATAACTTTAACAGCGTTATGGCTGATTTCAGCCCGTCACTTAACCTGACCGTTGAAAACACACTGGCCGGCGATCGCAGTGAAGAAAGTGTCAGTCTGAACTTCAAAGAGATGAAAGACTTCGAACCTGAGCAGGTTGCACGCCAGATCCCACAACTGCGCGCCATGCTCGCTATGCGTAATTTATTACGTGACCTCAAATCCAACCTTTTAGACAACGCCACTTTCCGCAAAGAACTCGAAACCATCCTGAAAGATGACAATTTGAGCGATGACCTGCGCGCTGAACTGGCTGCTCTGGCTCCCCAGAACTCTTAACCCTTCCTGAACGGATCAACCCGAGACTATGCTGATGTCTGCTACTGAAAACAGTCAAGAAAGCCGCACAACCGTGCTGGAACGTGCCGATGCAGGAAGTGTTTATGCGTCATTATTTGAAAAAATCAACCTGACTCCGGTCTCTGCACTGGGAGACGTGAATGCTTTCCAGGATGACCAGGCGATGTCTGATGTCACCACCGACGAGCGTGTTACGGCGGCAGTTCAGGTCTTCCTGGAACGCCTGAAACAGTCCGGTCAGAAAGTTGAGCGCCTGGACAAGACATTACTGGACGGCCACATTGCGATGCTCGACGAGCAAATCAGCCGCCAGCTTGACGAAGTCATGCACCATCCGGAGTTCCAGCGCATGGAATCCGGCTGGCGTGGCCTGAAATTCCTGGTAGACCGCACCGATTTCCGTCAGAACGTAAAAATCGAAGTGCTGGACGTCTCCAAAGACGACCTGCGTCAGGATTTCGAAGATTGCCCTGAAATCATTCAGAGCGGCCTGTACCGTCATACCTACATTCAGGAATATGACACACCGGGCGGCGAGCCAATCGGTTCTGTGATTTCCAACTATGAGTTTGACGCCAGCCCGCAAGACGTCGCGTTGCTGCGTAACATCTCCAAAGTGTCTGCGGCTGCACACATGCCGTTTGTCGGTGCTGTAGGGCCTAAATTCTTCCTGAAAGACTCCATGGAAGAAGTGGCTGCCATCAAAGACATTGGCAACTACTTTGACCGCGCTGAATACATCAAATGGAAATCTTTCCGTGATTCAGATGACTCCCGCTACATCGGTCTGACCATGCCGCGCGTGCTGGGTCGTCTGCCTTACGGGCCGGACACTGTCCCTGTTCGCAGCTTCAACTATGTTGAAGAAGTCAAAGGACCGGACCACGAGAAATACCTGTGGACTAACGCTTCTTTCGCCTTCGCGGCAAACATGGTGAAAAGCTTCATCAAAAACGGCTGGTGTGTACAAATCCGTGGCCCGCAAGCTGGCGGCGCAGTCACCGACTTGCCGATTCACCTTTATGACCTGGGCACCGGCAATCAGGTGAAAATCCCGTCTGAAGTGATGATCCCCGAAACGCGCGAATTTGAATTCGCCAATCTCGGCTTCATCCCGCTGTCTTACTACAAAAATCGCGATTACTCCTGCTTCTTCTCCGCGAACTCCGCGCAGAAACCGGCGCTGTATGACACGGCTGATGCGACTGCCAACAGCCGCATCAACGCGCGTCTGCCGTACATCTTCCTGCTGTCACGTATCGCGCATTACCTGAAACTGATTCAGCGCGAAAACATCGGGACCACCAAAGATCGTCGTCTGCTGGAGCTGGAACTGAACACCTGGATCCGCACTTTGGTCACCGAAATGACCGATCCGGGCGATGACCTGCAGGCTTCTCACCCGCTGCGTGACGCCAAAGTGACCGTAGAAGATATCGAAGACAACCCGGGCTTCTTCCGCGTGAAACTGTACGCCGTGCCGCACTTCCAGGTGGAAGGTATGGACGTCAACCTGTCATTGGTTTCTCAGATGCCGAAGGCTAAGGCATAAACAGAGAAACGATGAAAATTTATCGTCCATTATGGAGCGACGGGGCCTTTTTGGCCCCACAACAGTTCCAGCAACAAGCCCGTTGGGATGCCTTTGTCGCCGATACCGTCGCGCATATGGTGCTGGCGCATCCGTGGGGTGTCATTGACGCCGACTTCGATAACGGTTCGTTGGCGCTTTCGCGTCTGAATGCCTTGCGACTGGTCGTTCGGTTTCCAGATGGCACACTCATTGATACGGAACGGGCAGATAACCTGCCCCCTGCCTGCGATTTATCTGCAATTTCAGACCGCGAGAGTGTGGATGTCGTACTGGCGTTACCGCTGCTCTCGGCCAACGGAGGCAATCTGGATGATGGTCAGGACAGTGAGCGTCCACGTCGATGGAAACAGGAATGGGTGACCGTACAGGAACTTTCCGGGAATGAACGCACCGAACTTGCGATCATGCGTCACGCCGTAACACTGCGTTTTGCCCATCAGGAAAACAGCGCATACCTGACCTGCCCAGTGCTGCGCCTGATGCGCAGCGCGCAGGGGCAGTGGATGCCGGATGAGAACTTCATTCCACCGATGCTCGCCCTTGCCGCCAGCCCGCTGGTGCAGACCGAACTGAGCGACCTGCTACACCGCCTGCAGGCCCGCCGTCGTCGTCTGATGGCCATGCGTCGTGAAAGCAACGAGCGTATGGCGGATTTTGCCGTGGCCGACGTGTCGCTGTTCTGGCTGCTCAATGCGTTAAACAGCATGGAGCCGGTGCTGACTGAGCTTATTCAGACCCCTTCACGCCACCCGGAACTGTTCTACCGAGAGCTGGTGCGCCTGGCCGGCAGCCTGCTGACGTTCTCCCTTGAGCATAAAGCGGAAGATATCCCGCTGTACCAGCACGATGCACCTGAGCTGGTTTTCCCACCGCTATTTGCGCTGCTGGATAAGTTGCTTGAAGCGAGCCTGCCGTCGCGCATGGTGGCCATTGACCTCAAACATGACGGTCAGTTCTGGACCGGTTCCCTGCACGATGCTCGTCTGCGCGAAGGGGCTGATTTCTATCTCTCCGTTCGCTCGTCAATGACCAATCACCTGCTGCAGACCCAGTTCCCGCTGCTATGTAAAGCGGGCAGCTTCGAGGCCGTCTCTGATGTGGTGAACGTTGCGCTCAGCGGTGTGGTAATGAAGCCGCTGTCGCACGTGCCTGCGGCTATCCCGCTGCGTCTTGAAAACCAATACTTCTCCCTTGATCTCAACAGCCCGGACGCCGTGGCGATGCTGGAAGCGGGCAACTGCGCCTTCTACACCCCAGGCACGCTGGGTGATATCAGGCTTGAACTGTTTGCGGTGCTGCGCTCATGAGTCAGATCAATACGTCAATCGTTGATGAAGTCTTTTATCCCTGCTGGCTGATGGTCAGCCAGTTACGTAACGGCCAGGAGATCACCGACGGAGAAGCCTTGTATCGTCAGGCCTGCGGCTGGATGGACGGTGCCAGGGAAGCCCTAACGCGTGCCGGGTTCAGCGACGCGAGCTGCAACCACATGCTCTACACGCAATGTGCGCTGCTGGATGAAAGCGTGATGAACCGGGAAAAGCGCGACAGCGGCTATGCAAAATGGCTGAAAGACCCGTTGCAGGCGCGCTACTTCAACACCCTAAATGCGGGTGAAGAACTGTGGGAGCGCATCCGCACCGTCCTGCAGGAGCCTGCACCGGATACCGCCGTGCTGACCTGTTTTTACCGTGCGCTGACGCTGGGCTTTGTTGGCCGGTACCGTGAGCAGGGCGATGAACGCCGCGAAGACGTTGTCCGCAAGCTGAGTCAACTGGTCCCGGCGTTTTCGCAGGCTCAGGACGCGCCGGTGGTTTCGCGTTCATCGCGCCTGCGATCCGGGCGTAAAACGTACTGGTTTTCCTGGGTACTGGGTGCAGCCGTTCTGGTCGCGCTGTGGTTCGGGCTTTCCACCACGCTGACAAAAATGGTGTCGCTGCTGACGGGGGCGCACTGACGGATGCGCGGATTAACCCGGTTAATACTGTTACTTCTCGGTACCTGTCTGGCTTTGTGGCTGATTACCGGCTTCTGGCCGCTGGGTACCGGCAGCCGCGTGGCACTCAGCATGATGGTGGTGATTGTCTGCGCGGCAGCGGCGTATTTTCAGTGGCGTCGTGACAGCCGCAATAAAATGGCCCATGCACACATTGCAGATACCCACCTGCCGCCGGAAGATTTTCAGGGTGCGGTCGTGCTGGTGTGCGGTGACAGTGCGCCGCTGTTTTCTGACAACCAGCCTTTTCGCGAAACGCGTCAGGGCTGGTATATGCCTGTCGCAATGCCGGAACAACTTCACCTCTTAGCTCAGCACCTCGCCTCTGAACGCCCGGCACTGGTCGCGCAGATTTCTGTGCTGCTGGCCGTCGTGCCGGAGATGCATCAGGACCCGGATGATTTCACCCAGAGACTGCGCGCCTGGCACCGTGCCATCGTGGTGTGCAAAGGCTGGCTGGCGGGCATTCCGCCGGTCTGGATAAGCACCTGGCTTTCCCCGCAGGCGGTATCTGACACCACCGCTGAACGCTGGTACACGGTGACGCCGGGGCTGTCCGGCGTACAGGTTCGTGAGGACGGAGCCGGTGTCATCCCGCTGACCGAATGGGGCCGTGAGCTGAACGCAGGTAACGGACTCGAGCGACTCAGCAGCGTGTTCTGGATGGAAAGTTTGCTGAGCTGGATCAATACGCAGGTGTTCAGCGTTATCGGACAGCGTCAGGGGGATTTGCCTGCCCTGAGGCCGTGCGCGTGGGGCAGTTGCTTTTCGCCGGTGACGGGCTGTGCGGACAACTTGTGGCAGGCCCATATCGCCGGGCTTACCACTCTGAAACCCACCCCTGCCACTGCTCAGGAGTGCCTGCCGCTGCCGGATGTTTTGCTGCCCTACCTGCCTCGCCGCCACGGGGTGTCACGTCTGATGCAGAGCTGGCAACTGGCGGGACTGCTGTGCGCCCTTTTTCTGCTGTTCGCCCTGTTGGCGTCGTACATCAATAACCAGCGGCTGATCCAAAGCGTGGGAGATCATCTGGCCGTATATAACCGCCTGACGGGGACACCCCCTGCGCCCAAGCTCCAGTCGCAGCAGCAGCTGCGCGCCGATCACCGGCTTCTGGACGGCTGGCTGCGCGGTGGTGCACCGATGCGCCTGTCTCTGGGGTTGTATCAGGGCATGCGTCTGATCGCGCCGTTGCAAAGTGCGATCAACAGCTGGTCACCGCCGCCACCACCACCACCGGTAATTAATAAAATCATTCAGGGGCCAAAAACCGTCCGTCTGGATGCCCTTTCGCTGTTCGATACCGGTAAATACCTGCTGAAAAACGGCTCCACCAAGGTACTGATTAACGCGCTGGTCGGCATCAAGGCCAAACCGGGCTGGCTGATTGTGGTCGCTGGGCACACCGACGACACCGGCGACGACAAATCCAACCAGGTGCTCTCTCAGAAGCGCGCCGAATCGGTGCGTGACTGGATGCGTGACACCGGCGACGTACCGGAAAGCTGTTTTGCCGTACAGGGCTTTGGTGAAAGCCGCCCGATTGCAACAAATGACACACCGGAAGGCCGTGCGGCCAACCGTCGTGTCGAAATCAGTCTGGTGCCTCAGGCCGACGCCTGCAAGGCAACAGCAACCCCCGATTCATCAAATGATTGATGAATGCTTAACCTAGAAATGGAGAACTACCCATGGCAATTCCTGTTTATCTGTGGCTGAAAGACGACGGCGGTGCGGACATTAAAGGTTCCGTAGACGTAAAAGATCGCGAAGGCAGCATCGAAGTCGTTGCACAGGAACACAACCTGTACATCCCGACCGATAACAACACCGGCAAACTGACGGGTACGCGTATTCACACCCCGTTCCTGTTTACCAAAGAAATCGACTCATCCAGCCCGTATTTGTACAAAGCAGTGACCACCGGTCAGACCCTGAAATCTGCTGAGTTCAAATGGTACCGCATCAACGACGCGGGCCAGGAAGTGGAGTATTTCAACACCAAACTGGAAAACGTCAAACTGGTTAAAGTCGCACCAGAAATGTACGACATCAAAGATCCGGCGAAAGAGAAACACAACCATCTGGAACGCATTGAACTGCGTTACGAAAAAATCACCTGGACTTACAAAGACGGCAACATCATTCATTCCGATTCGTGGAACGAACGTACCACCGCCTAATTACCCTTTAGGGTAATGCCTTATGCGGGCAGGATTTTCTGTCCGCAGTTTTACTGAGCGTCTGCGTGTCGGGTGCTGAGTAAAAAACAATCTGCCTTCCGCCCTGATGCGCTTTAGGTTCCTGATGACAAGGAAACAGCGAGGGGCGGTAGCGTACCTAAAATCAAGGAGCAGCCCGCATGGAACACCAGTCAGCCGTTTTACTTCGTCGTTTGAACCCTTATTGCGCAAAGGCGCTGGAAGCTGCCGCGACCCTGTGCCAGACCCGCGCACATGCGGAAATCACGCCTGAACACTGGCTGCTGAAACTGCTCGAACAAGGCGAAGGCGACATCACCGTGCTGGCCCGCCGTTATGAATGGGATATGGACGCGCTCTGGCAAAGCCTGCTGGCCCATCTCGATGCCCTGCCGCGTTCCGTACGCACCCGCCCGCAGTTATCCGGTGACTTGCAGGATTTGATGAAATCCGCCTGGCTGGCCGCCTCTTTGCAGGACGACAATCAGACCATCCGCAGCGTGAACTTACTTGAGGCGTTGTTAACCCAACCTAAACTGCTGCGCTGCGAAGGCCTGTGGCCGCTGTTCAGCCTGAGCGAAGAACACCTTCGCCGCCTGAAACCCATGCTCGATGCGGTGTCAGAAGAGCGCCCGGAGGTTCAGCAGCAGGAGAGTCTGAACATGCCGGTGTCTTCGCTGAATGAGCCTTCTGCCACGCCGAAAGCGGATAATCTGTCCAGCCAAAACCTGAGTGAGGCCCTGCAGGCCGCGCTGGATAAATTCACGCTGGACGTCACTGCGAAAGCCAAAGCCGGGCAAATTGATCCGGTATTTGGCCGCGATAACGAAATCCGCCAGATGGTCGACATCCTCTCCCGCCGCCGTAAAAATAACCCGATCCTCGTGGGCGAACCGGGCGTGGGAAAAACCGCGCTGGTAGAAGGTCTCGCGCTGCGCATCGCGGAAGGCAACGTGCCGGACAGCCTGAAAACGGTCAGCCTGCGCACGCTGGATTTGGGTCTGCTACAGGCCGGTGCGGGCGTTAAAGGCGAGTTCGAGCAGCGCCTGAAAAACGTCATCGACGCCGTCCAGCAATCCCCGACGCCCGTTATCCTGTTCATCGACGAAGCGCACACCATCATTGGTGCAGGCAATCAGGCCGGGGGCGCGGACGCCGCCAACCTGCTCAAACCCGCACTTGCCCGCGGCGAACTGCGCACCATCGCCGCCACCACCTGGTCGGAGTACAAACAATATTTTGAACGCGACGCCGCCCTCGAGCGCCGCTTCCAGATTGTCAAAGTCGACGAGCCGGACGACGCAATGGCCAGCCTGATGCTGCGCGGCCTGAAATCCCGCTATGCCCAACATCACGGCGTACACATTACCGACGAAGCGGTAAAAGCCGCCGTCAGCCTGTCGCGCCGCTATATCACTGGCCGTCAGCTGCCGGACAAAGCCGTAGATTTGCTGGACACCGCCAGCGCCCGCGTCCGTATGAGCCTCGATACGTTGCCGGAAGAGTTAACCCGTCTGAAAGCGCAAATCACTGCGCTGGAAATGGAAGAGCAGGCGCTGCTGGAAGATATTGCGCTGGGCAACAAAACGCACGGCGATCGCCTTGAAAAGATTGAACAGGAGACCGGTCGTCTGAGCGAACAGCTCACCGCGCTGGACACGCAGTATCACGCGGAGAAAGCCCTGACGCAGCAACTGCTGGAGACCCGCCAGGACATCAGCCGTCAGCAAGAAATCGCCAGCCTGCAGGATCAGCTCAGCCATTTGCAGGGCAACGCGCCGCTGCTGAGTCTGGATGTTGATGTGCGCACGGTGGCCACCGTGATTGCAGACTGGACCGGCGTGCCGTTGTCCAGCCTGTTAAAAGACGAACAGACGGATTTGCTCCAGCTGGAAAATCATCTGGGGCAGCGCGTCGTCGGACAGGATCACGCACTCACGGATATGGCGCAGCGTCTGCGCGCCGCCAAAACCGGCCTGACGTCAGAGAACGGTCCGCTGGGCGTGTTCCTGCTGGTCGGCCCGAGCGGCGTGGGGAAAACCGAGACCGCACTGGCGCTCGCCGACTGCCTGTTTGGCGGCGAGAAATCCCTGATCACCATTAACCTCAGTGAATATCAGGAAGCGCACACCGTTTCACAGCTCAAAGGCTCGCCTCCGGGATACGTCGGCTACGGCCAGGGCGGCATTCTGACCGAAGCCGTGCGCAAACGTCCGTACAGCGTCGTCCTGCTCGATGAAGTCGAGAAAGCGCACCGTGACGTCATCAACCTGTTCTATCAGGTCTTCGACCGCGGCTTTATGCGCGACGGCGAAGGGCGCGAAATCGACTTCCGTAATACCGTCATCCTGATGACCGCCAACCTCGGCAGCGACCACATCATGCAGTTGCTGGAGGATCAACCGGAATCGACAGACAGCGATTTGCAGGAAATGCTGCGCCCTATCCTGCGCGACCACTTCCAGCCCGCGCTGCTCGCCCGTTTCCAGACCCTGATTTACCGTCCGCTGGCCGCCACCGCGCTGCGCACCATCGTTGAGATGAAGCTAGCGCAGGTCGCCAAACGCCTGAACAAACATTACGGCCTGCAAACCACCATCGAAGACAGCCTCTACGACACACTGGTCGCCGCCTGCCTGCTGCCGGATACCGGCGCGCGTAACATCGACAGCCTGCTCAACCAGCAGATCTTGCCGGTGCTGAGCCAGCAACTGCTGAGCCGCATGAGCGAGCAACAACGCACCACGTCACTGGCACTGGGCTGGGAAGAAGAGGAAGGGATTACGCTGGAATTTGGTGAGTAAATAGCACTTTAATTAAAGGATAACAGCGATGGACAGTGCTAAAGATATAGCCAGAGAAATGCTGGCTGCCATTAATCTCGATAGATTCGGATTCCTGGTGGCTGTAGCAAAGGGGGTTATTTCTCTTCCGGTAAACCTTGGTTACCTGGGATACGATTTTATGGACGTTGAACATAGACGGGAAAATCGGGATGATAAATACAGAATCGCTCAACTGATCAAAAGAACGCCCTTCAACAAAATAATAATCGAAAAAGTTATTAATGTATTCCTTGATGATTTCATCTCCAGGATTGATATTCCTTCTCTTAGTATACAGATGTCTGGAAGTGTTATAGGGAAAATGTTTTTTTCTCAAGTTACAGGTATAAAGTTAGGGTATGCAATTTCTGAACGTGCAACTACAGCCTTATTAACAGGCACGATCGTTGGGGCGTTTCTTTCAATTGGTTCTGAATCTTCCCGAGCAATTTACTCATCTCGATATTTACGTGAAACAAACCCTGAGATCTACTCTCAGTTGAAGCAGATGGGAAATTTGGATCTCATCTATTTTCTTGTTGAAGACACTGTTAAGCCTTTCGAGAAAGCATGCCGTGTTAACGAACGAAATCCGGAAGAATTTGATAAAATATGTAAATATTTTTTGGATGGATTATGACTTTAAAAAACTTTGCTAGAACAGTATTTTTTAATCTGATATGCGCTTTTGGCGCGACATTAGTACTCATAGGACTGTTCCTTTCATGCTGGTTTTTTTTTGCATCAGAAAACACGTGTAGATTCTATTTAGGATTTGGAACTATTTTTATTAGCGGTGTTGGTTATGTGATTTATTTATTTTCATTTCCCAAAATCCATAAAAAATGGAGTGATAAATATTAGTGTCGAGTTGAATACACCGCGGATTGGAGATCCCATGAGCATATCAGAGTTCTTACGCATTATCATTTCTACTCTTGTGGCTGGGGCGGGAATGCTACTGGGCTTAATTAGTCCGATTTACTCCATTTGCTGCTTCTTTTCTTCTCATAAGCCTTACCACATCCTTTTCGGATGTGCGGGCATTCTGGCCTTTTTTATTGGTTATGGCCTTTATAAATTCGCACTGACTTATATTTATGACGAGCGAGATTATTATCGCTAACCTGTAATATCAACAGAAAAGTATGGCGAATTTATTTAAAATTACTATTTTTGGGGTAGGGAAATATCCATATGGAAAATATATCTGAAATGATTGGAACCACGCTTAACCGCTATACCCTGACTATTCCATCCTGCCCTTACCTTCTGGATGTAGAGAGTTTTGACGGGCTGGAGCAAATCAGCGAGCTTTATCATTACACGATAAAATTCACCACACTCCATCCTGACCTTACCCCGGAAATGTTACTGAATAAACCCGCCACCCTGAGCATGGGAATTGGTGATCTGTTCAGCCCGACCGAAGGGAAAGTGGTACACGGCGTGGTCACCAGCTTTCAGCGCCTGAGCGGCTCCCGCGATCAGGTTCGGTATGAAATTATTGTTAAACCTTTCCTGGCACTTCTGGACAAACAGTTTCGCACCCACCGCTTCTTCGTCAATAAATCCGTGCAGGACGTCGTGGAACAGGTGCTTCAAGAACATGGCCTTAAAGGCTGGGAATATGAGTTTAACCTCAAGCAAACTTATCCAAAGCGCGAGCAGATAAACCAGTATCAGGAAAGCGATCTGGAATTTATCGAACGCCTGCTTTCCGAAGTCGGGATTTTCTATTTCTTCAGCCTGCAGCCTGATACGCAAACCGAAGTAATCCACTTCGCCGACAAGCAAAGCGCTTATGAGTTTGGTAAAACGCTGCCGCTTAACAGCCCGTCGGGCATGAGCGACAGCGGCGCAGAGTCAGTCTGGGGGCTGAGCGTTCAACAGAATGTGGTGCAGGCCAGCGTGACGGCAAAGGACTACAACTACCGCGAAGCGCAAAAAGTACTGCAATCAGCCAAAGCTGATGCAACGCGTGGCGACGGTGAAGGGATCAATTATGGTGACGTTTATCACTATAAACCCCGCCATCTGGATAACGGCGCGAAGACCGACGCGGCAGCCGAAACTGGTAACTTCGCAGCGCGCCTCGACCATGAGCGTTTTTTATCTCAGCAAACATTGATTACCGGCCGTAGCACGGACGTCACGTTGCACCCCGCGCAGGTGCTAACCGTTACCGATACCGCTATCCCGTCCACGCTGCCGGAACAGTTGTCACTGCCGATGGTAGTGATCCGCACAGGATTTTTCGGCAGCCGCAAAGATGCGCTGATGGTGACCCTCGCAGCCATTCCCTTCAGCGAAACTCTCTGCTGGCGTCCGGCACTAAAAGATCGCCCGAAAGTCAGCGGTACAATGATGGCCCGCGTCACCAGCGCGAAGGCCAACGATATCTACGCCTGGCAGGACGCATCCGGCTTATACCGCGTGAAATTCGATGCCGATCAGGACGATAAAACGCAGGGTCAGGAAAGCATGCCGGTGCGCCTCGCCAAACCTTACGGCGGCGACGTTTACGGGATCCATTTCCCCCTCATTCAGGGCACAGAAGTCGCGATCGCCTTCCACGACGGCGACCCGGACAGGCCTTATATTGCCCACGTCCTGCACGATTCGCGTCACGTTGATCACGTCACCGAAAAGAACAGCACCCGAAACGTAATTCGTACCCCTGCCCTCAACAAATTGCGGATGGAGGACAAACGCGGCGAAGAACACATCAAACTCAGCACCGAGTACGGCGGCAAGACGCAGCTGAATCTCGGGCACAATGTGAACGCTGCCCGTGAAAAACGTGGAGAAGGGTTTGAACTGCGAACGGATGAATGGGGTGTAATTCGTGGCGGTAAAGGGATTTTACTGGCGGCGGATAATCAGTTTGGCGCCAGCGGCCAAATGCTGGAAATGGACGATGCAATAGCCCAGCTGGAGCAAGCCCTTACGCTAGCCCGGAGCATGTCGAAAGCCGCACAAACGGCAACAGCAGTTCCCGGAGATACTGCCAGCCAGCAGACACTAAATCAGTCACTGAGCAAACTAAAAGCAGCAGGTATTGTTGTATCCGCCCCGGATGGTATTGGTCTGGTCAGCCCGAAGACGATACGCCTGGCCTCGGGGAGTGAAAGCATCGGGTTGATGTCAGGAACCAATACAGATATCAGTGCCGCAAAAAGCTTCACCGCCGTAGCTGGCGAAGCTGTGAGTCTGTTCGCTCAGGCCAATGGCATGAAACTGATTGCGGGCAAAGGGAAAATAGATATTCAGGCGCAGGATGACAATATTGAGACCCTGGCGAAAAAGGATATCAATGTCACCAGCGCTGAAGGAAAAATCACCGTCACAGCGTCAACGGAATTGGTGCTGACCTGCGGCGGTGCTTACATCAAGCTCAGCGGTGGCAATATTGAATTAGGAGCACCGGGTAATATCCTCCTAAAAAGTGCAAATGTATTGAAGATGGCCGCTTCGAGTCTCAACTCTCCCCCTCCTGAAATGCCAAAAGCGTTTGCTGCCACTTACACCTCTACGGATGAGAAAACGGGGGCAATACTACCGTTTACCCGTTATCGGGTAACAACCGGTGAGGGTGATACATATGAAGGAACAACGGATGAATTCGGAAAAACGGTTAACATATACTCAGACTCACCGACTCCTCTGAAAATCGAATACCCAGATACAATCAACGATGAACAAAGCAGGAAGTGGTAGTGTTGCTTGTTTTTTCCGCGTCTCTTTACCGGTTGCAACTGAAACCATAACAGGACTCTTTGGCGATGGTACTCGTGTGTCAGACTTGACTAAAGCCAAAAAGGTCATTTTTTAGGAGATTGATTAAAAATGAAAAAAAAGTTCTGCCTTTCTCTCGCATGTATGATTACATCTTTTTATACTGTCGCTGTTTTCTTCGCTCTGGATGGGTTATCACGAAACGGGATTTTTGAAATTGTTGCACAACACACCCCATTTTTTAATCCTCTTTACCTATTATCGACTTTAATCCTGATTTGTATCGGGTTAAATATTTTCAGTTATTACTGTGTATCTAAAAAAATTAAAAACCACAGCAAACCCCTTCTCATTATTATTCTTTCATTCGTAATTGGTATGGCGATAATATCAATTGTGGCGAGATTTGAGTTAATATCAAAATCAATATATGAAACTTATATTTACTTGTTTTACCAAGGTGTACATTACGAGGGTGAGGAAAAAAACCAACAGCTCATGTCGTATATAACCCGTCTAATCCCACTTTGTTTTTTATTAGGTGGAGCGATAGCATGGTTGTGCTCCCAAACATTCTCTAAATTCAGAGGTTCACTTAGATAATATAATTAATTCACATCATTTTATCAAAGGATATGAAAATGACTCAGCACCAAACCTCCGCCACGGCAGATAATAAAAACGCACCCGCATCAAATAATCAAAAAAATACTGGGTTGAAATACAGCTGGTCGATGAAGAAGGTAAAGCCGTCGCCAATATGCCATGGAGCGCAGAAAATAGCGCAACGCCTGGAGGTTATGAGAAAGAACTAAAAGGAACCAGCGATGCCACTGGCCTGATAAGAATAGAACCTCGCTATGGCAGCGAATTAAGATTTTTTATAGATGGCCAGCCACTGGCAAAAGAAATGGAACAGCGTTCCTTACGGGTTAGCAGAGATCCCAATGAATCGACGGTAAAAAAAGAAGCCGAAGACAACGGGCACATCTGGCATTACGCCGTAATAGGTGAATTATGCCGCACGTATCCTGATATTGAGAAACGACCAGGTGAACCCTTTCCTCCTCAATTTCATTTTCCCTCAGATCAATCGCTCAAAGGTCTAAAAATAAGAACCAATGAGCTTGAAAAAAGACATGTCATTGAGATATGTCCTTTCAGGGCCTGGGAACTGGTATTGCACCATCAGAAAGATTACTCGATGGCGAATGCAATTAACCTCGGCGCTGCAGCGTCACTGGCTTATGCAAATGATAATGTTTTTGATACTTCATCGATAAGCCGGTTTTTCATTACGCAGTGTCAGGATCTATCGAAGTTACCACAACTGCATAAAGGAAGTTACATCACCAATACACTGGCACAGGATGTCCCGTTCAGTGAGCGTTATTCTCCGCCAGTATTTATGGACACATCAAGAGATACGTCAGGTACGGAAGGTGGCAGTAAGGGAGATGGCGACACACAACTTTTCTATGTTTATAACAATGATAAAATCATCATTTCCTGGAGAGGAACCGCCTCCCTATACGATGTGGGTACCGATCTCGTGTTTCGTCCCATTGATACTGAGAGCTGTAATATCAACAAAGTCCAATGCACCTCGCTATTACCAAAAGGAAAAGTGCATGAGGGCTTTTGGAATGGCTATACTCGTTTTGAAAGAAAATTCCGAGACGAAATTGCAACATTAGAAAGATTAGTAGGTAGTTTAAAACTTTTCATATGTGGGCATAGTTTAGGAGGAGCATTAGCTCTTGTTCATGCTGCAACCCTCAATAATAGCAAGCCATTATTATACACCTATGGAATGCCGCGCACATTTACCCGAGATGCCATCCAGCAATTATCAGGCCTGACCCACTACAGACACGTTAATGATAATGATCCGGTCCCTGCCGTGCCGCCAGAAGCAAACGTCGATAATGAGTTTTACAGACTATGGGGCCCCGTCGGCGGTGTATTAGGGGGATTGTGGTCTTCCCTTGTGCAACTTCCTTTATGGCAAATAGTAGAATGGGGAGACTGTTTCTGGCACCACGGCAACCCGGTTGTTTTACTTACGACAACACAAAGCCGGGAATGGAAAGATTGCAAAAGAAGTTATCCTGATCCTGCAGGTTGCATAATATTAAAAAACCGGATGCCGGTAAAAACTAAGCTCTATCTGGTCCCTGCTTTAGCAGAACAAGTGGCTCAGGAAGCCGGTAAGAATCAGAAAGAGTTTATTCACTCACTCACAGCAAAAGATTTAGCTGATTATTTCCCGGAAGGCAAAAATCCTGACAGGGGGGCGGACCTGACCTTTGGCGACCATTTCATGACAGCCTATATGCCCTATATAAACAACAAACTCCTTGAATTGATCGATGATAAAGGCCTGAGTAAGAAAAGACATTTCACAGAGCATAAAGACAATGTCAAAAAATTTGAAGAGCAGATGAAGGAAGAAGGCTTGGAAATGCCGGATAAAGAAGCAGAAAGAAACACAAAATTCCTGAATCTGGAAAAAATGCTGGACATCTCGTTAACGGCGACGCTATCAATAAAAAACGGGAACAATATTCTCGAGCGTTTTGCCTGCTATGGAGAAGAGGAAATCGAAAATGCATAAAAAAACAAACATCCTGACAATCTGTATCTCTGTATTCATTTTAAGTAGCTGTGCCAGAGCAACAGATAAAACGCTATCCCCGCCCTCCGATACTCAGTGGGTTAATGTGGAAGTCAAAAACCCTTCGCAATACACGAAACCCTTCCCGCTGGAGGTGAGGTATATTTCGCATACATGCCCGAAAAAAAGAATCAGCGGAGTCGACGGTTCCGTTATTACAGAACCCAATTACAACATCATTAATATCCCCCTGCAGCAGGGAGCCAATGAACTCTGGAAGGCGAAGGTAGCAATGACCGGTGGCGGTGCCTGCGAATGGACATTAAGTGCGTTCAATGTAGGGATTGAATATATTGAGGCCACACATCTCGGAAAAGACCTGATGCCGGGTACTGCTGTAGGTGCAACAATTGCATTCGATGATGATGCATCACGAAATGGGAAATTCACGACCATTGAAGGCAATGTAATAATATCACCTAAATACTACCCTTACATAACAGAGTGGAATATTAATAAGAAAAAGAAAGATCTATCACTCTTAGGTAAAGAGAGTTTTCTCTCATTGAGGGTTTCCAATGTGAGCGAAATATTATTCAAGCCTGAAATAAATGAAGCTAAAGTGGTTAGATTTATAGAGCCTGAGAAAAAAACTGAAGGAGTTTACTCAAAAATAGTTTATCCTGATGGCAGCATCGCCCCCGAAAGAACGCTATTCCCTGATTTCGATAAAGTCGATCAAATGAAAGTCAAATAATTTAAAGCCACCGCTAATTCATAGCCACCAAAGGGTTGTATAATGAATTACAAATTAAAGACTTTCGTAATTATTCTATCCGTATTACTTACCAGCGGTTGTTCGGGTACTCCAAATCGTACACTATCTCCGCCATCCGATACTCAGTGGGTTAACGTGGAAGTCAAAAACCCTTCGCAATACACAAAACCCTTCCCGCTGGAGGTGAGGTATATTTCGCATACATGCCTGAAAAAAAGAATCAGCGGAGTCGACGGTTCCGTTATCACAGAACCCAATTACAACGTCATTAATATCCCCCTGCAGCAGGGAGCCAATGACCTCTGGAAGGCGAAGGTAGCAATGACCGGTGGCGGTGCCTGCGAATGGACATTAAGCGCGTTCAATGTAGGGATTGAATATATTGATGCCACCCACCTCGGAAAAGATCTGGTACCGGGCACGGCTGTCGGCGCTACAATTGCATTCGATGATGATGCTTCGCGAAATGGGAAATTCTCTCCTGTTTATGAGAACTTAAACTTAACCTCTACTTATTATCCCTACATACGAGAAAAAAATTTAGGAAAAAAAGAAAACACTTTATCATTATTCGGTAAAGAGAACTTTCAATCTTTACGAGCATATAATATAAAAGAAGTAAAATTCTCACCAAAAGTTGACGAAAGTAAAATTATAAAATTTATTGGATTGGAAAAAAAATAAAAGGTCAATATCCGAAAATCATCTATCCAGATGGAAATATCGCCCCCGAAAGAACGCTATTCCCTGATTTCGATAAAGTCGATCAAATGAAAGTCGAGTAATTAAAAGTCACAGTTAATTCACAATTATCAAAGGATTGTATAATGAATTACAAATTAAAGACTTCCGTAATTATTCTATCCGTATTACTTACCAGCGGTTGTTCGGGTACTCCAAATCGTACACTATCTCCGCCATCCGATACTCAGTGGGTTAATGTGGAAGTCAAAAACCCTTCGCAATACACAAAACCCTTCCCGCTGGAGGTGAGGTATATTTCGCACAAATGCCTGAAAAAAAGAATCAGCGGAGTCGACGGTTCTGTTATCACAGAACCCAATTACAACGTCATTAATGTCCCCCTGCAGCAGGGAGCCAATGACCTCTGGAAGGCGAAGGTAGCAATGACCGGTGGCGGTGCCTGCGAATGGACATTAAGCGCGTTCAATGTAGGGATTGAATATATTGATGCCACCCACCTCGGAAAAGATCTGGTACCGGGCACGGCTGTCGGCGCAACAATTTCTTTTGATGACGATGCTTCGCGAAATGGGCAATTTACTTTTTCTCCAGGAGATTTAAGCCTAGAACCCAAGTACTATCCATTAATTAAAACAAATAAAATGGTTCATGCAATTGATACATTAAATTTATTTGGCGAAGAAGACTTCTTACAAAAAAGGATTAGCAGTATCTCTAAATCTCTAAGCGTGAACTATAGTCCTAAAATTGACGAATCAAAAATAGTCAGGATGGTTTCGCCTAAAGAATATAAAATCGGGGCATTCTATAAAATAATTTATCCTGATGGCACGGTCGTCTCTGATGGTTCAACTCATCCAGATATAAAAAAGCTCGAGAAGTGACGTATGTATAAAAAAACAAACACCCTGACAATCTGTATCTCTGCATTCATTTTAAGTAGCTGTGCCAGAGCAACAGATAAAACGCTATCCCCGCCCTCCGATACTCAGTGGGTTAATGTGGAAGTCAAAAACCCTTCGCAATACACGAAACCCTTCCCGCTGGAGGTGAGGTATATTTCGCATACATGCCTGAAAAAAAGAATCAGCGGAGTCGACGGTTCCGTTATTACAGAACCCAATTACAACGTCATTAATATCCCCCTGCAGCAGGGAGCCAATGACCTCTGGAAGGCGAAGGTAGCAATGACCGGTGGCGGTGCCTGCGAAAGGACATTAAGCGCGTTCAATGTAGGGATTGAATATATTGATGCCACACATCTCGGAAAAGACCTGGTACCGGGTACTGCTGTAGGTGCAACAATTGCATTCGATGATGATGCATCACGAAATGGGCAGTTTACTTCTGTCCAGGGAGATATAAATATCTCAGCAAAATATTACCCTTACATAAGAGAAATAAATATTTCTGAGAAGATAAAAACACTTTCCCTTCTAGGGAAACAGAGCTTTATGTCTTTTCGTTCAATTAATTCCACTCATATTATATTTTCCCCTAAGATAGATGAAAGAAAAATTGTTAAATTTATTGAACCAGAAAATAAGATTGATGGCGTCTACGCAAAAATAGTTTATCCAGATGGCAGCATTGCCCCCGAAAGAACGTTTTTCCCTGACTTCGATAAAGTCGATCAAATGAAAATCAAATAATTAAAATTTAAAGTTAATTAATAGCCATCAAAAGACCGCATAATGAATTACACACATAAGACTCCCATAATTATTTTTCGTATTGCTTTCCAGTGCCTTGCAGAAATTTCAAAACACATACCATAGCTATTCACTGATACTTTACATAGGCGATGAACATGACCAATCGTATAGCAAAATACATCCTGATAACTTCATTCTTCTTATGCACCTCAAATGTAGTGATGGCATTTGATGGATTCAGCGTGTTCTACTTAAGCAGTGAGCATTTCCATAGAATTGATGAAGTCTCTAACGCTCAAGGTGGCGTGAATTATACTGATGAGTTAGGTCGCTCATTAGGCACATCGTCCAAAAACTCTGATGGCAGTTTTTCTTTCAAGGATAAGATTGGCCTTTTGGTTGGAAGTTCAACGGAGGTTTCTAAGGGGAATATCGTATATAAAGATAAACTGGGTAATCCTATTGGACATGCGGTAACAGAAAAAGATGGCAGCACTATTTATAAAGATATAAAAGAAAATGTCATTGCTGTGGCATCTGCCAATTAATAAAAATGGCAGAGTAAACATTTAAAACATCTTCCTTATAAATCACCAATAAACTATTGAGACAACACTGTTATGCCAAAAGGCTTCGTATTACTCGGCGATAAAACCACCCACGGTGGCGCTGTTATTTCTGCATCGTCAACCATGATCGTGAACGGAAAAGCTGTCGCTCTGGTCGGTGACAAAATCAGTTGTCCGGTTCCTGGACACGGCACCAATCAGATTGTAAAAGGGTCTTCTGAGTGGTCTTCAGACGGGAAAGCCATTGTGGTGGATGGTTGTCGGTGTCAGTGCGGCTGTCAGGTCATTTCAAGCGCGCCGGATTGCGCAATAGGATAAGTCATGGGCTGGGAACGTCAAAAACCCTTTACCGCCGACCAACCCTCGCCCCTTCTTCTGGAGGCTGGTTAGTCAGTGGTGTACTGGCGGTGATTGCCGGCGTGTTGTTCTTCGTTTTACACGCTTCCGGAACGCTGAGTGTGCTTAATTCAGTGAACATCTGGTTATTCTCGGTTATCCCCGTAGTCCTCTGGATACTGGTCTTTTGCATCCGCGGCTATCTCTACGGTCGTGAGCTTGAACGCTTTCAGTTCTTTACGCAGGAAGCTGAGCACGCCCAGCAGCAATGGACCGCCTGGGCAGAGCGCTATATCGCCGTTCTTGCAAACTGTGTGCTACTGCCAGAACGTATTTCAGCCGCGTTATTGCTAAAAAATGCCCGCGGGTTGGAGCAGTTCTTACACTTGATTCGCCGTATTGATTATCTTGAAGACAAATCTCCCCTGTCACTCCTGTTGTCAGGCGTGCGGGAGACAATATCGGCACTGCCTGCTGAACTACCTCTTCAGGTCACTTTACTTACCGACGAACCGGACAGAACCCGACAAGAATGGTTGAGCCAGTTTGATCAATCCTGGCTGGAAACGTACCCGACGCGCCCCGGCCCGGCATCGATAAACCTTACTGAGCAACTCGCGTTCAGCATGCTGGATGAGCGCCTAAGACAACCAGAATCCAGCGTTCATCTGGTTCTTTTGATGCAGTTGCAGGGCGAGACGAGCTACTCGGATGGCCTGGCTGCGTTGGTTTTCACCAGCGATGACGTAGCGGAAAAATACGCATTAGCGCATTCAGTCCGGGTGCTGCGGCCTATGCCTTTAGATATGGACCATTTCAACGATGACCTGGCGTTGTTTCTGACGACGCAAACAAAAGCGATTCAAACTGCCAGTGTTCTTGCTGACCATCAAAAATGGAAAGAATCCACAGCCGGGCTGCTCGGTACCGGTAATGCACTGGGCACGAAGTGGCAGGCAGAAGACATGACAACTGTCGAAACATATTGCGGTATTCAGGGGCCGTATTCCCCCTGGCTCACCCTTGCGCTGGGGGCTGATTTTGTCCGCATCGGGCAGCAATCATGGTTAGCGTTATCCACAACAGGAGCAGAAAATTTTGTCTATACCATCACATCAGGGAGTGGGGATGAGCGCGTTAAGTAGGCTCTGGCGTATCGGTGGGCTGACGGTTCTGCTGCTGGCAATACTCAGCCTTATAGGCTGGGCTACCTGGTATCACGGCGAAATGGTCGGGCTCGACACGACCAGCAAAAAGGTCGTGGCCTTCCTGCTGGTGTGTGTGTTGGGTGCCGCTTTGCGCTTTGGCCCGTCACTGGTGCGTCTGGCCCGTCAGGTCACGCATCGCAAAGAAGAAAAACAACAAAATATTCTGCCAGGCAGTGAAAACCGCCTCGCACAAACGCCGCCTCGCCACATCACGGTCACTGAAATTCAGCAAGCCCTGCGCCAGACCTACGGCCGCTTCTGGTTCCGCAAGGTCCGCATTTTGCTGCTCACCGGCAGCGCGGCGGATGTAGAGCAGCTTGCGCCCGGCCTGACCGGACAACACTGGCAGGAAGATGCCGGTACCGTTTTACTCTGGGGCGGCGATTTAGGCGCAAAGGCGGATGCCACCTGGCTGGGCGCGCTGCGTAAATTGCGCCGCCGTCCGCTCGATGGCGTGGTGTGGGTGACGTCTGCCCTCGCGAAAACTGCGCTGCCCGGCCAGAAAGATTCACAGCCAGCGCTTTCCACCGACATGATGGATAGCGTCGCGCAAGCGTTTACCGCGCGTTACACGCTGCTGGGCTGGCGGCTGCCGCTGTATGTCTGGTCGCTGCACATCACCGAAGGTACAAAAGCAGACCGCATTACCCAGTCTGTCGGCTGTTTGTTGCCTGCGGGTTGCCGCGCGGATGAGCTGAGCGCACAGCTCAGCGGTCTGGTGCCGGTGCTGATAGAGCAGGGCACGCAGCAGGTGAGTGCTGATACCGGGCATCAGTTTTTACTGCAACTGGCTGACCAGCTGACACGTACACCGGAGTCGGTCGCCGGGCCGCTGGGCGCGCTGCTTAACCCGTACCGCCCTTCCCCGCTGGCCGGTGTGATGTTCAGCCCGGCGTCGGTGGAGGCCAAACGCACGGTGAAACATCACTGGGGCAAAGACAACCGCTGGGATGTCCTGCTGGGTTCCCTGTCGTCACTGCCTGCCGGGCTTGCGGCGAAGAAGCTCGGTTTTGCCTGGCGCAGATTGCTGGCCCTGATTGCGGCGGGCGCGATGATGCTGTGGGGCGCGGGTTCGGTGATGGCCTTTCTGGTTAACCGCGACGCCGTTAAAGATGCGCAGTCACAGGTTGAGCTCGCGGCAAATGACAAACAGCCGTTACCGGCGCGCCTGCAGGCGCAGCTGGCGTTACAGCACACGCTAGATAAATTGCAATATCGCCAAATTGATGGCGTGCCGTGGTACAGCCGCTTTGGCCTGAGCCAGAATGACCCGCTGCTCGCTGCCCTCTGGCCGCATTACGGTGCCAGCGCACTGCCGCTGCTGCGTGATGCTGCAGCACAGCACCTTGAATCTCAGCTTGAAGCGCTGGTGCAGCTTGCGCCCGATGACCCGAACCGCGACAAACTCATCAAACCCGCTTACGACCAGCTGAAAATGTTCCTGATGCTGGCGCGTCCGGAGAAGATGGACTTCACCTGGTTTGGCAATACGTTACTCACCGATTGGCCGCAACGTGACGGCGTACCGGACGGCGTCTGGCAGGGGGATGGCCCGACCCTGTTAGCCTTTTATGCCCGCAATCTTACTGCGCACCCTGAATGGCGTCTGACCACGGATGAGCGTCTGGTGAATCAGGTACGTACCCTGCTGGTTCGTCAGATGGGCGCGCGCAACAGCGAGTCCTCGCTCTACCAGAAAATGCTGCGTCAGGTGGCCAATCAGTACGCCGATATGCGTCTGGCAGACATGACCGGCGATACCGATGCCAGCCGCATCTTTACCACCGACGCGGTGGTGCCGGGCATGTTCACCCGCAAAGCCTGGGAAGAATCGGTTAAACCGGCCATTGAAAAAGTGGTCAGCGGACGCCGTGAAGAGATGGACTGGGTGCTGAGCGACATCAAAACCACTGCTGTTCAGCAGGATTCCCCGGAAGCGCTGCAGGCCCGCCTGAAAGAACGTTACTTTGCGGACTTCTCCGGTAGCTGGCTCGAGTTCCTCAACAGCCTGCGCTGGCAGCAGGCGCAGACGTTATCCGACGCCATCGACCAGCTCACGCTGATGGCCGACGTGCGTCAGTCGCCGCTCGTGGCGCTGATGAATACCCTGAGCATTCAGGGCAAAACCGGGCAGACCGGCGAAGCGTTGTCTGACTCGCTGGTGAAATCGGCCAAAAATCTGTTAAACCGCGATGAACAACCGGCCATCGACCAGCAGGCAGGCGCTAAAGGGCCGCTGGACGCCACCTTCGGCCCGGTGATAGCGCTGATGGATAACAAAGGTGGCGGTCAGACCAGCCTCAGCCTGCAAACCTTCCTGACCCGCGTCACGCAGGTGCGTCTTAAACTCCAGCAGGTGGTGAATGCCGCCGATCCGCAGGCCATGACTCAGACGCTGGCGCAAACCGTGTTTCAGGGGAAAGCCGTTGATCTCACCGAAACCCGCGATTACGGCAGTCTGGTCGCCGCCAGCCTCGGGCAGGAGTGGAGCGGGTTCGGGCAGACGGTGTTTGTCCAGCCTATGGAACAGGCCTGGCAGCAAGTGCTCGCCCCGGCAGCCGAAAGCCTGAACGCCCAGTGGCAGACGGCGATTGTCAATGACTGGAACAGCACATTTGGCAGCCGTTATCCGCTGAAAGATACCAGCAGTGAAGTCTCACTGCCGCTGATGGCGCGTTATCTCAACAACGACAGCGGGCGAATCGCCCTCTTCCTGCAAACCCGTCTGAACGGCGTTCTGCATAAAGAAGGCCGTCATTGGGTTCCGGACAGCATTAATGCACAGGGGCTGACCTTCAGTCCGGCATTCCTGAATGCCATGGACACCCTGAGTTCCCTGTCTGACGTCGTGTTTACCAACGGTGAAGCAGGTCTGCACTTTGAGTTGCGTCCAGGTACGGCGAAAGATGTGATGCAAACCGATTTGGTGATCGACAGCCAGAAACTCAGCTACTACAACCAGCTTCCCGCCTGGAAACGCTTCACCTGGCCAAATGACACCGAAGCACCGGGTGCAAGCCTGAGCTGGATAAGCACGCAGGCCGGTACCCGTCAGTATGCCGATATGCCGGGTGCGTGGGGGCTTATCCGCTTACTGGATAAAGCCATAGTGACGCCGTATCCGGGCGTGAACAGCAGCTTTAACATCACCTGGAACGCCCCCGACGGCAGGCCACTGAATTACACCCTGCGCACTGAAGCCGGAGAAGGCCCGCTGGCCTTGCTCAAACTGCGTAATTTCCAGCTCCCTGCACAAATTTTTCAGATAAAAGCGGCATCGCTTTCACCGGCTGAAAAACCTTTTGATCCCGACGCAATCGCTGAGGAACAGTAATGGCCACATTAATCACACTGCAGAACGCCTGTTCTGCTAACCCCGAGTCGATGCTGCAGCAGGCACAACAGCAGGCTTCACTTTGGGAGAAATGGCTCCAGCCGGTAACACCTGAAATGCCTGCCGGTGAAGACCCTGGCTATGATGATGACTTTCAGCAAATGCGCGAAGAGGTCAATAAGATTTCCGGCGCGGATACCACGCTGACCTGCGAGCTTGCCGAGAAACTGCTGACGTCGCACTGCAAAGATGTACGCGTAGCCACTTATTACATCTGGGCTCGCCTGCATCGCGACGGTGAAGCCGGGCTGGCGGATGCACTTTCCCTGCTGGCCGGGCTGATTACCGGTTTTGGTGAAACCCTTCACCCGCAGCGCGCAAACAGCCGTAAAACTGCACTTGAATGGCTTTCCGGCTCGCGAGTTCTGGACAGTTTGTCGCTGTTCCCGGAAGTTAACCGCGTTGATTTTGCCCGCATCGTTGGCGCACTGACACTTATAGAACAGGGGCTAAGTGCCTGGGAAGAGTCTTCCAGACCGCAGTTGGGTGCACTATACGCTGCGCTGGAAAACCGGCTTGCCCAGTCCGGCGGCTTTGACGCCGTTGTCCCGCAAAACAGCACGTCCACAAGCAGCCCGGCGGGAAATGCGTCAGCGGACTCTCCGGCACTGAAACCGGTCTCCTCCGGGCGCGATCTGCTCGAACAGGCCAAGCTTCTGGCGAAATATCTGCGCGATCAGCCAGACGGCTGGCTCTCAGGCCATCACCTGATGAAAAGCATCCGCCTGGATACGCTGCATGAATTGCCGCCGCTGGCTGCCGACTCGCGCACCCGCCTGATGCCGCCGAAACCCGAACACCGCGCGCTGCTCAAACGCCTGTATCTGCAACAAAGCTGGCTGGAGCTGCTGGAACAAACCGACAGCCTTTTCTCACAGGGCGTGAACCATCTTTGGCTGGATTTACAGTGGTATACCCATCAGGCGCTGACCAAAGCGGGCGCACCGTATGAACGCTGGGCGGCCATTATTCAGCAGGATCTGAACGGCTTGTTAACCCGCCTGCCGGGCCTTGAAGGGCTGGCGTTCAGCGACGGCACCCCATTCGCTGATGAAGTCACGCTGAACTGGATCCACCAGCAGGTGATGACCTCTTCTGAAAGCTGGAGTAACGAACCTTCAGCGTCTGCCAATCCAGCAGGTGATGACGACATCCTGCAACTGGAGCCGGAAGCGCTGGCACAGGCCGACAGCGACGGCGTCGAAGCAGCGCTGAACTGGCTGCAAAACCGCCCCGGCACCCGGACGCCACGCCATCAGTGGCTAATCCGGTTGCTGATGGCACGCGTCGCCGAACAGTACGGCAAAAACGACATGGCGCTGCATCTTCTCGGTGAGCTGGATGGCAACGGAGCCCGGCTAACGCTAACGCAGTGGGAGCCGGATTTGCTGTTCGAAGTGAAAGCCCGCCGTCTGAAACTGCTACGTATGAAAGCCAGCCGCGCAGATACAGATAAACCTCGTTTGTACGGTGAGATGGAAAGTTTACTCGCCGGATTAATCAGCCTCGACCCGGCACGCGCAGCGGTGTTGTGCGGCTAAGCCATACATAAGGACATGCCCGAATCATGGATATTTTTGAAAACGCGGTGGCGGCTCTGAGCGCCACCACTCTGAACCGTTACCGCCTTGATATTCCTTCCTGTACGTCACCGCTCGACGTTGAAAGCTTGCGCGGTGATGAGGGCATAAGCCGGACATATCGCTACACCATCACGTTCACCAGCACCGACCACGATATCGACGCCGCTCAGCTGTTGCGTAAACCGGTCACACTTACGATGGGCACCGGCCTGCTGCAAAGCCTGACCACCCAAAAAGTTGTCCACGGCGTTCTCACGGATTTCCAGCGGATTTCAGGCTCTGCCGACGAGGCGAAATATCGGTTAACACTGGAGCCTTCCCTCGTCCTGCTGGACAAACAGTTCCGCACGCACCGTTTCTTCGTCAATAAATCCGTGCAGGATGTCGTCGCGCAGATTCTGGAAGAACATGGCTTTAAGGGCTGGGAATATGAGTTTGCACTGAAACAGACTTACCCAAAACGCGAACAGATAAACCAGTATCACGAAAGTGACCTGGCCTTTATCGAACGCCTGCTCTCGGAAGTCGGAATTTTCTATTTCTTCAGCCTGCAGCCGGACACGCAGACCGAAGTCGTGCATTTTGCCGATAAGCAAAGCGCCTACGCGTTCGGGAAAACGCTGCCGCTCAGCAGCCCGTCGGGCATGAGCGACAGCGGCGCGGAGTCGGTCTGGGGGCTGAGCGTACAGCACAACGTCGTACCCGCCAGCGTCACCGCCAAAGACTATAACTTCCGCGAAGCGCAGAAGGTCAATCAGTCCGCCAAAGCCGATATGACGCGCGGCGACGGTGAAGGGATAAATTATGGTGACGTGTATCACTACAAACCCCGCCATCTGGATAGCGGCGCGAAAACTGACCCGTCTGCTGAAACCGGCAACTTCATGGCGCGCCTCGACCATGAGCGGTTTTTATCCGCACAAACGCTGATTACCGGCAACAGCACCGACGCCACGCTGCACCCGGCGCAGGTACTCACCGTGGCCGACGTCCGCATTCCGTCCACGCTGCCTGAATTGCTGTCACTGCCGATGGTAGTTACACGCACCGGATTTACCGCCAGCCGCAAAGAGGCGCTGAACGTTACTTTCGCCGCCGTGCCCTTCAGCGAAACGCTGTGCTGGCGTCCCGCGCTCATGCCGCGTCCGAAAGTCAGCGGCACGATGATGGCCCGCGTCACCAGCGCAAAACCGAACGATATCTACGCCTGGCAGGACAACGCCGGTTTGTATCGCGTGAAATTTGATGCCGACCAGGACGATAAAAAACAGGGTCAGGAAAGCATGCCCGTGCGCTTCGCGAAGCCGTACGGCGGCGACGAATACGGCATTCACTTCCCGCTGATTCAGGGCACGGAAGTCGCCATTGCCTTCCACGACGGCGACCCGGACCGGCCTTACATCGCCCACGCCCTGCACGATTCCCGTCACGTCGACCACGTGACCGAAAAGAACAATACCCGCAACGTGATCCGCACACCGGCGAATAACAAACTGCGGATGGAAGACAAACGCGGCGAAGAACACATCAAACTCAGCACCGAATACGGTGGCAAGACGCAGCTGAACCTCGGGCACAACGTGGATGCCGCGCGGGCAAAGCGCGGTGAGGGTTTTGAACTGCGCACCGACGAATGGGGCGCACTCCGTGCCGGAAAAGGCATTTTCATCAGCGCCGACACGCAGCCTGCAGCCAGCGGCAAACAGCTGGAAATGGATGACGCTATTGCGCAGCTTGAACAGGCACTGACGCTGGCACGCACGCTGGCGAAAGCGGCGCAGATTGCCAAAGCGACGCCGGGCGATATTAACAGCCAGAAAGCGCTGAACACCTCGCTGGCAAAACTGAAAGCGGCGGGCATTCTGATGTCAGCGCCGCAGGGCATCGGCATCGTCAGCCCGAAATCCGTACGCGTGGCGTCAGGCAGCGAAAGCATCGGGATGATGTCGGGCAGCAATACCGATATCAGTAGCGGCAAATCCTTCACCGCCGTGGCCGGCGAAAGCGTCAGCCTGCTGGCGCAGAAAGCCGGGATGAAACTCATTGCCGGCCAGGGGAAAGTGGATATTCAGGCGCAGGACGACGAACTGTCCGCACTGGCGAAAAACGACATCACCGTCACCAGCGCAGAAGGAAAAATCACGGTCACCGCCTCGAAAGAGCTGATCCTCACCTGCGGCGGCGGCTACATCAAACTCAGCGGCGGAAATATCGAGATCGCCGATCCGCAAAACATCTTATTTAAGTCGGCCAATTGGCAAAAGATGGGGCCGGCGAGTCTGAATGTAACTCCGACACAAATACCTGCAGCATACAGCGGGAAATTTACAGCAATGTCAGAAACAGGTACTCCGGTAGCATTACAAAATTACCTAATCACCCTCAGTAGTGGTCAACAAATTTTCGGCATCACAAATTCAAATGGCGAAACGATCCAAGTTACCTCAACTCAGGCGGGTGAAGCTTTTGAAATTGAGATGTTAGCGGATGACTTTTGGTACGACAGCGAAATGGTCGTTGAACGAGCCCATTACACAAATATTGAAGATGCCTCACATCATGGCGGAGACTGCCACTGTGACAAATGCGAAGGAAATGATAATGAATAATTCGTTTAAATTAAGCTGTGCATGTTCCCTGATCACCCTGATATCACTAAGCAGCTTCGCTAGCGATAGCTGGACATCACGTGAAGTGAATATGCAATGTGGTCCGGCAACAGTGAAAGTTTCTGCCGAATGCAAAGCTGATCCTGAAGATGATGAGTCAAATATTTGCAAAAATGTCACATTAAACATCAGTCGGGAAAATAAAAAATTCTCTGCTGTTCTCCCCTATATGTCACTCGAACAAAAAAGCAAGTTGGAAAAGCAAAAATTCACCTTCCAAGAAATAATAGACAGTTCAGATTGGGCTCCACAAAAGATGCTTTGCGTTGATGACCAATACGTTCTAATTGGTTACTGGGATGGGATGAATAATGCTGAGGCAATAGATGGTTCTTTGAGCGCCAATACTACAGCCCCGATATTTGATTTTGACGGAAAATTTGTCAGCCAAGAAAAAAGCTTAGTCCTTAGAAGTAAAATACCACCCAACGCACAAGGGGTAACTTATATTAATTTTGTTTATGGCGATAATTAATGAGGAATACATGTGAGTGATTTATACTCTGCTTTATTTTCTTTGAAAGGCAAAGCTTACTTTGACAGTCAAATAATAAGTTCATCCCTGCTAAAAACCTATCCAAACATTGACACTACAAAGGAAATAAAAGGAAATAGCAGAATCAGTGGCGATATAGATGAGCAGAGTCAACGTAAGGTTATCGATATGTTGATAACAATAGGGGCTCGATATAAATTAACGTATAAAGAAATTTCATACATTTTACTTTGTGCGTATATAGAATCAGGCTTCAACCCAGATGCAGCAGCTGGTACAACATCAGCAGCAGGCATAGGTCAGGCAACTATCGCGTTTGTGGACTATACCCTTCAAAATTCGTCTAAACGTTTAGGGTTCACTCTGGATATTACGGGTGAGAGAATATTTGATGCAGAGCTAGGGTGTTATGCAATAATATTTGCACTTCTCCGGGCGCGAGATTTAGTTTCAGATTTTTACCATTCGAATGATGATGACTATTGGCGCTGGCTTTACTATCTCCATCATGATGGATTAGGAAGTCTGAAGCAGTATCATAAAAATGAACATGTTATATCTAAAGATGCTACAGATTGTGCCAACAAAATTATTGTTAGATTACCAGAAATAGAAAATTTACTGAAATCGACACAAATAGCAACTTCATTCAAACTATCCACGGGTGATGACACTCCAATTTCTAATAAGGAATATGTTGCTGCTGTTTCTCTTTCTCCCAACATGTATTATCCATCAATTGTTTCTACTATGAACGATCCCTTAATATTCATTAAAGGAAAAACTGATGGTCAAGGTAAAACCGAAGCGATAAATGCACTTGCTGGTGCGGAAATAGTATTCACCATTCTAAAGGATAATTATAAAAAACTAGCCATATCTGGGGGGGCAGTTCAACAGAGAAGTCTAAAGATAAGAAAAAATCTTCCTCACAAAGAACGGCTGAAGCAAACTCAACATACAAAGTAAAATCAGGGGACAATTTATCTGCTATTGCAAAATCATTCGATACCACAGCCGCGATTCTTATTGATTTAAATAATCTACCTAATGCTAATGTTCTTCATATCGGGCAAGTTTTAAAACTACCCGACACAACAGATAATGACATTAAAGACTTCACAAACACCGATTATATTAGCCGTTATATACCTAAAGACGTAAAACAAGCGATCATGAAATACCTTGGAGTAGAAAATGGGAATTCTAAGGCCGCTATAGCCTATTCTAAGAGTCATATTGTACTACCTATTGGCAGCACTTCTGCAGATGTTGATAAGAATAAAAATGTTGTTCATATAAAAACAACAACGAAATCATCCACTATCAAGAAAAAACAGAAACCACCGGAAAAACATAAAACAGATGATAAAGGAACTTCAAAACCTACTTTAGCTCCAGGTGAATTTGAGCCAGTTATAAACTTTTCAGTTTCGAAATCGTTAAAAGATCTTGTAACTAGCAAATCATTAAATATCATGAAAAAAATAATGATAACTGCTGGAGTTCATAAAATAACAATAACCAGCACACTTAGAACTGTTCAAAAACAAGTAGATGCAATGTATGCAAACATGCAAAGCAAAGGTATTCAGTCTCAACTTAATTATTATGCAGCCGCAGGAAGAGACGTTGTAAAAGCAGGTGTTGCTGCAGGTGGCAACGACTTAGCTAAAGCCAAAGAAGTTAAATCTGCCATGGTTAATAAAGTCATTAATTTACAGGAAAGTGGACGACTGGTTTCACGACATTGTGTATCCGAGAAAATGTACGCAACAAGAAATGTTTTCGATATAAGCACGCACCTCTCAACAGATAAAAGTATTCAATTAGCTTTCGATAAAGCACTAACTGATTACGCTAGAGATAACGATGACTTTAAATACATAAGCCCCTTTAAGCATGCCGGCGAACCTGCATTTCATGTCGAGATTGAACAATGAATAAGTTACTTCCCCTTTTCTTTTTATCACTTACTTTTAATAGCTATGCTGAGAAAACAAGCATAGATGATGGAATCTATTATTCCTATTGGGCATACGGAAATATTAACTCCTACAAGATCAGTGACTTGATTATCAACAAACCCAATAAAATTGATAACAGCTTTTACTTTGTCAACAACACCGACGATGAATCTAACAATGAAATATACATGTTGGTTAAAAATAAAAACATTACACTTTTTTATAAACATGATGAGATCGAAGGTGGCCCATCGATTGGATGGGATGATGCTAAGTTAGTAGGTAACGAACTCACAGTAAACGCACCTACTGTAAAAAACTTCTACGATGATACTAATGGTGATTCCGACGAAAACATAAGATATAAAATCGGCGAAAAATTCCCGGGTAATAATCCACCAACAAAAGAAAAAGAAATAATCCCATTACAGAAAATTAACCCTAATGAATTTAAAGTCGATTGTTCTGCTTACTTTGAAGTAAACATGCAAGCTAATAACCTACCAAAACCAGTAGATGACCCTATGAAGGATTACAGCAAAAAAATACTTATGAATAACAATGGGCTTTGCAATATAACTTTGGATAAACAACCCAACGAGCAAATATCCAAAGGGTGGATATTATTCAAAAAAATACAATAGTTTGACAAATTCTAAGCCATACATAAGGCCATGCCCGAATCATGGATATTTTTGAAAACGCGGTGGCGGCTCTGGGCGCTACCACTCTAAACCGTTACCGCCTTGATATTCCTTCCTGTACGTCACCGCTCGACGTTGAAAGCTTGCGCGGTGATGAGGGCATAAGCCGGACATATCGCTACACCATCACGTTCACCAGCACCGACCACGATATCGACGCCGCTCAGCTGTTGCGTAAACCGGTCACACTTACGATGGGCACCGGCCTGCTGCAAAGCCTGACCACCCAAAAAGTTGTCCACGGCGTTATCACGGATCTCCAGCGGATTTCAGGCTCTGCCGACGAGGCGAAATATCGGTTAACGCTGGAGCCTTCCCTCGCCCTGCTGGACAAACAGTTCCGCACGCACCGTTTCTTCGTCAATAAATCCGTGCAGGATGTCGTCGCGCAGATCCTGGAAGAACATGGCTTTAAGGGCTGGGAATATGAGTTTGCACTGAAACAGACTTACCCAAAACGCGAACAGATAAACCAGTATCACGAAAGTGACCTGGCCTTTATCGAACGCCTGCTCTCGGAAGTCGGAATTTTCTATTTCTTCAGCCTGCAGCCGGACACGCAGACCGAAGTCGTGCATTTTGCCGATAAGCAAAGCGCCTACGCGTTCGGGAAAACGCTGCCGCTCAGCAGCCCGTCGGGCATGAGCGACAGCGGCGCGGAGTCGGTCTGGGGGCTGAGCGTACAGCACAACGTCGTACCCGCCAGCGTCACTGCCAAAGACTATAACTTCCGCGAAGCGCAGAAGGTCAATCAGTCCGCCAAAGCCGATATGACGCGCGGCGACGGTGAAGGGATAAATTATGGTGACGTGTATCACTACAAACCCCGCCATCTGGATAGCGGCGCGAAAACTGACCCGTCTGCTGAAACCGGCAACTTCATGGCGCGCCTCGACCATGAGCGGTTTTTATCCGCACAAACGCTGATTACCGGCAACAGCACCGACGCCACGCTGCACCCGGCGCAGGTGCTCACCGTGGCCGACGTCCGAATTCCGTCCACGCTGCCTGAATTGCTGTCACTGCCGATGGTAGTTACACGCATCGGATTTACCGCCAGCCGCAAAGAGGCGCTGAACGTTACTTTCGCCGCCGTGCCCTTCAGCGAAACGCTGTGCTGGCGTCCCGCGCTCATGCCGCGTCCGAAAGTCAGCGGCACGATGATGGCCCGCGTCACCAGCGCAAAACCGAACGATATCTACGCCTGGCAGGACAACGCCGGTTTGTATCGCGTGAAATTCGATGCCGACCAGGACGATAAAAAACAGGGTCAGGAAAGCATGCCGGTGCGCTTCGCGAAGCCGAACGGCGGCGACGAATACGGCATTCACTTCCCGCTGATTCAGGGCACCGAAGTGGCGATTGCCTTCCACGACGGCGACCCGGACAGGCCTTACATTGCCCACGCCCTGCACGATTCCCGTCACGTCGACCACGTGACCGAAAAGAACAATACACGCAACGTGATCCGCACACCGGCGAATAACAAACTGCGGATGGAAGACAAGCGCGGCGAAGAACACATCAAACTCAGCACCGAATACGGCGGCAAAACGCAGCTGAACCTCGGGCACAACGTGGATGCCGCGCGGGCAAAGCGCGGTGAGGGTTTTGAACTGCGCACCGACGAATGGGGCGCCCTGCGTGCCGGAAAAGGCATTTTCATCAGCGCCGACGCGCAGCCTGCCGCCAGCGGCAAACAGCTGGAAATGGATGACGCTATTGCGCAGCTTGAACAGGCGCTGACGCTGGCACGCACGCTGGCGAAAGCGGCGCAGATTGCCAAAGCGACGCCGGGCGATATTAACAGCCAGAAAGCGCTGAACGCCTCGCTGGCAAAACTGAAAGCGGCGGGCATTCTGATGTCCGCGCCGCAGGGCATCGGCATCGTCAGCCCGAAATCCGTACGCGTGGCGTCAGGCAGCGAAAGCATCGGGATGATGTCGGGCAGCAATACCGATATCAGTAGCGGCAAATCCTTCACCGCCGTGGCCGGCGAAAGCGTCAGCCTGCTGGCGCAGAAAGCCGGGATGAAACTCCTGGCCGGCCAGGGGAAAGTGGATATTCAGGCGCAGGACGACGAACTGTCCGCACTGGCGAAAAACGACATCACCGTCACCAGCGCAGAAGGAAAAATCACGGTCACCGCCTCGAAAGAGCTGATCCTCACCTGCGGCGGCGGCTACATCAAACTCAGCGGCGGAAATATCGAGATCGCCGATCCGCAAAATATCTTATTTAAGTCGGCCAACTGGCAAAAGATGGGACCGGCGAGTCTGAATACTCCTCCGGTGACGTTCCCGAAAGGCTACGGTGCAGTTTATGCGTTGCAGGATGAGGAAGGAAAAGCTATCCCACTCACTGAATACCGCATAACAACCGCAGAAGGAACAATGTATGCAGGCGTTTCTGATAAAAACGGGAAGACAGCGCCAGTCTATACCGCGGCTCCGGGCAGGATGAATATAGAAATTCTGGGCACTAAATAGGACGATATTAAATTCAAGGAACTTGCAGAATGGCACAACGTAATACATGGTAAGTCAGTGATGGTCAGCATACCTCTGACGTAAACGTTTCAGAAAAAATCGTGATTTGTAAGCGTAAAGAAGTGCCCGGCATCACGCTCACCATCGGCATGTTTTTTGATGGCACTGGCAATAATGTTTTCAATATAGATAAGCGCCTCCTCGAGACCTGCACCCATCTGGATGTGGGAATGAACACTGAAGATGCAGCATCCTGTGTCAAAAAACTGGGTAAAAGCGGCAACGGTGCGGGGAGTTATCTTGGGTATTATTCGAATATTCATTGGTTGAATACCCTTTATTCGATTGATGATGAAATAGCTGAAGAACAGTTATTATATCAACGAGCGGTTTACATCCAGGGAATAGGCACCCAGAAGGACAAGGATGACAGCCTTATAGGTATGGGGTTAGGGGTATTGTTTGAAGGGGTCGTGGATAAAACGGATGAAGGTATTGCACAAATAGCAAAAGAAATTAGTTTATTGCTTAAAAAAAGTGACGGTATTACATGCGCTATAGAAAAAATTCAGTTTGATATCTTCGGTTTTAGCCGCGGTGCTGCTGCTGCCCGTCACTTCGCAAACCGCGTCAGAAACGGCGATCAGGCCATTCAGGAGGCAATAACGAAAGGGCTTGATGGCCGAAATCAGCATGGGAAACCCGCAGGAGAAGTACGTTTCCTCGGGCTATTTGATACGGTCTGTGCAGTTGGCGGTGTAAAAAATTTGCTGGACATCCACGGTGGAGTAAACCCCGGTATTGAGCTAGCACTGCCGAAGGATATTGCGCAGAACGTGTTTCAGATTACGGCAATGAACGAATGCCGTTATAACTTTAGCCTTAACAGTATTAAAGAGTCCTGGCCTGAGCTCCCCCTCCCCGGCGTGCATTCCGATATTGGCGGTGGCTATAATCCGCAAGAAAAAGAATATCTGTTTCTCACCAAACCTGAATTTGAAACCGTCAGTGAAAATATTCCTGCTGAGATGACAGATATTTACCGCCATTGCGAAGCTGAAATTCCGGCTTTACAGAAATTACCAAATCTGAGTTCTGTTATGCCTTCGGGAGTGGTAAAGGTCGGAACATGGTTTGACTACCTGGTTAATCCGAATAAGAAACGCGCCGGCATTACTGAAAAGCGTGTTGGTGCAGCGGTCACTCTGGAACGGGTGGTCACGAATGACTGGTCAAAAATCACCTTACGGGTAATGTTTGATGCCGCACAGAGTTCAGGACTCTCTTTCAAAGAAATCCTCCCCAAGGATAAGAATTTTATATTACCACCAGAACTGGAGCCACTTTCTCAAAAAGCCATTAGTCAGGGGAAGGCGGCTGCCGCAGGAGGAACACCGGCTCCTTTTTCCGCGGATGAAATGAAACTGATTGGTAAATATCTGCATTGTTCAGCCAACTGGAATGCGGTGGCATTTAAAGATGTCTGGCTCGACGGAAACAAAGTAAAAGTCATATATGGCGCAGCAAAAACCGCTGAGCTGTTTGGCTTTGTCAATCGCCCCAATCCGGGGTGGGCTCGTGCCGTATGGAATATGCAGGGAGAAGAAGCATGAAAATAATAACAGGTCTGTTATCGCTGTCGCTGCTGGCAGGCTGCAGCAGCCATGCGCAGACGCAGACGCAGAAAGGGAATTTTAAAGCCCCCTGGGATGAATGGTATTTCACATTTTCAACCCCCAAGGCCCTGCCTGCCCAGGTCACCCTGGTGAAACTGCTGGATACTGATGGCTATGGCTATGTTTTCCAGACCATAGACCAGCCGCAGGGGAAAAGTGTAGGAGCCTGGAGCAAATACATTGGGAAGGGTTTTTCCCCGTTCAACAAAGCTAAAGCACCACCGCAAATGATTAAATTTTGCTGGGATTCAATTATCGATAAAAAGGTTTATGAAACCACCTTATTCTTCTTACCGGACACGCAGAATAAAATGATCAGTACAGAGCCGGACTGGTATAACGCGAAAGAAACTTATTATTTTCGTTATATGGTTATTGGCCTGGCACCAGAAGGAAAAGTTCGGGTGTGGTTGCAGAACAATGGCAGACCTAATTTATTACAAAGCAGTACAAAAATAACCACCGTTTCTGGTAAAGATCTGGATATGTGTAAAGGCGAAACAAATTTTCCTGATGGGTATGAGTATAGTGAGGGTATGAAGTCATTTATAAAAGATAAAAAGTATCCCTACGGAAGCTGGTGAGTCATTATCGGATGAATACAGACTATGCAGGGAGAAGAAGCATGAAAATAATAACAGGTCTGTTATCGCTGTCGCTGCTGGCAGGCTGCAGCAGCCATGCGCAGACGCAGACGCAGACACTTACCCTGAGTCGTTATTCCTACGATCACCCCTAAAGTTCCTGAAATCAACGATATCGTCCCGCTGCCGCCTGCTCCGCTGCCTGCCTGGGACGGCAAGCTGAAATGGGTAGAAGCCCGTAAAGCCAATATTCCACCCACCAAACCCAGCGAAGCCCTGATTGAGCAACTGGCGAAAGACAAACAGCTCAACCCGGAAACCGGCAGGCCGCTGCCGACCTCGCCGGATTTTGATAAATCAACCGCCGTACATCTGTTGTGTAAAACCGGTGAGCCCTGCCCGAAAAGCGGCTACTGGCGGCATATCAATTTAACGATGTCGTAAAAACAGCAAACCTGCAACTTCGAATTTATTGTGTATACACAATAACCAGCATTAATAAATATTGAGGGATTATTTATGTGTAAATTATTAATGGATTTACAAAAGGAAATTGAGAAATTAAAAAATGGTATAAACATACCAGAGGAAATAGAACTTCTTTACAAATGGATTGAAAAAAACGGTTTTGTCGAGGCTCGTGACGGTCTTATTGAGACACCTAAAGGCATGGTCGGTGACCCTGCTGTTTTCCAATATGGAAGAATCAATGTCGACTATGAATTTTCCCCGGAAATAACCTTCACCACTTCAGCCCATAAAGGGCTAAATTATTGGTTTGATCTTCCGGAAATCACGGATGAAATATCATCAAGACTGGTGCCATTCGCGGAAAGCGGATTTGATGGTTCTCGCCTTGCTTTTTGGCTTGATGATAACAATGTGCTTAGATTTGTTCACATGGGGTCGGGTTCTGCTTCGACGCTATGTTGTATCATTGCTAATGATGAAAAGGAGTTCTTATCTTTGCTTTCTATAGGATATGGTCAGTTAGGTGATGTCTGTGATTTTTCATTATCGCCTGAAGAAATAGCAGATGGGGAGGAGATAAAAATAAATTACTCATTTGTTGACTGGTTAGAGAAAACCTTCAGCATAAAAAGACCTTCTAATGCCGCCAATATAATCAAGGAAACGCCAGATATTGGTGATGAAGATACTATTGACGAATTTTGCTTATGGTGTAACAAGCAATTCAGGCAATAAACGAATAGCGGAATAAATTATAGGCTCGCTGTCATTGCTGATGACTATATCTATACACCCGCTCAGACTTGGGCATTTATTTATCTGCCGTAACAGAAATCAATTTATTCTGGAAAGATAATGAAAGACTTAACCTTGCGTTATTACGACACCGAATTGCGCTATCTGCGCGATGCGGGAAAAGAGTTTGCACAAACTCACCCCGACCGGGCGGCGATGCTCGATCTCGATAAACCCGGTACGCCTGACCCTTACGTGGAGCGCATGTTCGAAGGCTTTGCCTTTTCGATGGGCCGGCTGCGCGAAAAGATTGATGATGACCTGCCGGAGTTCACCGAAGGGCTGGTGAGCATGCTGTGGCCGCACTATCTGCGAACCATTCCGTCGCTTTCGATTGTGGCGCTCACGCCGGACGTGCCGTCAATGAAGATTGCCGAAGTGGTGCCTGCGGGGATGGAAGTGTTTTCCCGCCCCGTCGGGCCGAAAAATACCATCTGCCAGTACCGTACCACGCGCGAGATGATGCTTAACCCGCTCGCCGTCTCCAAAGTGGTGATGGCCACCGAGCCGGATGGCCGCTCGGTGCTGCGTCTGCGTCTGGCGTGCAGTCCCCAGGCCGACTGGTCGCAGGTGGATTTAACGCAGCTTAGCTTTTATCTGGCGGGCGACGCGCCGGTCAGCAGCGCGCTGCATCTGGCGCTGACCCGGCGTCAGGCGGCGCTGTATCTGCGTCTGCCCCATCAGGCCGATCGCATCCGGCTCGACGGCTGGTTCTCCCCCGGCGGATTTGCCGACGAAGACCTGCTGTGGCCAAAAGGCGAAAGCGCGTTCAGCGGTTACCAGCTTTTGCTGGAATATTTCACCTTCCGCGAGAAGTTTATGTTCGTCAATCTCAACGGACTGGGCGATATCACGCTGCCTGCGGGGATTGATTATTTCGACATTGAGGTCGTACTCAGCAGCCAGTGGCAGAGCGACCTGCCGGTGATCGACGATGTGATGCACCTGCACTGCGTGCCGGTGATCAACCTGTTCTCCCTGGAAGCCGACCCGCTGATTATCAACGGGCTGGAAAGCGAGTACATGCTGCGCCCGCGCCGTCTGCAGGACGGGCATACCGAGATTTACTCGGTGGACTCGGTCACCGGGTCGAGCCGCACCTCGGAGGCCAGCTATGTGCCGTTCACCAGCTTCCGCCATCAGGGCGGAATGCAGCGCCGCCGGGAGCGCTTCATGCACCCGCGTCAAACGCCGGCGTTGACGCGGGATGCTATGAACGTAGCGCTTATCCGCGCATGACGGCGCTGCATTCCGCCCTGATGGCGGAAGCTGGTGAACGGCACATAGCTGGCCTCCGAGGTGCGGCTCGACCCGGTGACCGAGTCCACCGAGTAAATCTCGGTATGCCCGTCCTGCAGACGGCGCGGGCGCAGCATGTACTCGCTTTCCAGCCCGTTGATAATCAGCGGGTCGGCTTCCAGGGAGAACAGGTTGATCACCGGCACGCAGTGCAGGTGCATCACATCGTCGATCACCGGCAGGTCGCTCTGCCACTGGCTGCTGAGTACGACCTCAATGTCGAAATAATCAATCCCCGCAGGCAGCGTGATATCGCCCAGTCCGTTGAGATTGACGACATAAACTTCTCGCGGAAGGTGAAATATTCCAGCAAAAGCTGGTAACCGCTGAACGCGCTTTCGCCTTTTGGCCACAGCAGGTCTTCGTCGGCAAATCCGCCGGGGGAGAACCAGCCGTCGAGCCGGATGCGATCGGCCTGATGGGGCAGACGCAGATACAGCGCCGCCTGACGCCGGGTCAGCGCCAGATGCAGCGCGCTGCTGACCGGCGCGTCGCCCGCCAGATAAAAGCTAAGCTGCGTTAAATCCACCTGCGACCAGTCGGCCTGGGGACTGCACGCCAGACGCAGACGCAGCACCGAGCGGCCATCCGGCTCGGTGGCCATCACCACTTTGGAGACGGCGAGCGGGTTAAGCATCATCTCGCGCGTGGTACGGTACTGGCAGATGGTATTTTTCGGCCCGACGGGGCGGGAAAACACTTCCATCCCCGCAGGCACCACTTCGGCAATCTTCATTGACGGCACGTCCGGCGTGAGCGCCACAATCGAAAGCGACGGAATGGTTCGCAGATAGTGCGGCCACAGCATGCTCACCAGCCCTTCGGTGAACTCCGGCAGGTCATCATCAATCTTTTCGCGCAGCCGGCCCATCGAAAAGGCAAAGCCTTCGAACATGCGCTCCACGTAAGGGTCAGGCGTACCGGGTTTATCGAGATCGAGCATCGCCGCCCGGTCGGGGTGAGTTTGTGCAAACTCTTTTCCCGCATCGCGCAGATAGCGCAATTCGGTGTCGTAATAACGCAAGGTTAAGTCTTTCATTATCTTTCCAGAATAAATTGATTTCTGTTACGGCAGATAAATAAATGCCCAAGTCTGAGCGGGTGTATAGATATAGTCATCAGCAATGACAGCGAGCCTATAATTTATTCCGCTATTCGTTTATTGCCTGAATTGCTTGTTACACCATAAGCAAAATTCGTCAATAGTATCTTCATCACCAATATCTGGCGTTTCCTTGATTATATTGGCGGCATTAGAAGGTCTTTTTATGCTGAAGGTTTTCTCTAACCAGTCAACAAATGAGTAATTTATTTTTATCTCCTCCCCATCTGCTATTTCTTCAGGCGATAATGAAAAATCACAGACATCACCTAACTGACCATATCCTATAGAAAGCAAAGATAAGAACTCCTTTTCATCATTAGCAATGATACAACATAGCGTCGAAGCAGAACCCGACCCCATGTGAACAAATCTAAGCACATTGTTATCATCAAGCCAAAAAGCAAGGCGAGAACCATCAAATCCGCTTTCCGCGAATGGCACCAGTCTTGATGATATTTCATCCGTGATTTCCGGAAGATCAAACCAATAATTTAGCCCTTTATGGGCTGAAGTGGTGAAGGTTATTTCCGGGGAAAATTCATAGTCGACATTGATTCTTCCATATTGGAAAACAGCAGGGTCACCGACCATGCCTTTAGGTGTCTCAATAAGACCGTCACGAGCCTCGACAAAACCGTTTTTTTCAATCCATTTGTAAAGAAGTTCTATTTCCTCTGGTATGTTTATACCATTTTTTAATTTCTCAATTTCCTTTTGTAAATCCATTAATAATTTACACATAAATAATCCCTCAATATTTATTAATGCTGGTTATTGTGTATACACAATAAATTCGAAGTTGCAGGTTTGCTGTTTTTACGACATCGTTAAATTGATATGCCGCCAGTAGCCGCTTTTCGGGCAGGGCTCACCGGTTTTACACAACAGATGTACGGCGGTTGATTTATCAAAATCCGGCGAGGTCGGCAGCGGCCTGCCGGTTTCCGGTTGAGCTGTTTGTCTTTCGCAGTTGCTCAATCAGGGCTTCGCTGGGTTTGGTGGGTGGAATATTGGCTTTACGGGCTTCTACCCATTTCAGCTTGCCGTCCCAGGCAGGCAGCGGAGCAGGCGGCAGCGGGACGAATATCGTTGATTTCAGGAACTTTAGGGTGATCGTAGGAATAACGACTCAGGGTAAGTGTCTGCGTCTGCGTCTGCGCATGGCTGCTGCAGCCTGCCAGCAGCGACAGCGATAACAGACCTGTTATTATTTTCATGCTTCTTCTCCCTGCATAGTCTGTATTCATCCGATAATGACTCACCAGCTTCCGTAGGGATACTTTTTATCTTTTATAAATGACTTCATACCCTCACTATACTCATACCCATCAGGAAAATTTGTTTCGCCTTTACACATATCCAGATCTTTACCAGAAACGGTGGTTATTTTTGTACTGCTTTGTAATAAATTAGGTCTGCCATTGTTCTGCAACCACACCCGAACTTTTCCTTCTGGTGCCAGGCCAATAACCATATAACGAAAATAATAAGTTTCTTTCGCGTTATACCAGTCCGGCTCTGTACTGATCATTTATTTCTGCGTGTCCGGTAAGAAGAATAAGGTGGTTTCATAAACCTTTTTATCGATAATTGAATCCCAGCAAAATTTAATCATTTGCGGTGGTGCTTTAGCTTTGTTGAACGGGGAAAAACCCTTCCCAATGTATTTGCTCCAGGCTCCTACACTTTTCCCCTGCGGCTGGTCTATGGTCTGGAAAACATAGCCATAGCCATCAGTATCCAGCAGTTTCACCAGGGTGACCTGGGCAGGCAGGGCCTTGGGGGTTGAAAATGTGAAATACCATTCATCCCAGGGGGCTTTAAAATTCCCTTTCTGCGTCTGCGTCTGCGCATGGCTGCTGCAGCCTGCCAGCAGCGACAGCGATAACAGACCTGTTATTATTTTCATGCTTCTTCTCCCTGCATATTCCATACGGCACGAGCCCACCCCGGATTGGGGCGATTGACAAAGCCAAACAGCTCAGCGGTTTTTGCTGCGCCATATATGACTTTTACTTTGTTTCCGTCGAGCCAGACATCTTTAAATGCCACCGCATTCCAGTTGGCTGAACAATGCAGATATTTACCAATCAGTTTCATTTCATCCGCGGAAAAAGGAGCCGGTGTTCCTCCTGCGGCAGCCGCCTTCCCCTGACTAATGGCTTTTTGAGAAAGTGGCTCCAGTTCTGGTGGTAATATAAAATTCTTATCCTTGGGGAGGATTTCTTTGAAAGAGAGTCCTGAACTCTGTGCGGCATCAAACATTACCCGTAAGGTGATTTTTTGACCAGTCATTCGTGACCACCCGTTCCAGAGTGACCGCTGCACCAACACGCTTTTCAGTAATGCCGGCGCGTTTCTTATTCGGATTAACCAGTAGTCAAACCATGTTCCGACCTTTACCACTCCCGAAGGCATAACAGAACTCAGATTTGGTAATTTCTGTAAAGCCGGAATTTCAGCTTCGCAATGGCGGTAAATATCTGTCATCTCAGCAGGAATATTTTCACTGACGGTTTCAAATTCAGGTTTGGTGAGAAACAGATATTCTTTTTCTTGCGGATTATAGCCACCGCCAATATCGGAATGCACGCCGGGGAGGGGGAGCTCAGGCCAGGACTCTTTAATACTGTTAAGGCTAAAGTTATAACGGCATTCGTTCATTGCCGTAATCTGAAACACGTTCTGCGCAATATCCTTCGGCAGTGCTAGCTCAATACCGGGGTTTACTCCACCGTGGATGTCCAGCAAATTTTTTACACCGCCAACTGCACAGACCGTATCAAATAGCCCGAGGAAACGTACTTCTCCTGCGGGTTTCCCATGCTGATTTCGGCCATCAAGCCCTTTCGTTATTGCCTCCTGAATGGCCTGATCGCCGTTTCTGACGCGGTTTGCGAAGTGACGGGCAGCAGCAGCACCGCGGCTAAAACCGAAGATATCAAACTGAATTTTTTCTATAGCGCATGTAATACCGTCACTTTTTTTAAGCAATAAACTAATTTCTTTTGCTATTTGTGCAATACCTTCATCCGTTTTATCCACGACCCCTTCAAACAATACCCCTAACCCCATACCTATAAGGCTGTCATCCTTGTCCTTCTGGGTGCCTATTCCCTGGATGTAAACCGCTCGTTGATATAATAACTGTTCTTCAGCTATTTCATCATCAATCGAATAAAGGGTATTCAACCAATGAATATTCGAATAATACCCAAGATAACCCCGCACCGTTGCCGCTTTTACCCAGTTTTTTTGACACAGGATGCTGCATCTTCAGTGTTCATTCCCACATCCAGATGGGTGCAGGTCTCGAGGAGGCGCTTATCTATATTGAAAACATTATTGCCAGTGCCATCAAAAAACATGCCGATGGTGA